>JAEZAS010000299.1 GCA_023430365.1 Planctomycetota bacterium
GCCGACGATACTCAACCGGTCCCTGTCCCCCGTCTCCCGCCCTCTGACCCCTGACTCCCGAACCATGTCTTGGATCGCCGACCGCACCAAAGCCTTCGACTCCAGCGGCATTCGCAAGGTCTTCGACCTCGCCGCCAAGATGAAGGACCCGATCAACCTCTCGATCGGCCAGCCCGATTTCGATGTGCCGGAGGAAGTGAAGTCGGCCTGCATCGACGCCATTCGCAGCGGCAAGAACTCCTACGCCCTCACGCAGGGCATGCCCGTCCTGCGCGAGAAGCTGCAGGAGCGGGTGACTAAGGAATATGGCCACGCGGATCGCAAGGTGTTTGTCAGCAGCGGCACCAGCGGCGGCCTGGCGCTCGCCATGCTGTCGATCGTCAATCCGGGTGACGAAGTGATCGTGTTCGATCCCTACTTCGTCATGTACACGTCGCTCACGCAGCTTGCCGGCGGCAAGCCGGTGATCGTCGACACCTATCCCGACTTCCGCATCGACGTCAATAAGGTGGCCGCCGCGACCACGCCGCGCACCAAGATGATCCTGCTCAACAGCCCCGCCAACCCCACGGGCGTCACGGCCAGCGAGCAGGAAATCCGCGAGCTCGCCCAGCTCGCCGCCGACAAGAACATCGTGCTCCTCTCCGACGAGATCTACAGCACGTTCATCTACGACGAGCCGTTCGTCTCTCCCGCCAGGTACAACGACCGGGTCCTGGTGATCGACGGCTTCTCGAAGAGCCACGCAATGACCGGCTGGCGTCTGGGCTACGCGCACGGCCCCGCCGAAATCATCGACACGATGATCAAGCTCCAGCAGTACACGTTCGTCTGCGCCCCCCAACCGGTGCAGTGGGCGGGCGCCGTGGCGATGGATGTCGACATGAGCGGCTACGTGGACGCCTATCGCAAGAAGCGCGACATGATCGTCGCCGGCCTGAGCGACAAGTACGAAATCACCCAGCCGGGCGGCGCGTTCTACGTCTTCCCGAAGGCGCCTGGCGGAAGCGGCAGCGAACTGGTGAAGCGGGCCATCGAGAACAACTTGCTGATCATTCCCGGCAACATCTTCAGCGGCCGCGACTCGCACTTCCGCATCTCGTACGCGGCCAGCGACGCGACGATCGAGCGTGGCATTGATATCCTGCGAAAGTTGGCCTAGCCACGCAGGGGCGACATTGGTCCCCGAATCAATCCAATGTCGCCCCTGCGGGGCTCAATCGATTTGCGTCTCTTCCCGGGGGCTCACGCCCCCGGCGAATGAATGCCGCCGCTGCGCGGCTCAGCGGGGCCGAGACGCCGATGCAGGTGTCTATTCCCAGTCTTCGCGCACGACCTTCCAGGCTCCGTCTTCACGGCGGAGTTGATACGTCCAAAACGCGGTGCTGCCGCCGCCGGTGGTGCCGAACAGCCGCAGCGTCGCATCGTCTCCGCGAACCCAACCCTCATAGGCGGTCACTTCGGCGAGATGCGTTCGCTTCCACAAATCCCAGTCGCCGTCCCACGTCGAACCGTTGTCGCTCGACACCAGCTTCTGCAACCGCGGCACATCCTGGGCTTGTAGTGCGGCCAGGTACTCCTTGCAGGCCGCCAGCTGCAGTCCGCCCCCGGCTGGGAGCGCCTCGCCGTTGTCGGCCGTGATCACATCGTCCTTCGCTCCGGCTGCGCGGAGCATCGCCGCCACCTCCGCGCTGCGATACTCGTCCGCTTCGCGGAGCGCCGTGCGGCGAGTCGAGGGGCTTTCGAATCCCAGATCGGCCCGCGCGTCGATCAGCTGCCTGGCTACCTCCGCCCGATTGTGCCGCGCGGCGTACAGCAGCGGGGTCATGCCCGACGTATCGACCGCGTTCACGTCGGCCCCCTGCTCGATCAGCCAATCGGCGACCGCAGGATCGGTGGCCCTCATTAGCAGAGTCTGTCCCTCGCTGTTGGTTGCCTGCGCCACGTCGAACTTCCGCCGCTGCAACTGCTCGAGCGCTGCTAAATCGTTTCGCTCGACCGCGGCGAACGCTTTTTCGGTTCGATCCCTCACCGCATCATCCGAGCGCAGGTACAACTGCATCGCGCCATAGACGCCGCCGTTGAGCAGCAGCAACGTAAGCAGCCCGCCGAGCAGGTTGCTGACGAGCGAACTTCGCGACCGACGCTCGATCGCCTCGACGGAGCCCTTGAGCAGCCGATTCGGCTTCGTCGAGCCTTGGGGCGGGCAGAGCCCCATCCGGACTTCGTCGTAGATGCCGATGGCGCAGACCTTTTCGCCCACGCGCACCCGCTTCTCGGTCATGCGGGGGATTTCCTGGTCCACTCCGCGAACGTTCTCTTCCAGTTCGTCCTCGTCGTCCGCGTCCTCCAGATCGTCCGCGACGGGTTCATCGTCGTCGGCCATGGCGGCGGCAGCCTGCGACCTTAGCTTCGCCTAGGCCTGCTGGGGGTTCTTTTGCTCCCATTCGATGAAGCGATCGATTTCCGCGTCGAGCGTATCGGGAAAGATCTCGGTCAGCTTCGTCTTGCCGATCCGCAGGTTCTTCTCGACCTGGCCGTCGTCGTCGGACCAGACGGCGCCGAACACGTTGAGCAGCGTCAGCATCCGCACCCCGGTGCGGTCCTCGAACTGGGCCGTCGTGAGGAAGTCTCGCGCATGGCGGGCGGAGGCGACCCCAGTGCAGTAGCGCTCGCTGAACCCTTCGAGGATCGGGAAGCCCAGCAGCCGGACTTCGCCGACCTTGGAGCGGATGGCGCTGGGCGTCATAAGAAAACCGGCGTAGTCGGAGCCCGCCGTTTTCGGGTCCTTGGCGCCGTCGACCCGCTGGCGACTCGTCAGGTCGTACTCGACGATCGTGCACGGCTCGCCGCTGAATGGCCCGCGCAACGGGTCCCCGAGGGGATGAATCGTCCCGCTCACCGCCACCAGCCGGCCGTGGGTCGGCGGCAACCCATGCCGGGCTGTCGACACGAGCGACCAGTCCCGATAGGCCTTTCGTGCGTTCAGCAGCGCCCCAAACGCCAGGAAGGCGATGAACCCCACTGCACACGCGGCATAGATGCTCTCCGGCCGGTCAAAGACCTGGTCGAGCCAGAGATAGTAGCCGCCAATAAACAGCCCAAGCAGCGCCAGCGCGCCCAAGCAACCGCGAAGCATGAAGCGATCCTGAGGGTGGACGACGAAAAACCGTGCAGCGGAA
>JAEZAS010000318.1 GCA_023430365.1 Planctomycetota bacterium
GCCGTGGACAAGGCGGCCGGGAGGTTCAGTCGCTCGGCGCCACTCGCTTCCGGGGCCGCACCATCCTGCACAGGTTCATCGCTAACCGCAGCTCTGGCCGGCTGATCCGTTACCCGAGCCACGACGGAACCTGGTTTCGTCTCGCTCGGGGGATCGGAATCTTCGCAGAAGGAGGCGGCCAGGCTGAGTGCGCCGAGCATCGATGCTAGCGCCGTGCGAATGATGGTCGTCCAGTCGCTCATCCTTTAGCCCTCCGTTCTCGAGCCTGCTGCGCGACGCGGCAGTCGCCGCGCGGCCGGGGATTATAGGACGAGCCGGGAAAAGGCCACAAGAGCGACGGCTCTCTCCTGCCGGGCGGTCTTGCGTAACAGAAGGGCCGAGATGCTGCCCGACCCAATTGCCAGCACTGGCAAGGCGCCCGTCCGGCGCCGGCGAACCTACTTCTTTCCTTCGTCGCCCTGAATGCCCAAGCGGGCGAGCCAGCGTCCGCGGGCCGGCTGCTTGCCTCCCTTGCCACCCTGATCCGAGCCCCCCTCGCCATAGGCGGCCGCCAACTGCGTCCGTTCTCGTTCGAGGGCCTGCAGCTTCTCTTCCAGCTCGGCTCGTTCGCGGGCCAGTTTTGCCCGTTCCAGCGAGATGTCGACTTCCGCCTTCCGCAGCTTCTCTTCGAGCTCGCCTTGCAGGTTCTTGACGCTCTCGCGTTCCTGGCGGAGCAGCTCGTCGCTGTCGAGCATCGAGGCGATCGCCGCGGCCCCAACTGCGACGTTGCCGATGTTGTCCGATTGGTTCTGAAGCAGTTGGCGCAGTTCTTCGATCTCTCGCTCTTTCTCGGCGACCGTCTCGTCGGTGATGCGAATCGCCTGCTCGATCTTGAGCTTCTCTCCTCGCTGCTCCTCGTCCTCTTCGTCGAAGTTTTCGAGCTCCTGCAACAGCCGCTGCTTTTGCGCTTCCCAGCCGAGGGCCTGTCCGGAGGCGGGGGCGCCGCCGCCAGCATTGGCCGCGGCTCGCTTCGCCTTGGCCAACTGCTCGGTGAGGTCGGCGTTCTTGGACTTCAGCTCGCGCACATCGTGCACGGCCATTTCCAGGCGGTTGCGCAGGTCCTCGAGCTCTTCGCTGTCCCCTTCGGACGAAGCGCCGCGGTTGGCTTGAGCTTCGGCGAGTTGCTGCTGCAACTGCTGATTCTCTTCCTGCAGCCGGGCGATCTCGCCGCTGAGGTCCACCTCGAGCAACTGTGAATCCGAAACCTTGGCCGCCGCTTCGGCGCGGGCCTGTTCGAGTTCGGCTTGCAGAGCGTCGAGCCGCTCGCGGGCCGATTCCAATTCGGCGGTCAGCGATTGCTCTTTGGCTGTGAACGAATCGGAAAGTTCTGCCGCCACCAGCTCATGCTGCTGCGCGAGTTGTTCCTTGGCTTCCGTCAGGTCGGCGGACAGGCTCTCGACCTTCTCGGCAAACTCCCGGCGGGCGGTTTCCGCCTCCTGAGCCGCCTGGTTGATCGCTTGCAGTTCGGCCTCGCGGGCCTGGAGCTGATCCTGCAGCAGGCTGACACGTTCGCCGAGCGAGCCTTGCTGGGAATCGCGTTCGGCGAGTTCTTCGCGGGCCCGATCGTACTTGGCCTGCAATTCCGAAAGACGGATCTGAAGCTGCAGTTCTTCGCCATGGGACGAGCAGAGCGCCTCGGCGCGATGCAGCTCGATCTCGGCGACCAACTCGTTCTTGCGCGACCGCAATTGCTGGGCGACGTGTCGCCGCTGCCGCTGGGTTTCCTGCTCGCGGTCGAGCAGCGCGGCGCGGTCCCGTTCCAATTGTGCCTGGGCCTGTCGCAGCTCCTCGAGTTGACGTTGGAGCTGGTCGCTTTCTTCGCGCAGTTTTTCTCGCGATTGGTCGAGAGCCGCCTGGCGCTGGCCGGCCTGCTCGAGCGTTTGTTCAAATTTTTGCGTTCGCTCGGCCAGTTCCTGGGCCTGGCGTTCGAGTTCCGCTTCGCGGCGGGAACATGCGACCTGTTGCAGTTGCAGCCGACATTCCAGATCGTTCAGCTCGGCGTGCCGCTCGTCCAGGGCGGCGAGTCGCTGCGCCATCTGGTCCAGCCAGGCCTGCTGCTTGTCCTGGCTCTCCTGGAGACTCAGCGACCACTGAGTCTCGCGCGCCGCCAGTTCCTGCAGGCGTTCCGCCAGGGCTGAATCCCGCTGGGCGAGGAGCATCTCCCGACGGGAGATGTCCTGCTCTTGCTGCTGGCTTTCGATCTGTTCCGAGCTGAGCGTGGCGACCAGTTCGTCGATGCGGCTGGTCAGCTGAGTTTCGAGCGCCCGAAATCGTTCACGCTGCCGCTCCAGCAGCGTGCGAGCGCTTTGGCGCTGCTCGTCGCACGAACGGGCAAGCTCTGCTCGCCAATTCGTCTCCGAGCTCTTCTCACAAAGAGAATCGTCCATTGCGTTCACTTGCCGGGAGTTTCCGTAGGGGACCGACCGGGATGCGCCGAACGCAGGACGACACCACAACAGCCGTCACCCGCGTCGAGCCAGGCCGAACGAATGCGGCGCGGCGGTTTTTCCGCGGCCTGCACCCGAACGCGCAACCCTCTCCAATCTCTTAGGTCACAACCAGACTTTGGTCAAAAACGCAGGGCAGACTTCGCCGCTGCCCCGGATCGTCCGCAATGGAAAGATCGAACGATGTGTGACGGTCGGGCCGGTCAGGCCGACGGTTCCAGCACGGCCGGATTGACCACATTTTCCGGCACTCCGCCGGTCAGCCGCGTCGCCACTTGCTTCGCCACCCGGCTGCGGAGGTTCGCCAGCGATTCTTCCGACACGAAGGCGGCGTGCGGCGTGACGATCACGCGAGGATCGCTGTAGGGAGGGTGCGTCAGGTCTGGCGGCTCGGGGTCCTGAACATCCAGGGCCGCTCCCGCCAGCCGACCTTCGTCGAGAGCGACCGCCAGAGCCCGAGCATCGATCAGTCCCCCGCGGGCCGTGTTGATCAGATAGGCCGACGGCTTCATCCGCTTGAACTGCTCGGGGCCGAACATGTGCCGCGTTTCCGGTGTCAGCGGCGTGTGCAGCGAGATGTAGTCGCTCTGTTCGAGCAACTGGTCGAACGAGACGATTTCCACGCCCGGCAACTTGCTTTTGCCGCTCCGGGTGGTGGCGATCACCTTCAGCCCGAGGGCCATCGCCTTCTCGGCAAGCTTGATGCCGATATTCCCCAGGCCGACGATGCCGAGCGTCTGTCCTTCGATCCGCCGCAGCTTGGGGCCCGACTGCAATTGGTACTGAGCCTGCTTCGTCTGCCAGTGATACCAACCGACTTTCCGCGACATCGCCAATAGCAGGGCGAGCGAGTGCTCGGCGACTTCGATCAGGCAGTAGTCCGGCACGTTTGTCACCGGAATGCCCTGCGACGTGCAGTAGGCCACGTCGATATTGTCCAAACCGATTCCCAGCCGCGAGACGATCCGGCACTCCTTGCAAGCCTCGATGACCGACTGCGGCACTTTGGCCCAGTTGGTCATGATCGCATCGCAAGTGGCCGCCAGTTCAGCGAGCGATCCGGCGTCCTGCTTTTCGGCAACGACCAGTTCCGCGTCGATCTCGGCGAGCGTGCTCCGCTCGATATCGAGATTCGGCCAGGCGTAGTCGGTAATCAGAACGCGGAAGCGGGACATGGCAATCATCCGTAGGAAAACCAGCGGGCAAAGACAAGCCGCTATGGTAGCGACATCACCCGCTCGTTCCCAGGCAGGACCCTACCCACAGCCGGAGCGTAACACGCTCCGGAGAACGACGAGCATGGCCTGATGCCAGGGAAGCTCAGATTGCCTTTCTCCGGCGGCTGTTAGCCGCCGGCTGCGGTTTGGTCTCGCTACTTAATTCCCTGCAAAAACCGCTGCATTCGCGCGTCGAGCAGCTTCAGGTCGGTCCCGAACACATCGGTAAAGTCCTTCAGCCGTTGTGGCGCGGTGTAATGTGCAAACGGCTCGACAGCCGCGGTCTTGGCGACGTATTGCAGGTACTTCTTGGGCTCGGTCTCGCACAAGAAGAACGTCAGCGCCCAGGCCTCGGCGTAGGCGTGATCGACGTTGGTCTGGAACGGCCGGTCGGACGAGACGATATCGCCGATCGCGCTCCAGAGACGGTGCTTCATCATCCGCCGATACTGCTCCAGTCGGCCGCGATTCACCCGATCGCCAAGCTGCGGGTACTTGCGCGAGTCCCATACGCCGCGGGCTTCGAACATCGTCCCTAGCCCCTCGACCACCCAACGCGGCGCCTGGCCGTAGCGATTGTGAATGCCCGTGTTGAAGGCGGTCTGATGCGTGGCCTCGTGAATCACCGTCTCGGCGTTGAGCGTCCAATCGCCGCCCGACTCGGCGGACGAGTCGTAGAGCAAAATGCGGTTCGTCTTGGGGGAGTAATAGCCAAGCATGCCGCTGGCGGTCACTCCTTCCTCGCGAGCCTGCTCCAGGAAATCGACCTGCCGCGGATAGACGACCGCCACGAGCGGAAACCGCGGCTCCGTCGGCCGCCAACCCCGAACCGAGAAGTAGTGGACGAACGACCGATACAATTCCTCGAAGCGCGGCGCCCAGCGGTCCCGCTGTCCCGCCGGGTGCACGACCAGGTAGTGCCCTGCCCCGGAGACGTCGTAGCCGTTGCCAAACTCGCGCTGCAGTTGTCCGCGCATTTCCGCAGCGCCAAAGCTGCGAAAACCGCCGCCGACCGCCTTGAACTCCTGCACGGCCGCCGGGCTGAAGTCGCGCCACTGCCCGTCCCGCAGCAGCAGCACCACCTCGCTCGTGTTCGAGGCCAGCGGAGTCCCCTCCAACCATTCCTGCCCCAGCTTCAGCCGGAACATCGGCTCCTGGCCGACCGTCGTCGCGGGCAAAATCAGGGCGGCGATCGCAATCATCCACTTGTGCATGACGTCTCTCTCGCGGCGTCGAAAATTCCCGGCCCGCGCGCGAGTTCCGCCTGTAGGGATCAGGACGGTTGTGACGACCAGACCCTCGCGCGCACAAAAGGGCTGCGCAAGCTTAGGTCACAGGCCGCCAGAAACCGGTCCCGCCCGGTTCAATTCCCCGTCGAAGCAATCGCGCGCAGGCGGACCAATTTCACCCGCAGGTCGCCGTCGAACTCTCCCGCCTGCGACAGTCGCAATTCATGCACGCCGCTGGCCTGCAGCGCCACGACCTGCAAATCGGTGCGATAGCCGTCCGTGGTCGGCTGCAACTCGAGCGGCTTGGCCGTTCCGTCGACCAGGACCTGCAGCTTTCGGCCGAACGCCTGGTCCCCCGCCGCATAGTGCACTTGCACTTCGAAAAATCCCGGCTGAATGAGCCGGAACCGCCAGGCGGCGGAATCAGCGGACGACTGCCAACCGGCGAGCACATCCTCGGTCCCTTCGAGTTCGAGCGTGACGTTGCCGCTCGTGCTCGCCGTGGCGGGAGAGA
>JAEZAS010000330.1 GCA_023430365.1 Planctomycetota bacterium
CCTCTCCCCTTGGGAGAGGGCTGGGGTAAGGGAGGCCCGCAGCACCAAGGCCTCCCGCCTGGCAAAGCAATTCAAACCGCAATGCTCCCTCACCCTACCCCTCTTCGCGGAGGGAGAGGGGACCGGACAAAGCAACGCGGTCAGCCAAACACTTTCCTCTGAATCCATCCTTTCCATAGCGATACGAGTTTCGAACGATGAGCGACAATCTGTTGGCCATGCTGCTCGAGATGCTGAAACTGTTCGGCGTCGACGTGCTGTTTCTGGTCATCCTGGCCCTCGCGCTATCGCCACTGGCCATCTACCGCCGGGCGGCGTTCGCGGTGCTGAAGCGAAACTTCATCGGCTACTTCAGCAACCCCACCGGCTACGTGTTCCTCTGCCTGTTCGTGTTTCTCTGCTCGCTCGCCGCCTTCTGGCCGCACGAGTTCTTTGTCTCGAACCTGGCCAACCTCGACCAGCTCAACCGCTGGATGCCGCGCATCATGCTGGTGTTCATCCCAGCCATCACGATGAGCCTCTGGGCGGATGAAAAGCGGCAGGGAACCGACGAATTGCTCCTTACGCTGCCGGCGGGGGACTTTGACATCGTCATCGGCAAGTATTTGTCGGCCGCGGCGATCTTCACCGTTTCGCTCCTCTTCTCGCAGCTATCGAACTTTGCCGTGCTCGTGTCGCTCACCTATGGCGACGTCGATACGGGACTGTTCTTTACGACCTACCTGGGCTACTGGCTCGTCGGCCTCGCGATGCTGGCGATCGGCATGGTGGCCTCGTTCCTCACGCACAACCTGACGGTCGGCTTCATCCTCGGCCTGGTGTTCAACAGCGCCCTGGTGTTTCTCGGCTTTGCCGACACGGTCATTCCCTCCCCTGCGGTCGCTTCGAGCGTCGAGCGGTTCAGCGTCGAAGGCAAGTTCGACGATTTTGGCCGCGGCGTGGTGAGCGTGTCGGGCGTGATCTACTTCGTGATGCTGATCGTCGTCGGCATCTACCTGAGCATGGTGCTCATCGGCCGGCGACACTGGTCGGGCGGCAAGCACGGTCAGTCGCTATGGGGCCACTACATCGTTCGCGTCGTGGCGGTGCTGCTGGTCGTGTTGGGCCTGAACATGCTGCTCTCGGCCCACGACTTCTTCCGCAAGGATCTCACGGCTGGCAAGGTGAGCTCGCTCTCTCCCGACACCCTGCGGCTGCTCGACAAGATCGAGGACGAAGGTGGTCAGCCGATCCGGATCGACGCCTTCATCAGCGCCAACGTGCCGGATGAGTACATCAAGACGAAGTACAACCTCGTCTCGATGCTGAAGGAACTCGAACGCCAGGCGGGCAACCGGGTCGAAGTGCGTCTGCACGACAATCTCGAGCCGTTCAGCGCCGAAGCGGCATTGGCGGACGAGCGATTTGGCATTCGCAAGCAAACGGTCATCAGCCGGGCCCGGGGCGCCGTGCGTGAGGAGGAATTCATCCTCGGCGCCGCGTTCACCAGCGGTCTGGAGAAGGTCGTGGTGCCGTTCTTCGGCAACGGAACGCCGGTTGAGTACGAACTCGTCCGCTCGATCGCCACCGTCGGCAGCAAGGCGGAGCGGAAGCGACTCGGCGTGGTTACGACCGACGCCCAGATGTTTGGCGGCTTCTCGTTCGCCGGTGGTCAGCCGCGACAGATCCCCAAGCAGATGATCATCGAGGAGCTGGAAAAGCAGTACCGCGTTGAGGAAGTCGACCCGGCGAACCCGATCGACACCGAGAAGTACGATGTGCTCCTCGTCGTTCAACCGTCGTCGCTCGGCCCGCAGCAATTGGCCAACGTCGTGACGGCGATCAAGGCCGGCCAACCGGCGGCGATCTTCGAAGATCCGATGCCCGTGATCATGGGGGGCGTCGTCGGCACCAACCAGGACAAGCCGCCGCAAGGCATGTTCGGGATGGGTGGTCCGCCGCCGCAGAAGGGAGACATCCGCGCCCTGTGGGAAGCGATCGGCATTCAGCCGCTCGGCGATCAGGGCGCCCGCCAGGGCGTGCCGGGCGTCGTTGTCTGGCAGGACTACAATCCTTACCCGCGATTCCAGATGCGGGGCATCGGTCCTGAGCTGGTGTTCATTCGCGAAGACGCTCCGGGCGCGAGCAACTCGTTCAATCCCGACCAACCTGCGGTCGCCGGCTTCGAAGAACTGCTGCTCCCCTTCCCCGGAGCCGTGTTTGAAGCCGCTGGCACCGATCTGGAGTTCACCGAGCTGGTCGCTACCGGCGATTCGGCTTCCGGCCAGATCACCGTCAACGACTGGATGGAGAACCGCAACGATCCCTACCTGACGGCCGTCAAACGAGGCAAGCCGACCGGCCGCCGCTACACCCTGGCCGCCTGGGTGAAACAGAAGGTCGATGAAGCCGCCGCCAAGAGCGACAATAAGTCCGATAAAGCAGCCGACGACAAGTCGAAGAAAGACGATGCGGAAGACAAGGCCGACGCGAAGCCCAAGGGCATCAACGTCATCTACGTCTGCGACATCGACATGCTCGACAGCCAGTTCATCATGCTCCGCAATCAGCCGGACCAGGAGAACAACTTCAGGTTCGACAACGTGCCGTTCGTGCTGAACATCGTCGACGCCGTCGCCGGCGACGAGCGATTCCTCGAAATCCGCAAGCGCAAGCCGCGTCACAGCACCTTGCAGACGATCGAATCCGCTTCGGCCAAGGCCCGGGCTCAGGAACTGGAAGACCAGCGCGAGTTCCAGGCCGAGTACGACAAGGCCGTCAAGGAAGCGGATGACGAAGCCAAGAAGCAATACGAAAAGCTGCAGCAGGTCGTCGAAGACCTGCGAGCCCAGCAAGCCGAAGGCAAGCAGATCGACCCCGGTGAGTTGAATGCGACGATGCAAAGCCTGCAGCTCAAGCAAGAGACGGCCAATCGCCGCGCTGAGGTGAAGAAAGAGAAACTGCGGATCGATCGCGATCGCGACCTGGAGCGCATCCGCCGCGAGCGAGACCAGGAGATCCAGCAGATTCAGAACGAGTACAAGCTCTGGGCCGCCCTCCTGCCGCCGATTCCGCCCCTGCTGGTCGGTTTCGTCGTCTGGGTCCGCCGCCGCCTGCGAGAACGCGAGGGCATCAGCCGGTCGCGGATGAAAATCTGAGGTGGAGCGTAGGGGACAGAGTTTAGAGCTGAGAGTTTAGAGTTCAGAGAGTAGAGAAGATCCTCGTTCCCACGCTCTGCATGGGAACGCCCGTACCGACGCTCTGCGTCGTGCAGTGGACGCAGAGCGTCCGGGGGTTTGCGTTACGACGCAGAGCGTCGTAACGAGGATACAAGAATACGAACAAACACAGCCATCAAAGCCGCATACCTCCCTCACCCGAACTCTCTCCCATAGCGAGAGGGGACCAGAGGCTGGAGTTAACCCGAACCATGAACGAAGCCACCAAAACCCTGATCTACCTCGGCGTGGCAGCCGTTGTGCTGATCGCCGCGATCGCCGACCGCACCATGTCGCGCAGCGGGGCGAATGAAGTCGCCGTGAGCGCCGAGATCGACAAGCCGCTGTTCCCCGACTTCCAGGACCCGCTGAAGGCCAAGAGCCTGGAGATCGTCACGTTCGACGAAAGTCAGGCGGCCCTCAAGTCGTTCAAGGTGGCCCAAGTCGGCGGCCGCTGGGTTGTGCCCTCGCACGGCAACTATCCCGCCGACGCCGAGAACCAGCTCCGCGACGCAGCCAGCGGCCTGATCACAATCAAGGCGATCGACGTCGCCACGGATATGGCGAACGAGCATGCGGATCTGGGTGTCATCGAGCCCTCGAGCGCCAAGCTGAAGGTCGGCTCCGAAGGGGTCGGCACCCTCGTCGCCATGCAGGACGACAAGGGGAAGGACCTGCTGCGACTGGTCATCGGCAAGCAAGTCGCCGGCGCTCCGGACCAGCGGTTTGTCCGTCGTCCGAATCAGGATCGCGTCTATGTGGCGAAGGTCGATCTCGAAAAGCTTCCCGCCGACTTCGACAAGTGGATCGAAAAGGACCTCCTGAAGCTGAACGCCCTCGACGTGAGCCAGCTCACGATCAAGGACTACAGTATCCTTCCTTCGCCCGGCGGCCGGTATCACTATTTCCCGCGGATGGAAGCCACCGTCGGCTGGAACACCGAAGCGGGCAACTGGGACCTGGTCAAGTTGCTGGTTCGCGCCGGCCAGACGCTCCGCGAAACCCAGCTCGGCGAGCATGAAGAGCTGAACAAGCAGAAACTCGACGAGATGAAGACCGCGCTCGACGACCTGAAGATCGTCGACGTCCAGCGCAAGCCAGAAGGGCTCGGCGCCAGCCTGACCGGCGGCGAAGACCTGCTGAAGTACGAAAACGCCCTAGCCGACTTCGGCTTCCTGCTCGTTCCGCGGGCGGGTGACAAGTACGACATCGCGGCCAGCAACGGCGAAGTGCTCGTCGACATGAAGGATGGCGTCGAGTACGTCCTCCGCTTCGGCAAAATCCAAGGTGGCGATACCGCCTCGGACGAAGGCAAGCTCAACCGCTACCTGTTCGTCACCGCCCAGCTTGCTCAGTCAACGCTGCAGCCCCCCGAACTGATTCCCGAAACCACGGAACCCGCCGCTCCCGCCGAAGGCAACGAGCGTGCAGGGGGCGGAGGCGCGGACCAGGAGGCTGGCGACGGCGAAGCGGCCAGCGGCGATGCCGACCAGGCGGAGGACAAGAAGCCGGCGGCCAGCGAAGACGACGAAGAGCTCGCCCGCATCAAGCGAGAGAACCAGCGCAAGCTGGACGAGTACAACGAGAAGCGTCGCAAGGCCGAGCAGCGCGTTGCTGAGCTGAACGCCCGTTTTGCCGACTGGTACTACGTGATCTCGGAAGACGTCTACAAGAAGATCCACCTCGGCCGGGCCGACATCATCAAGGAAGCGGCCTCCGCTCAGGACGAAGGCTACGGGGTCGACGCCTTCCGCAAGCTGGAAAGCGAAGGGATCAAGCCGCCCAAGCCCGCCACCACCCCTCCGGGCCTCGGCGGACCTTTCGGCGGGTTCAATAACTAGCTCAGCACGAGCCTAAGGTCAAAAAACCTCGTAACGACGCTCCGCGTCGTTACGCACCCTTCGGACGCTCTGCGTCCAGTGCGCCACGCTTGACGCACACGACGCAGAGCGTCGGTATTTGCGTTCTCACGCAGAGCGTGGGAACGAGACGCTCCTCGCACATCGCTGGCGAACGAACTACTCCACCGCCTCGCCCAGCTCGCGCAGCAATTCGAACGTGTAGATGCCCGTGTCGTGGCCATCGCTGAAGGCGATGTTATAGGCGTAGTTCCCTAGCGGCTGCATGCCCAGGATTCGCATCGGCTGGGCCTCCGCCATCGTGAGGGTCGGCAGCTGCAGCGGGTCGCTCGGCTGGCTGCGTTTCTCGCGGCAGGTGGCGCAGGGGCAAGCGTCGCGCAAGGCCCGCGGCCGGTATCGTCGCTCTTGGCCGTCGCTCCACTGGATCAGCAAGCGCTGGTTTTCGTCGAGCTTCAGGGCGGTTGGATATTCAGACATGCGATGACGACAACCTGGAGGAGCGAAAGCGAGTCGAAGGGAAAGCGTCCGATTCTACCGCGTTTCCGCCGGCGCTTTGCGGAGATCGACGAACCGCCGTCCCTTGCCTTCGGTGCGAGGCAACGAACCGAGCGGCACACAGCGGACGTCTACTTTCAGCCCCAGCCGCAGGTTCATTTCCAGGGCCACGCGATCGGGCTTCTCCAAACGATCCTCGATCTCGATCGTCAGCACGTCCATCGCCCCGTTCTTGCGGCAGGTCGTGCGGAATTCGACCACCTCAGGGAAGCTGCGCAGGATTTGCTCGAGCGAACTCGGAAAGATGTTCACACCGCGGACGATCATCATATCGTCCGCCCGCCCAAGCACGCCTCCATCGAGCAGCACAAAGTGGTTGGCTCCCCCATGCCCATAAACGGGCTTCACCAGGTCCCCCGTGCGATAGCGCACGACGGGGCTACCGAGTCGGCCGAGCGGCGTAAGCACGAGTTCGGAGATTTCCCCTTCCTCGGCTGGCCCGCCGGTGGTCAGCGAGAGGAACTCGGCGATGAACTCGGTTTCGAGCACGTGCAGCCCGCGCCTCGCAGGATCGGAATGCCCCCAGGGGCCGACTTCCGAAGCGCCTGCGTGGTCGATGAGCTTCGCGTTCCAGGCGGTCTCTATCCGCTTACGAAGAGCGGGAACCGAGCCCCCAGGTTCGCCGGCAACGACAATCCGCCGCACCTCCAGCGAGGCCGGATCGATGCGGTTCTCCAGCGCCACATCCGCCAGCCGCAGGGCGTAGCTCGGGGTGCAAAACAAAGCGGTCGCCCGGCAGTTGCGGATCATCTCGACGCGCGCCAGCGTGCTCATGCCGCCGCTGGGAATGACCATCGCCCCGCGGGCGACCGCAGCGTCGTGAGCGCTCCAAAACCCGATGAATGGACCGAACGAAAACGCCAGGGCAATCCGGTCTTCCGGGCCGATTTCGGCAGCGTCCAGGACAAATTGCCAGCAATCGATCCACCACTGCCAATCCTCCGCCGTGTCGAGCACCGCCAGCGGCCGGCCGCGAGTGCCGGACGTCTGGTGATAGCGGACGTAGCGTTCCAGCGGAAAGGAGCAGTTGGCCGCAAAGTCGGCCGGGCAGCCGGTCGTAAGCAACTCGTCCTTGTACGTGAACGGCAGGTTGGCCAGCTCGTCGAGCGACTGCAGCGGGAGTTCGACATGCCGCAATTTTTCCGCGTAAAAGCGGTTGTGGGGCATGATCGCCACCAGCAACGCGTTCAAACGCTCGAGCTGGTGCTCGCGCAAGGCCTCGCGGTCCAAATGCTCGTAAAAGCGGCGCTGCTCGGGAGAAGTGCGTAGCATTCCTCTATGATAAAAGCCCCAGCCGCAGCGTAGTAGCCCGCCGGGGCCGACAGAGCTGTCAGTCTTCAGCGGTCAGTTCTCAGTTCTTGTGAGTGGCGAGGCCTGAACGCCATCACCTACCACCCGAAACCGCCAGTCTCGAAGTAGAATGCACCAACCCGCAAAGTTCTGACCTCTGATCCCTGATCCCTGCCCCCTGGCCCCCCGACTCTCGCCCCCTGCCCTGCATGACTTCCGCCACTCCGCTCGACGAGCCACGCCGGGGCTCGCTGCTGGTCATCTTTCTGACCGTGTTCATCGATCTGCTCGGCTTTGCGATGGTGCTGCCGCTGGTGCCCATCTATGCCCAGCAGTTCGGCACCGACGAATCGGGCTGGACGATCGGCCTGCTGATGTCGAGCTTCTCGATCATGCAGTTCCTGTTCGCTCCGCTATGGGGGCGTCTATCCGACCGCATCGGCCGGCGACCGGTGCTGATCATCGGCCTGCTCGGTTCGACCGTGTTCTACACGCTGTTCGGAGTGGCAAGCGCCTGGAAGAGCCTCACCTGGTTGTTCGTCACGCGCATCGGTGCAGGCATCGCCGGCGCCACGATCCCGACCGCCCAGGCCTACATCGCCGACACGACCACCTTGCAAACCCGAGCCCGCGGCATGGCCTTGATCGGAGCCGCCTTCGGCCTCGGTTTCACTTTCGGGCCGCTGATCGGAGCGTTCTCGCTCCCCAGCGCCGACGTGGCCGCCAGCCCCTGGCCCGGCTATGCGGCCGGCATCCTGTCGGGCATCGCCTTGTTGCTCGCGATCGTGCTCCTCCCCGAATCGCTTCAGCCGGGAAAGAAAACCGAGCATCACGACTGGCTCGACCTCGACGCCTTTCGCGCCGCCCTAAGCACGCCGACGATCCCCGCCATCCTGCTGGTCTCGTTCATCAGCGTCGTCTCGTTCGGCGCCTTCGAAACGACCCTCTCGCTGCTGCTGAAGACGCCCGCCTTCGACTTCGAATTGCGACACGTCTTCTACTACTTCGCCTACATCGGCCTGACGCTGACCATCGCGCAGGGCTTTCTCGTCCGCCGGTTGTCGACGCGAGTCCCCGAGCGCGGGCTGGCTTCGGCCGGGGCTGTCGTCTCGCTGCTGGGGTTTGGTTTGCTCGTGTGGAGCAGCAGCGCCGGGAGTTTGCCTCTGCTGCTGGTGGCCTCGGCCGTCGAGGTGACCGGCTTCGCCTTGATGACTCCCTCGCTGCAAGCGCTCATCAGTCGGCGGAGCGACCCAGCCAAGCAGGGAGGCGTGCTCGGCATCAGTCAGAGCGTCAGCGCCATGGCCCGAATCGTCGGCCCCCTGATCGCCATTCCGCTGTTCAAGGCGGCGCCCTCCTATCCCTACCTCGCCGCCAGCGTGCTGATGCTCGTCGGCCTCGTGGCCTTGGTCGCGTTCACCCGAGGCGGCCGCGACTACTCCGCCGAACCGGCCCAGTAGCCACCCTAGCCGGCGTCACACCCGCTGGAAAACGACCGAGAGATTTCAAACGTGCAAACGCAGCCCACCTGCGTTGCAACAAATCCCGCGACTTCTGCCAACTAGCCCAATCCTCGCGCGGGGCTTCCGGCGGATGTGATCGGCCGGCTGAAGGGTGGGAATCACCCAAGAAACAAAAATCGGAACGAAGCAGCATCCACCTGCTTCGTCCCGTTAGCGTCAGTCATTCCGCGACCGGCTGAACGACTCTTTCTCAGCGGGGCGATCGCGGCTCAGGGCTATTAGCGGGTTCCGAACTCGATGTTCAACCCGCGCCCGCCGATGTGAATGCCGCTCGGCGTGGCATCAAAACCAGGGCGGCCCCTGGAGTAAACAGCTCGTGGCTGGCGATAGTTGGTTTCGTAGCGAATCGGCGGCGGCGGACCTTCCAATCGGTGGACCAGGTCGTCCAGCACGCGGGCCCGCGCCGTCAGATCGCCGATGATCTCGTGGATATGATGCACGTCCGGCCCACGTCCCCGGTGGGCGAGGTCTTCCACCCGCTCTGCTTCATGCACCAGGCGGTCCAACCGGGTCAGACAGTCCATCACCCGATGCACTTCATCACCCATCCGGCCGACGCGTTGCTGCCGGGCAAGGACGCGAATCTGCATGAAGCCGTTCATCACCGAGCGGGCTTCGTTGGTCATCTCCGACTTCAACCGCCGATCGTGAACATCGTGCAGAATGTCGGAATACATGTGCCGCGCGCGGTCGGCGCTGATGTCGGCGTAGCGCTCGATGTAGTCGAACGATCGGCCGTACGGATTGGCCTGGGCGGCGACCGGCATCCCCACGACGAGAGCCAGTACCGGGAGAGCGATTCGAGTTGTGAGCGAGGCGTTCATGGCATCCACCTTTCGCGAGAGCGAGGTCAGCGAAGCGTTCCGCTGACAAGATTTCCTGAATCGCAAGCTTCGTACCAAACCGCCCATCCCATGGTTCGCTGCCGAAAAAACCGCCGATTCGGTCGGATTGCAACGGTGCGCCGCATTCTGCGGGCGGCCCAGCGCCCGACGGGCCAAAACGGTCAGCCGCACAACCGCATCCATTTCGCGACAGCCGGCTCAAACTGAGACAACCGACCGCCCCCGCAGGTTCGCCGAACGTGAGGACGCCTCAAAGCGAGACATCGTGGCCCCAGCACCGCAAGAACGCCAGTTCGCCACTCGCCTTACTCCAGCATCAGATCATCCGGCGGCGGCACCGCAGGCAACTGCTTCGCATCGGGACCATAGAACTTGGTGATGTCGACCGCCCCCCGCCGCCCTTCCTCCTCGAGCAGCTTCAGCCGCGTCTCGACCCGGTCCATCCGCACGAGCAGCAGCGGCAGCAGGTTGCGCGACTCGTCGGGCCGCTTCGGCCGGGGGACCTGCGGATAGCCCAGTTGCCGCTGCAGGGCGGCGAACAGATAGAGCGGGTCTTTCCGTCGGTTGGCCCAGGCGATCTTCCCTTCCTTCTCGCTAAAGAGGACCGGCGCCTCAGGCTCCGCCGGCGGCTGACCCGGGCGCGAGCGCTGCATCAGGTAGTACTGGCTCCGCACGTAGATCATGTCGGCGAAGTCGACGAGCCCGATCTGCGCCCGCACCGTGAGAATCCACGTCCGCCATGCTTCGTCGAATGCCGGGTCCTTCGACATCGCCGTCAGCCCAGGATCGTAGCGCAGCCGATTGCGGCACAGGCACTCGAACTGGTACATGAACAACGTCGGCCGGGGCGGGTCCTTGCTCCGCAGGTCGGCTTCGTGCTGGAGGATGGCCAGGGCGATCCGCATGTCGAATCGCCCCCGCTCCAGCTCCGCTTCCTGGATCACGTAGGTCTGAAACGGCGTGAAGTAGTGCCCCAAGCGGGCCATCGCCGTCGCAATCGTTCCCGCATGCCGCAGCTCAGCCAGCAGAAAGTCGACCGCCATCGGCAGGCGGGTCGTGGAAAGAATCTCCTGCTTCACCTGCTCGAGCAATTCCTGCATCGGCAGGTTCTCGGGCAGCCGTTCGCCCAAGGTGCGAAAGAGATGAGCCTGTTCAACGTATTCTTCACGCGCGAGCATCCAGTTGATTGGAACGCAGCACGCCGCAGTCGGTCAACCGGGATGAGCGGAGCAGTCGCGAGCGAGCGATAGGCTGACACGCCCTTCCAAGGGTGGCACGCAGGTCCTGGGTGGCACGCCCTGGAGCAAAGCGAAGGGCGTGGCGAAGCTCAATCCAACGCACCACGCCCTTCACTACGTTCAGGGGCGTGCCACAC
>JAEZAS010000342.1 GCA_023430365.1 Planctomycetota bacterium
CGCCTGCTGTTGGAGGCCGCATTGTCTGAATTCTGGCGAATTCAGCTACGGATCGAGCGGGAGCTTCAACCCGCGCGGCGAACGGGCGCCGGAGATGTCGCGGCGAGCTCGACCTTGGAGGTTTCGACCGCCTGCGACGCAGCCGGCGTTCGATTCTCAATCCCTTGCAGCCAGCCGTTCAAACGCGTCCGGCCACAGACGGCCGCGCCCACGACAAACGCAATCGCGGCCGCGGCCAGCGTGTCGCTGAGGTAGTGCATCCCGGCTTCAATCCGCTGCATTCCCGCCAAGACAGCGAAGACAGCGAACAACCAGCGCCCACGCGGATAGAGCGTCGACAGCACAATCGCAAAACCGACGGCCGTCGCCGTGTGCCCTGAGGGGAAGGAACGCACGTGATTATTGAGCGGCACCGCGAGCGCTTCCGGGTTTCGCCAAGGAAGAAAGGCAAGGAAGGTTTCCGAAACCGTACCGATATCCGCCGACCCGAACTTCGGCCGGACACGCGCCACCTGCAACTTGCACAAGTCAGCCAGCAGCCCGGCGCCGAACGCACCGATGAGCAACCGTGGTCCCACGCGCCAACCACGAGGGTCGAGGGCCACCGCCACCGCTATGCACGCCAGCACTCCGAACCCGTGAGCAAACACCTCGGAGAGCGTCACGATCCGGCGCAAGTCGCCTGGAATGTCCAGCCCACCAACACCACCGGCCGCATTGCGCACCGGCAGGTCAATCAGCAGGGCCGCCGCCGACAGGAGCGCACAGATCAGGGCACAAACCAGGTACCGCCGCCCGCGCGGCGCTTGATCCGGCGAAATTTGCAACGCGTCGAGTTCGTATTTCACCGATGAAAACCCCAGCGGCATAAATTGAGCCCGCAACAGAGGCCCAAGCTTAGCGAGCCCCCCAAAACTCACAAAGACGAACTAGCGCTCCGTGACCAAGAGCACCTCCTCTCTATTCTCTGAACTCTCCCCTCTGACCTCTAACCCCTGCTCCCTAAACTCCCAAACCACCCATCCGAGAAGTCGTCTGGCAGCTCCGCCGCCCCTTTGCTACAGTCCCGCCGCTTATCGGACCAACCGCCCGGTTCGCCTCTGCGCCGATTGCCAGCAATCCGGCGTAGAAATTGGCGTCCGGCATCGGACCACCACTCATCGCAAGGCCTACACCGAAGTGAAATCGCGGTTCCGAAATCTGACAGCTCGCACCGCCATGCTCCTGCCGGCGGCCATCGCCTGTCTGGCGGCCGTCGGCTGTGCTGATGGGCCGGTTCCGGAGATGCGCAGCCTCAATCCCTGGGTCCGCGAGCAATGGGCGGACGACGAGAAGCACGGCCCGACGTTCTACAGCCGTCTCGAACGGCTGGAGGAGCTGCGCGCCAAAGGCCCTTCGATGCCCGAAAGTGATCGGGCCCGAATCGGCGCCGAGCTCGCCGCAATCTACCGCGACGAACGCAGCTCGCCGATGCGGATTGAGATCGTGCGCGCCCTCGCGTCGTTCCCAACCCCTGAAACGATGACCATTCTCCAGTCCGCGATGACCGATGCGGATCCGAACGTGCGCATGGTCGCTTGCCGCACGCTCGGCGTCTGGAAAACCCCGGAGGCGATGGAAGCGCTGGCCGGCGCCATCGGGACCGACAGCGATCTCGACGTCCGCATTGCCGCTGCCCGAGCCTTGGAAAACTTCAAGGACCCCGCGGCGGTCCAGGCGCTGGCGATCGCGCTCGACGACAACGACCCAGCCATGCAAAAGGTGGCCATGAACTCCCTGAAGCACACCACGGGCAAGGACTACGGCTACAGCCTCCCGACGTGGCGCGAGTACCTCGCCGGTGGCAATCCAGCCCCTCCGCCAGCCCCCTCGATCGCGAGCCAGCTGCAGGAGTGGCTCTGGTGGTAGCAACGCGGCCGCCCGTAGCTTGCGGTTAAACGCAACGACACGGGGTTCGCCCGTTTGCCACAAAGCGTTACCAAATCATATCTTAAGACAGATGACAATTCCGTGTGCCGTCTCAGGTTCCCCACCCGGAATAACCGATAAGTCTGTAACAACGCGAAATTCCAGGCGGGATTCGCGTTGGTCGCTCTCCCGGCCTACCCACCGGCAGCGACCGTAGCTGACAAGGATGTCCCTGAGGCCGCGATGCACCGATCAATCGAGCTCGCCGCCGCTTCCCGCTGAGAAAGCTCCGATCCATGATTCGAACGACGCTCTCGGTTTGCGCACTGCTCGCCACGTTGCTTCTGGCGAGCCGGTGGATCGTTCTGTCGAACGCCGCCGATCCGGAATCCCGTCGCAGCCTGCCGGCCGCGAGCATTCCGGCGCAGCAGACTCCGCAGGCCCAGCCCAAGCCGACGCAGCCCGAATCGACCAGCACCCAGGCGTCTTCGACCACCGTCCCCGAATCGACCGAAAAGCCCGCCACCACCAAGATCAAACTGCAACCGGTGGCCGGCGCAGCGCTCAAGATGCCCGATGGCTGCGTTGAGATCCAACTGGAGCACGCCCACAAGATCGAAGGCGCGAACACCGACGGCCGCGAGCGAGTCGCCGTCGCCGCCTACCTCCACGGTCCGATTCCGACCCCGCACGACTACGTCGCCCGCCCGGTCGACTTCGAAGAAGAGCCCTCCGACGAGACCGACGACATTTTCGGCATCCTGCCGGAACTGCGCGTCGCTCGCACTCGTGATGGCAACCGAGCCCGGCTGACGGACGTCGCCAGCGAAGAAGAAATGACCGAGGAATCGGCGACCGAGGAAGACGCCACGGACGAAGACGCTAAGGATTCCGAAATCGCCGACGAGAAGAAGCCCAGCCGACTGGGCCGCTATGGCAAAGCCCTGGCCAATGATTTCGGCGTGACGGATATCGAAGTCGAAGCCGAGATGACCGACGAGGACTCGGACACCGAAACCAACGAATCGGTCGAAACCGAAATCGAACTCGAAGGCGATCAAGACACCGACACCGTCGAAATCACTCCGACGAAGCCCGAGAAGTATGAGATCGAGCTGACTCCGGAACTGATCGCCCTGCGTGAGAAGCTCCGCGACACGCTCGCCCACTACTACTACCGCCCGGAAAACGTCGCCACCCGCAGCCCGTGGGGCTCCATGCACTACATGCTGGCCTACGGCGTCGATTCGCAATTGATCGCCGGCAACCGCAAGGTGAACGCCGTCGGCTGGCTCTGCTACAACGGCGTTTGCAACGGCCAGAACCTGTTCTGGGCCGACCAGGAAGGTCTGCACGCTCGCATTGGTGTGGGCGTACAGGGTCACGCGGGCCAGTTCCTCGCGATGCTCGCCCAGTCGAAGGTGCCGACCGACTTCCCGATCAAGGCCAGCGGCCAGGACTTCACCGTGGCCGACCTCATCCGGCACGAAAAAGAAACCTGCAAGCCGAACACCGAACTGACGTTCAAGCTCATCGCCCTCGTTCACTATTGCAAGTCGGACGATCAGTGGATCAGCAACGAAGGTCAGGAATGGGATATCCCGCGGCTCATTAAAGAAGAACTCCGCCAGCCGATCATTGGCGCCGCCTGCGGTGGCACTCACCGGTTGATGGGCTTCAGCTACGCCATTCGCAAGCGTCAGCAGCGCGGCGAAGAGTTCACCGGCCAATGGCTGCGGGCCAAGAAGTTCATCGATGACTACCACGAGTACACCTTCCGCCTGCAGAACCCGGACGGCAGCTTCAGCACCGATTGGTTCGCGGGTCGCGGCGACTTCGGCGCCGCCGGCCGTCGGCTGGAAACCACCGGTCACGTCACCGAGTGGCTCTCGTACTCGCTGAGCGAAGAACAACTCGTCGAGCCGCGGATGGTCAAGAGCGTCGCCTACCTGACCGACCTGCTGCACGATGGCCGCAACAGCAAGTGGAACATCGGCCCGCTCGGCCATGGCCTGCACGCTCTGGCGATCTACGACGAGCGCGTCTTCGGCGGCAAGCCGGGTCAGCGTGAGCAGCAACTCGCTGCCCACGAGAAGAAGCTGGCCAACCAGCGGGTTCGCCAGGAATCGAGCCGGCGCTAAGCTCGCGCCTTGAAAATCGAACTACCGTAGGGAACGTCCCAAAGACGTTCCCTTTTTTCGTTCGCGTCTTCCCGCAATCTCGTTGCAGCGGCCGGGGACATTGCGCCAGCTATAAGGGCACCCGGCGCACAGCACACGCGGCAAACCGTGTTGCCCGCGTGTTCCATGCAGAACAATGGAGCGAGGCCTGCGTTACAATTGGGTGAATCACTTCTCCCACTAGCCAGAGCGTAAGGTAACGACACGTGAGACGAGGCAGCTTCACCATCGGATATTGCACCAACGTGCATGCGGGGGCCTCGATGCTCGAGTCGCATTCCAACCTCGAGCAGCACGCGCTGGAAGTGAAGCGACGGGTCAGCCCGAACGAGCCGATGGGTGTCGGACTCTGGCTCTCGGCAGCGACGGCGGAGGAACTCGTGCAGCGCGGCGCCGTGTCCGAGGCGCGAGAGTGGCTCGAGCAGGTCGGCCTGATTCCGTTCACGCTCAACGGTTTTCCCCACGGCAATTTCCACCAGGAGATCGTGAAGCATCGCGTCTACGCCCCCACGTGGGCCGACGAGTTGCGACTGAACTACACGAACCAACTCGTTAACATCCTGCACGAATTGCTCCCGCCAGGCGCCGATGGGAGTATCTCAACCTTGCCGCTGCAGTGGGGCCAGCCGAAGCCGAGCGAGCACCATCTCGACGTCTGCGCCGCCAACCTGCGCAAGGCGGCCGCCCACATGAGCGAACTCCTCGCCGACACCGGGCGATTGATCCACCTCTGCATCGAGCCCGAGCCCGGCTGTGTTTTCGACCGGTCGCACCACATCGTCGACTTCTTCGAGCGGCACTTGCTCCCCGGTGGCAACGAAGAAGAAATCCGCCGGCACATCCGCGTTTGCCACGACGTCTGCCACGCCGCCGTCATGTTCGAGGATCAGGTGGAAGTGCTCGAGCGCTATCGCTCAGCCGGCATCGAGGTTGGCAAGATTCAAGTCTCCTCCGCCGTGATCGCGCAGTTCGACGGAGTCGACCCGGACGTCCGCCATGGCACGTTCGAGCAGTTGGGAACGTTCAACGAGCCGCGCTACCTGCATCAGACCGTCGTCCGCCGCGGCAGCCAGGAAACCTTCTACGAGGACCTGCCGCAGGCCCTCCAAGCGGAGGGGGCCGATCTGAGCGGCGAGTGGCGAACCCACTTCCATGTCCCGGTCTACCTCGACGCCTTCGGCCACCTTCGGGGATCACAGCAGCAGATTTCGCAGTGCCTGGCAAACTTTGCCCGGCTAACCAATTGCAAGCATTTGGAGGTCGAAACCTACGCCTGGGGCGTCCTGCCAGCCGACCTGCAGGAGCCCACTTTGGCCGCTGGCATCGCCAAGGAAATGGCCTGGCTTGATGCGGAAATGAGCCGCCAGGGGTGTTTTTGCTAAGCTTCGCGCGAAGTTATCAGCCCTGACTGATGAACAGATGGCGAGTGGCG
>JAEZAS010000058.1 GCA_023430365.1 Planctomycetota bacterium
GGTATGCCGTCTTGCTTTCGAAGATGCGAAGTCCTGCCGTCTCGCGTCCCAGTCGCATCAGATCTCTGACGTCGTTGTGCAAAAGCTGTAACCAGTCATCGAGGCCTAAACCATCGGCCTGTGAGAAAAGCCAGCGACGCTTGAGGACTTCGGCGGCATTGCCTGGCCCATCGGTCCACAGCAAGCCAGCTAAACGAAGGGATTTCGTTCCGCAATTGTACGTGGCACAAATGCCCGTGAGCGTTTTGCCGGGGCGAGCCACTTCTTCCCCCTGTTCCGAGACATCGCCGCCGAGAACGCCGCGGACGTAGGACATCAAAGTGCGGTCACTCTCGTGCCCGCCGGTGGAAGCGAGGTTGTACCGCGGCTGCAGAACCAGCAGGGTCATCAGGGCATCCACCAGCGTCGTTTTGCCGCTGCCGGTAGGGCCGATGATCGCAGTTCCCTCGCGATCAAACTCTGCCCGATGCAGACCGCTAAATGGCCCCCAGTTGAAGACCTCCAAATGCCCCAATCGGAAGGGCGACTCTTGTATTTGAGCTTCTTCGTCCGCCATGAATAGCGGCATCTGTCGGTCTAACATGAGCGTTCGCGCTCCGGCAGAGTGCTCGCTTTTTCCTTGAGCACGCCAAGAAGGGCAGAGAGCGACTCTGGGTTCGCCAGATAGGCAATCAGCGGGCGAATCGTTATCTCTTGTTTCTCGTCAACCTCCGAGATGATGCCGTGAGGTTTTAACTGGTCGAGCAAGGTCAGCAGCCGAGATTCGTTCTTGGCATCGCTGCCCGAGTCGCCGAAGTAGGTCAAATACTGCGGCAACAAATCACCCACGGCAATCTTGGCGACACTTTGACCAACGCCCGACTCCTGCTCGTGAATGACAAAAGCCTGTCGAAGGATCGCAACCAGCAGCGACTGTTCCAGCGTCAAGCGTTGTCGCCGAACCAACGGATGCATCAAGGCCGCATCGTCCACCGTCGCTTCATAGGAGGCCTGCGACACTCGCAAGAAGGCGATGCCACGATAGGTATCTAGTCGCAATTCAAGGTCTAACGGTTCGAGGGTCGCTGCAATCGATCGCTCATGAACTATCACAATGCGAAACAACTCTTGTTTCTGGGCTTCGTCGATGTACCCATTCTTGAGCAATTCCATAGTGGCCTTCTTCACATCGGCCGGCGTCTGCTGTCCCAAATTCGCAGCATCGGCGGGAGGCTCGCGAAATGCCGAAGCCCCATTCGCTTCCAGCATATTCAACTCGGCCTTCGGGTTGGGAGGCACCATCCGATCAAAGATGTTGGTCATTCGATGCTTCCCGGATCAAGCTGCACTGCTGCCTCGTGCGTCAGCTGCACGCTAGGAACACTAAATCGAAACCACCCCTCTAGTTCGTCGTACAACTCTATCGCTTCAATACGGTCGCCAACTCTGATTCCCGCCTGACGAGCCATGGCCAACCAATACGCCAGTGTTTCTAGATCGTGAGTTGGAGGAAGAGACTCCGCCAGTTCACCGATGGTTAACGATTTGCCCGCGGACCGGAGGTAGGATATTGTTAACTCAAATAGACGCGACCTATCGAGTGCACGATAGGCGTTCCAAAACTCATCGTCCAGCTTACCAGGGTCGGCTTCAGATAGAGTCAAATCAAGATCGCCCGAATCTTTGCGATCGATCTGTTTCACAAGGAGACGCTCGATAAGCGGAAGGTTGGGAATCGCGATGGCGACTGGCGGTAATGGGCCGGGCGTGCGTCGCGTGCGTTGTAGCTCCCAATCCACTTCCAATGCAACTTGGAATATCTCTTGCAACAGCGCCCCCACCCGAAGCTGTTCGTCCGCAAACCCAGACTTCAGAAAGTTGCGGACGTCACGTTCGCTTCTCGCCCTGGCTTGGATGACGCGCTCCGAATCCTGAACCAAACGAGAAACCAATTGGCGCAGGTCCGTCTTCTGTTTGCGTTCCAGCGCCCTGTCGATATGCTCGTTGTTGAGGATCACTCGCAGCCGCGCTTTCATT
Source organism: Planctomycetota bacterium (assembly GCA_023430365.1). Taxonomy (GTDB): domain Bacteria; phylum Planctomycetota; class Planctomycetia; order Pirellulales; family Pirellulaceae; genus JAEZAS01. The sequence continues at coordinate 2,017 of JAEZAS010000058.1, forward strand.
TGTTCAAGCTCGGCAGATTTCACCAACTGCTGGTGAAAACTCTCGAACACCTGTCCTTCCGGGGTTTGCACGAGAGCGTCGTGGCTGCCAAGCAACTCATCGACGACTTGGCCTCGGTGTTGTCTTTCAGAGATGATCCGTTGCCTTAGCGAGCGATCCGCCTCACGGTAGGTATCCTCGACGCGCCGAAAATCCGCCTGTAAGCTGATCGCCAGTTGATAGACCTCGCGAATTCCTTCCTCGGCCGGTGGCCCCTCCAGCACTTCAAAATACCCCGCCCTGACGGCTGCCAGTTCCTGATTTAGCACATCGATTTTGGCCTGAAGCGCGTGTTCACGATCGGTCAGGCTGGGATTTAATTGTGCCTCTAAGTCCTCGATAGCGCGTTGCACGGTAGCCAACCGTGACGCGGTAGACGTCATGGTCTGTACTTCGAGCGACTCCAGGAAAATCAGCGCACGCTGCAGCGCATCAGTAGCGAGAACTTGACCGCTACGTTCGACAATTAAACCACGTTTGACCCATTGCCGGAGTTCTCGTCGGGCGGTGAGCGTGTGATCTTCCCCCAGTTCAAATTCGCTGTCGTTTACGTGGTCGGCAAACACTTCGGCCAACTGCGAGACAGCTTCCTCGAAGTCGATTCCGGCAGGATGCGCCTCAATAATCGGCTTCAGGCATGCAAGAATTAAGGAACCATTGCGAGAAGCTAACAACAGCCACGCAGGATGATGTCGCCGCAATCGGATAAAGCGTTGAGAAAGCTCTCGCGTCATAGACGACGATGATCGGTAGACAACATGGTGTCGGTGCGAAAAACCCTGGCACAATCGCTTTTGGGACGAGCTGTGAGATCCCATACATGCGCCCAGGCATGAATGGTTAAGGGTACTCCAGGCGGGGGGCAAAGCAAGTCCCGCTTTAAGTCCCAAACGACAGTTCGGGTTTCTAAGGAGGTACGGCGGAAATCAGGCGCGAAGCGTTCTTGCCAAGTCCGCTTTGTCGCTCCTGCTGTGAAATAAGCACGAGAAGTGACCGATTCTCAGGTCTGGCGACAAGGCGATTGAGCACATCTGCGGGGATCTGGGGCGACACAACTATTTACGTCTGCGCGGCCAAGTAACTGTACGAACGCAGAGTCTGTTTAGATCGTACGGACTGCATGAGACCAACAGGAAGTGCGGAGGCTCTTGAGGCTCGGCGGCGGGTTGCGGCCCGGATGTTTGCCTTAGGCGAGACGAATGTGGCGGTGGCGGCAGCTTGCGGTGCTTCGCTTTCGGGCGTCAAGGCCTGGAAGCGAGCCTGGCGTGAAGGAGGCGAGGCGGCGCTGGCCGCTCGTCCACATCCGGGACCTGAGCCGCGACTCTCGATCGAGGACCTGGAGCGGCTGGAGCGAATCTTGCTCGCCGGCGCTCGGAAGGCGGGCTTCGACTCCGATCTCTGGACCTGCGCGCGGGTGGTCGAGGTCATCGAGCAGCGGTTTGGCGTCGGCTATCATCCCGATCACGTATCGCGGATTCTGCACAAGCTTGGCTGGTCCTGCCAGAAGCCCGAGCGGAGAGCTCGCGAGCGGGACGAAGCGAGAATCGAACAGTGGCGGAAGCGCGAGTGGCCGCGGATAAAAAAAGGGAGCCGGGCGTAAAGCTGTCATCGCTTTCGTGGATGAGAGCGGCCTTATGCTGCAGCCGCTCAACCGTCGCACCTGGGCGCCCAGCGGCAAAACGCCCGTGCAGTACGCCTGGGATCGGCATGACCGGCTGAGCGTCATCGCGGCGCTGCTCTATCGACCGCGCTCAGGCCGAACGTCGCTGCACTTCTCGGTGCTCGATCACAACGTCAAAGCGCCAGACTTCCAGGCCTTCCTGCTGGAACTGCGGCGCCTGACCCGTCGGCCGATTGTTCTCGTCTGCGACCGCCTGAATGCGCATCGCTCGGCAGTGCGGCAGCTCAAGGAGCAAGGAGCCGACTGGCTGCGCGTGGAATGGCTGCCGCCCTACGCTCCTGACCTGAACCCAGTCGAAGCGGTCTGGAACCATGCCAAGTACTCGGACCTTGCCAACCGGGTCCCCGACAATGTGTTCCAGCTTTGCGACCTGGTCGGTCAGTCCCTCAACGACCAACACTTCCGACCGCCACTCCTAAGGTCCTTCCTACGGCGAGCTAAACTGGAAGCCGATTAGCGGCGCAGGAATCAATAGATGTTCGGGCCCGGCGCACCGAAGTTGGAGACTTCGCCGATGTGACCGAGGTGCTCCTGGCCCTGCACGCAATCCCGCCCCGAATGCAACGCGCGCAATGCATAGTTCTCCAGTATCGTTCCGACGGAAATAGGCTGCGCATTGTAAGAAGCGGGTGGCGTGATGACGAACTCTGCATCACACGGGATGGTCACGCTCTCACGATCCGTAAGTGGCAGCAGTGTGGAGGTGTTAGGCCGGGGTACTAACTGACCATTACTTTGATTTGATTGCCGACGGTCTTCAGGCGAACGATGTTCGCTGGTTCAACGTCAAAAGCGATCACGTCGATATGGCTATTGGATTCAACTCTCGATTGTGTCAAGCCGGGCTGACCGTGCCGTTCGTCGATCGCCACGCCCGACATCAAGCGGCGGTTCCACACGATCGCATCGTCACGAGCCTCAATCACCTTCTGGTCCAGCACGAGCTTTCCATCCTTGATCGGTCGGTTCTCGTATTCTTTGACTTCGCACGCCAGCAGATGAGCCACACAACCTCTTAGCGAGCCGGCACGACTCAAGTCAGCTTAGTCCTCACAATTTACCTTTGGTCTCGCGGGAGGCATGCATGGGTTGGACAACTCGGCTCGCGTTTACCCTGTGCTTGGCCTTCGTCTTCGGCCCGGCCTCCCTACAAGCCAGTCCTATAAATTCACGTCAGTCGACTCTTCCGCCGCTCCATTCCTATCAGGCGCCGAGGGTAATTACGGGCCTGCCCAGACCTTCTTTGTGCCTCGCGTCCCCACTTACCAGATACCACTTCCTGTCGCTGGGTACTGTCCCACTAGACCCACACACCCGCCCGAACCCGCCTAGCCGCAATCGGTTGTAGTGAAGTGGCGAAAAACGCCTAGCGGTTGTGGACAGTGTGGCGGCGGGTAGTGACCGATTATGTGTTGCTGCCAACCATGTGAATCCAGCCGATGGCGGGTAGAACGAGAATCGCCAGTCCGGTCATCATGAGTCGCGACGAACCAGTCCAGGAAGAGAAGCCGAGTACGGCAAAGCCCACCGGAGGCATCACCAGGAGAACCAACAAGTACAAGGGCAAGGCGATTGGAAACATCTCGAACATCTGCCGCACGTCATCCCGCATCACCAGTCCTGCAGAGAATTTCACCAGCCAGACCGCCACTCCCCAACAACCTAGCGCGACAGCCTTTTCAACTAGCGATCCAACGGTGAGTTGCTTTCCTGCTTCACTCAGCGGCGCTCTGTACGGGTTCTCGTCCATGCGGGCATTGTCCCGTCATTACTCCTGCCACCGCAAGTAATAGGCGAGTTCGAGGGCGACGAGTGCCGTATAGGCCAGGTAGTGCCAGAGGCGGAAGCGGAATGAGATGAAGGGGCCGATGGCGAGGGGGAGCAGAGCCGTCACGAAAAACGCGATTGGAACTCGACCTCCGAGAGACCAAGCATGGGCCGGGTTTTCTGTGGCTGGACCAATCGATCCGCGCGCTATCTTCCAGTGCGGTGTAGGGTAGAAACCAATCCGCAGTCCTTCGGCTCGTGGTTTTCCTGGGCGCATTCCCACGCCGACATTCCCCTCAGAAAGCCAAGCTGTGGCAGTGTTTCCATTAATATCCTTCTGAAAGGCACACAGTCCGAACATCGTCCATAGCCATGCAACCACCAACAGCCCCAGCACCACGGCTGGCGTGTACTTCAGGATGCGGCGGAGAGTGGGCATGTCGGCGCTTCTAGTTGCTGCGGTGGATCGCCTCGACTGGAACCTCAGTCGATAGCACGACAGCACAAGCAATGGCATCGGAACTCAAGGCAAGTCCCGGCTTTATTACTTTCCAGTTGGAATCGAGCGATTGGCCTGCACGCGAGCAGCATTCGCGGTCTACTGACGAGTAGCTTCACATGCAGCTGCGGGACGGCAAAATGCCAGCTAAAACGCGCACACAGAGGGAGAACGAGCTAACTGCCCTGCTACTGGAAAGTCGGCGCGCGTTGCATGCCGTTTACACAATCATCATGGGCACACATCCGCCAGCATGGAAGATGGATCGTGACATGATCCGGGAGATCTTGGCAAAGGAATTTCCGACTCAGATACCGCAAGCAGATACCAAACCGAATTAGCGGGCCGCGGGCCCTTCTGCCGGTCGCCTGCCACCCCGCTACGCGCTGCCCATCCTTAACGGGGCGTGGGCAGCGCTGTTTCAATTACCGTGCAGCGTCTGGCGCCACATTTACCCTTGCCGAAAGCGTCAGAGCACGCGATCCGGAGCACGCACCTCTTTGGAGGAATTACCAAAGGGACGGCGCCATGGCGAGATTGGAGGCGTTCAGCGCGTGGCAGCCGCTGCCGTTCTCGCTCGTCTTGTGAAGCGGCTTTGCCGGTTTGTAAGTCAGTAATTGGCTGCTCGAACGCCGAAGGAGGATTGCAGATTCCAACGACGGGTCAGGCAAACTAGAATCATTCCCTCACCCCCTCGTTGGCGGTACGACCGGACAAGGGGGCGTTTTCGGTTTTAGAGGGCCCGTCCCCATGCAAGATGATTCATTGACCGCCAGTTCTTCTGGCCCAGAGACAACCGAGCTGGGGACGGTTCAATCCGTTCCCCAACTCGTAGTCGAGGCGGCTAATTCTTTCAACTACGCGGCTTGGCAGAATGCGGTGCCGCTGCTGCGCAGCCTGACCATCGACAACACAAACGGTCCGGCCTTTTCGTCGTTGACGGTCGAGTTGAAGGCGTCTCCGGGATTCGCGCGCACGAAGCGGTGGCTCATTGATCGAATCGGCGCCGGTGAAAGGCTAACGCTCAAGGAGATCGACCTCGACATTGATCCTGAGTATCTCGATGGGTTAGATGAGGCCGAGCGGGGAGTGCTTGCTTTCAGCTTGCTGCACAATGGCAAGCCCTTGCACGAAACAAGCCATACGATTCGTGTACTGGCTCGTGACGAGTGGGGCGGCATGTCAGGGATGGGTGAGCTGCTGCCTGCATTCGTCACCCCAAACGATCCGGCTCTCGCGGTCATTCTCAAGTCGGCCGCACAGGTGCTCGAAAAGCATGGCCACTCGACCGCGCTCGATGGATACCAGTCGCGCGATCCCAATCGAGCTTACCTGCTCGCCGCCGCGCTGTGGTCGGCTGTGGCGAGCCGCTCGCTGGTCTATGCCAATCCGCCGGGCAGCTTCGAAAAAGTGGGACAAAAGACCCGTCGCGTGGGAACGATTCTAGGCGATGGTTTGGCAACGTGCCTCGACACCACGCTGCTGTTCGCAGCGGGGCTGGAAGCGATGGGGCTGAATTCGGTCATGGTGATGACCGAGGGGCACTGCTTTGCCGGTGTGTGGGTCGTGGAGAAAACCTTGAAGCGGCTGGTCGAGCCTGACTGCAGCGAAGTACGAAAAGCGGTTGATGCGAGGGAACTAATCGTTTTTGAGTCGACCTTGGTAATGCACCGACCCGCGGGACGCTTCGACGATGCGAGGAATGTCGCCAAAGCCGCAATCTCCGTAGAGAGAGAATACAAGTTCGTGGCCGCGATCGACGTCGCGCGAGCTCGAATGTCGGAGATTCGCCCGCTGGCATCACATTCGGCGAGAAACGAAAGCGCAATCGGCGAGGAACTGGAACCGCCTCCGCTGCCCGCCGCGCCGGGATTCGACAACCTGCCGGCGGCGGAGGCCGAAGAGCGTCCCAGCACTCCCGCTGGCCGCATTGAGCGATGGCAACGGAAGTTGCTTGACCTGTCGCTCCGCAATCGGCTGCTGAACTTCCGTCCGTCGAAGCAGACGGTACCCGTGCTTTGTCCGAATGTCTCGCGCATGGAGGATCGACTTTCGCAGGGCGCTCGCATGCGCTTGATTTCGCTAGTCGAGGGAAACCCGCTCGGACAGCGAGACGCCGAACTGCACCACCGGCGAACGCAGAAAGACCTGGACCTTGAGTTCGCCCGTCGGGCGCTCGATCAAGATGAGATCGCGTGTCCCCTGGAACGGCGGGAACTAGACGCTCGCCTGACTGCCCTCTATCGGAAGGTGCGCAGCGATCTGGCCGAGGGTGGCTCCAACACGCTGTACCTGGCTGTTGGCTTTCTACGCTGGAAACAAACTCCGACGGACGAAAAGAGCTATCGTGCGCCCCTCTTGTTGGTTCCGGTGCAGCTGACTCGCCGCAGCGCTTCTTCTCCGTTTTATCTCACGAGCCACGAAGACGACGTTCGTTTCAATGCCACGCTTCTGCAGCTCTTGAAGAAGGACTTTGACTGCGATCTAACAGGATTCGAATCGAAGCTGCCGATGGACGACAGCGGCGTCAATGTGCCGCAGGTGCTGGATCGCATGCGGCAAGCAGTCCGGGATATCCCCGGCTTCGAGGTCGTCGAAGAGGCGGCGATTGCTCCGTTTTCGTTCGCCAAATACCTGATGTGGCGAGATTTGGTGGACCGGGTCGGGCAGTTAGAACACAACCGCGTCGTCCGTCATTTGATTCACGATCCGGACAAAGCGTATTCGGTCGAGGGCATTGGTCCGATGCCCCAGCCGCATGAAATCGACTCGCGCTATGCGCCTCAGGACATCGTCCATCCTCTACCAGCCGACTCGTCGCAGCTCGCAGCGGTTATGGCGGCCTCGGAAGGACATGACCTCGTCATCGTAGGACCGCCCGGCACTGGCAAGAGCCAGACCATCGCCAACATCATTACGCAGTGTCTGGCGATCGGCAAAACGGTCCTATTCGTGGCCGAGAAAACGGCCGCTTTGGACGTGGTACATCGGCGTCTGCGAGAGCATGGGCTGGGCGACTGCTGCGTAGAACTTCACTCGAACAAGGCGGAAAGGCGGCGTTTTCTCGACCAGCTTGAGGCCGCGTGGAAGAATCGCGCCCGTGAGAAGGACTCGGATTGGGTCAAGTTATGTGAAAACTTGAAAATCCACCGTGACCAGCTGAACACTTACGCCGCGGCGGTTCATACGCCTGACTTGAATGGTTGGACTCCCTACCAGGCGATGGGGGTGTACATCGCCGGACGAGACACCGAAACACCACAGCCGATTTGGAAGGATAACGCTCGCCATACACGGGAGGAGTATGCCGAGTTAGAAGCTACCGTGGCGCAGCTTGCTCTAACATTTCAGGCCGTGCCAGCAAGTGCCACTTTGCCGCGAGTCGAAGCGACCGAATGGTCGATGGCCTGGGAGACGAGTTTCCTCGATTGCTGCCGGCAACTGGCTCAAGCGTCGGAATCGTTCGCTGACTCGATTCAAGCTTTCTGTGCCCTACTAGGAACGGCGGAGATCACCGATATCGGCGCCAAGCAGCTCACGCAGCTTTATCGCCTGGCTCAAGAGTTGACTCGCGCAAGCCTTCCGCACGCGGAAATCCTCCAGCACGTACAACTAGAGGGCCTCAAGTCAGCTTTGGCCGAGAGACACGAATTGTTGACGCGCAGCAACCAGGCCCAGCAAGCCCTGGAGGCGGCCCTGAGCGCATTCTGTCAGGCGCTAGGAGCCCGTCACGAGGGAGCCATTCCAGAGCCAAGGCGGCGCCAGCTCTACCGCTTGGCGAACGAGCTGATTCGATCGCCACTGCCGCCAGCCGAACTCGTATTCCACCCCAGCTTGGACGCCGTGGTGCAAGGCCTCGCCGATCGTCCGGGCTTGTTGCAAGCTAAGTCGCAGGCGTTTGAGGCGCTTGTCGCACGAAGCTTCAACCCAGCGCTGATCGACCGCATCCCGCTCGAAGCGCTCGAAGGCGAATGGGCGACCGCTTGTGCTTCGATGTGGCCGCTATCGCTGTTTCGGAAACGGAAAGTCAAGAAGAAGCTCAAAGCGTATATGGCGCCGTCAGGCGTGGCTGAGCTAGACGTCGACTTGCCCCTACTCCGCGACTATCAATCGGCTTGTGCGCGGGTTGCGGAGAACATCACCGCGCTCAATTTGCCGCCGAATCTGCAAGCAGTGGTTGAGAAAGACCCAGCGGCAATCGATGCAGAATTGAAAGCCGCCCAGCGCTTAAGGGAAGTCTTCAGCGGAGCCGGCTTTGCTCCCGAAAGTGTCGCGGATGCTTCCGGCGCTTCCCTCACAGCGTTAGTCGCCGCAGCGCGTCGGCTTTATCCACCGGGGCGGGAGCACGAAGCTCTGCGCGTGAAACTGAGCGAGAATCTCAATGCACTCGGTTTGTCGCCAGCGCACCGAAGCCTCGTAGAGAACGATGCGAATGCTCTGTCGGGGCAGATTCAGGCGGCAGTCAGCCTTCGCGAATCGGCCATGGCGTTCGGGATCGTCGGCGAGGGACTGTCCCAAACCCTCCAGCAGATCCTGGCCACATCCGATCAATCCCGCCGCGAGATCGCGGCTGAATGCTGCCGCCGGGCTAAGAGCTTCAAGGAGGCGTGGACGGCCTATAACGGCCAGGCGGCTGCGCCACCCGCCAGCAATGACTCCGTGTCGATCGTCGGTGATTCAGCCACGCAGGCAAAACTGGTACTCGCCAATCGCACCGGGCTAAAGCAATGGACCGCCTGGACAGCAGTCCGTCAGCGGGCGGAACGATCTGGTCTCGGTGCATTTGTCGAAGCGCTACAGTCAGGCGCTATGCCATCGACCGACGCCGTGGCACGCTTTCGATTGGCGTACGCTCGCTGGTGGTTGCCCAGAGTCGTCGACCGACGAGAGCCGCTGCGAACCTTTCAAAGGTTCATGCACGAAAGCACGATCGAAGAGTTCCGTCGCTTGGACGACCGCGTTCGTCAAGCGGCCGCCCCACGCGCCCGGCAGGCGGCCCTGCACGGGCTGCCGCCGAGCGATCAGGTGGCGCGAAAGTCTGAACTCGGCCTGTTGCGACATCAGATGAGCCTGAAGCGACCCAGCAAGTCGATTCGCGAAATGATCACGGGGATGCCCGAAGCCTTCGGCAAGCTCGCGCCTTGTCTGCTGATGTCTCCGCTGTCGATTGCCCAGTACCTGCCGGCTGGGCAGGCGCCCTTCGATGTGGTTGTGTTCGACGAAGCATCGCAAATTGCTACCTGGGACGCCATTGGCGCAATCGCCCGCGGCAAGCAGACCATCATTGTCGGTGATCCCAAGCAACTCCCGCCGACCAACTTCTTCGGCAAGACCGATAACGACGAGGATAATGCCGAACTGGAGGATCACGAGAAGGACCTGGAGAGCATTCTGGACGAGGCTCAGGCTTCAGGACTGCATACGCTGCAGCTGAACTGGCATTATCGCAGCCGGCATGAATCGCTCATCGCGTTCTCCAACTGGAACTACTACGGCAATCGCCTGGTCACCTTCCCCGCCGCGGAATCGATCGATCGCGGCGTATCGCTGCGGCATATCCGCGACGGGATTTACGACCGGGGCAAGAGTCGCACCAACCGGCGCGAAGCGGAAGCAATCGTCAGCGACCTGGTCGAACGAATGAAACGCTGCCTCAAGAAGCAAGAAGCCCAGCGGTTGACCTATGGCGTGGTGACGTTCAACAGTCAGCAGCAAGAGATGATTCAGGACTTGCTTGATGAAGCGTTGCGGCAGCACCCGGAGCTGGAGTGGTTCTTTTCTGATGAACGCATCGAGCCGACCGTCGTGAAGAACCTGGAAAACGTGCAAGGTGACGAACGCGATGTGATGATGTTTTCGATCACGTTTGGCTTCGATGCGGCAGGAAAGTTCCCGGTCGATTTCGGGGCGATCAATCGCGACGGCGGCGAGCGGCGCTTGAACGTCGCCATTACGCGAGCAAGGCAAGAGCTGGTCG
>JAEZAS010000406.1 GCA_023430365.1 Planctomycetota bacterium
TGGAAGGCGGGCAGCTTCTGCGAGAAGACGTCGAACTCGACCAGCACCAGCGACAGCGCAGCCAGGCCGATCAGCAGGTTGAACACCACCATCGGCCAGCTAAAAAACCAGCCGGTGTACTGATAGAGCCAGTTGAGGAACCGCTCTGGATCGACCCCCCGCGCCCGGAAGGCAAAGATGTTGGTGAACTTGCCCTTGAACTCGCGCCACTTCTTCTCGTCGCGGCGCACGCGGAGCTGATGCCCCTGCCCGGCCGCCTCGCTGATCACCAGGCCGCTGCGATGCAGCATGCCGACGAATTGCAGCAGATCGTGGTAAGTGATTTTCTGCGGCTGGAACTGCTGTTCGAATTCGTCCTTGATCTCTTCCAGGCTCGTCCGACCGTCGAGCATGCAGAGGATGGCGTATTCCTCTTCGTGGAAGCGAAAGTAGTTGAGTCCGACCGGCTCCTTCACGACCCAGTAGGTGTGGCCGTGGTACTTGTGCCGCTTGGCCGTCAGGTCGGGCCGCATGCGCAGCAGCAGCGGTCGCGAAGTGCTGCTGACAAGGCTTTCGGCGAGAGTGACCATCGGGAGGAGTTTTTCAGTTGTCTGTTTTCAGTGATCAGTTCTGGTAGCCGGAGGGTAACTACCCTCCGGAGATTCCTCGCGAGGAGCGAGCGTGAGCACTTGGAGCGTCCGCTCGCAATCTCTCCGGAGGCTGTTAGCCTCCGGCTATTGAGTGATCGATTAGAACGGCCGGGTGGCCTTTTTCTCTTCGCGCTTCGGAGGAGGAACTTCCTCGACCGGCGGCGGGGCGGCCTCTTCTTCGTCGGCCCCTTTCTCGCGCGTGACCGGCTTCAGCGTTTCGACCTTTTCCTCCTCGCGACCCGACGGCGAAGACAGCCGCGGGAAGCTCGGCGAGGTGCGGCTCCGCGCGGTGTCGGCCGCGGGGGCCTTCTCGTCGGCAGCGCCGGTCGAAACGGGCGTGCTGCCGCTGCGCGAGCCGTTGGTGCTGCCCGTGGCGCGGATCGGCGCGCTGTTGGACAGCTCGATCGTCATCTCAGCCATGGCGCCCGGCTGGATGATCCAGCGGTTGTCGGCAAAGGTGTTTTCCACCTCGGCCCGCACGCGGAACTGCCGGCTGCGGCCCGAGCCTTCGACGAGCGGGCTGGCGTAGTTGATTTCTCCCTTCACGTTGTGATCGATCATCGCTTGCGATTTGGGATCGAACACCTTCACCGTGACGTTGGCCCGCTTGCCTTCGAGCGCCCCAGCCGAAGCCTGGTCGGCGTTGACGAAGCCTTCGACATAGAGCTTGTCGAGGCTGACGATCCGCATCACCGGTTCGCCGGGCTGCACCCATTCGCCTTGCTTCTTGTAGATCTCGACGACTTCGCCCTTAAGCGGCGAGCGGATTTCGCGACGGGTCAGCTCGTTGTCGGTGGCGTTGAGCTGCGCCTTCTTCACGCCGGTGGTCAGGCCGGCGACGATGCGATCGGTTTCGGCGACGCGGATCTGGGCCATCGCTCGCTCCACCTGAAACCGAGCGCGGCGGACTTCCTGCTCACTCACGGCGCCGGGATTCGTGCGGCGGATCGATTCGAACTGGGCGAGTTCCGCCTTGGCGACTTCCCAGGCCTTTTGGGCCGCTTCGAGCTCGGCGGTGCTTTCGGCCTGAGCCTCGGCGACGGCGAGTTCGCCTTGAGCCATCTCGCGCTTGGCGAGCGTGTCGCGGTTGTCGATGACGGCGAGCACCTGCTCGAACTCAACCGTGTCGCCTTCCTTCACTTTGATTTCGATCAGCGAACCGGTCTCGGCCGCGGGCACCTTCACGTCGCCGATCAGCGTCACCAGGCCGTGCGGCACCTTGATGCCGAGTTCGCCGCCGGAGGTGGTCACCTCCTTCGAGGGCTTGGCGTTGCTGCTCTTGAGCGCCGGAGCCGGGATCGACGGCGTGGCGGCGGCCGGCTGAACGCTCGGCAGCTTGTTGTCGCTCGCGGTCTTGGTGATCGGCCGCGTGGTGGGCGAGGCCGACGACGACTTGTCCTGGGCGCCGCTCTGCGAGCAGGCAATGCCCGCGAATGTCAGCAGGCTGAGCACCAGGCTGGCGATGGTACGTTTCATGATTTCCCCCACGTGTATGCGATTGCTGGTCTGGCGGCGCCCTCGGTGGCGACCGCTCGTGGCGAGTTGTCGGATCGGGAAACTCGCGGTGTTGGTCGTGTTGTGTCGGTTTAGAAGAAGACGTTGGCTTGCAGCCATTCCCACGCCTCGTGCAGGAAGGCCCAGCCGAGTACCGTCTTGCCGCAGTGGACATCGGCGGTGACGCTCGCCCCGGGGCGCAAGTTCTCGACTTCGTCGTCCGTGCTCACCTTGATGCGCACCATGGAGCCATGCTCCTCATGCGCTTCGGCGGCTGGGTGAATTTCGGTCACCGTTCCCTTGTGGTAGGCGCCCGGATCGGTCATCAGGATGTAGTCGACGTGCAGGTCGGCGTCCGGATTGTCCTTCTTGATAGCGTTGCGATGCTCGATCAGGTGCCGTACGCGGCGCTCGGGCATGTAGAGCTCGAGCTCGTAGTCGGTGTCCGCGGCGGCGACCGACATCAGCACCTGTCCCGTTTCGACCGGCCGGTTCTGCAAGGTTCGTTTGGCGTCCCAGGTGATCACGCGACCCGAGATCGGGCTGCGGACAATCAGATTTTCCTGGCGTTCCTCCAAGAGCTTCAGTTGGGTTCGCAGGTTTGCGACTTGTACCTCCGCACGGGCATAGTCGGCCTGGTCGCGACTGCGTTCGGATTCGGTGTATTGCCGGCTGGTGTCGGTCCGGCGCTGGCGGATCGCGGAGAGTTCTTCCAGCCGGGCGTCGAGTTCGCCCTGCGTCTGGCTGATCTTCAGCGGCAACTCGTCGCTACGCAGACGGACAAGCTCCTGGCCAGCTTGCACCTCGTCTCCGTTGTCCACCAGCACGTCGATGACGTGCCCCGGCTCGACGACGAAGACGTCCTTCTTGTCGATCGGTTGAACCGTTCCCTTCGACCGCATGTCGAAGTCCCACGGCACCAAGGCGAGCGCCAGGAGCACCAACAGGATGCTGCCGCCGATCGTGAGGGTCTTGGGCAGATTGCGGGCCTCGACCATCACCTTCGACTTGCCGATCGTCCGCCACAGCGGCATCAGGAACAGGCTGTTGTGATCGATGGCGTTGGCGAGCGCTCGGGAGCTGTGTTCGTAGACCAGGTCGAGGCGTGGATCGAGCACCTCGCGCGGAATGTCGCTTTCGATCTGCTCGATGATCAGGGCGCCGATGATTTCGCCCTTCGGCGCTTCGCTTTCGCCCGTCGCATTGGCCGGGGCCGCGGTGGCGGGCCGAGGTTTGCGGAGCGGCAGCACGGCGAGAGACTTGGTGTACGACTGGTCGACGTACTCCTCGATCGCCTCTTCGATCTGCGGCGGGAAATCTTCGGTGACGCCCGTGTACCAGAGCGGCTCGCCGGTCGCGATCACGCGCGACGAGAGCTTGCCGAGCAGCGTCACGACGTTCGAGCGGTTGTCGAGCGTGTCCTGCCCGCTAACCGCTTCCACGACGCACTTGCTCCCCGACTTGATCGCGACCGTCACCCGGTCGCAACCGAGCATCCGCCGACCTTCGTTGACGATCAGGTAGCAGGTCTCGCGCACGTCGAGACTCTCATGCACCGTCCGGGCGAATTGATCCGCCTGGGCCCACAGCGAATGCCGATCGCTGAAGTCGCGCAGCTTGCGGTTCTTGAACCACTCCCCCGCCAGCTCGCACATCTGCTGCAGGAAGCGCAGGTAGCCTCGCTGGGTCGCCGGCTGGGTGTCGGGCCGCTGAAAGATTTCGATCATCCCGTCGACGCTGCCGTCGTGCCCCATCGGGGAAACCACGAGCAAATGCCGCGTCGGGTTGGCGCCCATCCGCTCGTCGGCTCCGCCCGAAAGAGGCGGCACCAGCTGTCCTTGCTTGCTGGCAGCGACGTAGTCGAGCAGCCGGAAGTGCTTGGCCGAGTCCTCGGAATCCTTGTCGAGCAGGTTTGGGCTGAGATTCATCTGGTACGTGAGCTGGGGGCGGTTGCCTTCCCCCATCACGTAAACGGCGCCACCGACCGCCGCGAGTGCTTGCACCACCCGCTGCAGAAAAGCGGCATAGAACTCCTCAGGCGCTAAATCGCTCTTGGAGAGCTGCGCGATCTCGCCAACCAGGCCGCGAATCTGCTGCTTGGTTTTCTCGATCGTTTCCGAGCTGACTTGCGAATGTCCCGTTGCCATAAGCGCCAGATGCTTCAGTCGTGTTGATTCCGTGACACCCCTCGTGTCAGTGGGAACATTTCAATGTAAGTGTCGCTTACGCGTTGTGCCAATCTTTGGCGCGGTCGCGAGTTGTGAACTAAACCCAAGCTCGATTTGTAGTAACGGTTAGTCCGATCGCTCCAAGCGGCAGGTTCCGCTGGCGGGGCCGACACTGCGGGCATAGGTCCTGCAATCGGCCTTTTCGGTGCAACTGTCGTGTCCGTTCCTCTCGCCGAATTGGCAGCCCATACGGACCGCCGCGTCGGTTTAGGCAAACGCTATGCCGGGGGGGCAGGCTGGGAGAGTTCAGGGGTCAGAGAGCAGAGTTCAGAGAGCAGGGGGCAGGGAAGATATGCTGCACTCCTCCCCCCAGCTCTCTGCATTCTGAACTCTGCTCTCTCTCGTCCTACTCTCTCCGCTCTGCTCTCCCCACTAATCCGGTGTATCCAAGTACGGGTCTTGCCCCATCTCTTGTTGCATCTTCTTGCGTTCTTTTTCGTGGTGCAGCAGCACCATGCGGTCGCGGAGGTGGCGGCGTTCCACCTTCTGCTGGGCCCGGCGGAGGTACGTCGCGTACGACTGCGGGTTCACCGAGCCTGCCTCGCCGAGCGACTTCGCCTTCTCCGCCGCTTCGGGGCCGAAGCCGTTGCGGATGACGTCGTCGTCAAGTGACATGAATTGCCTGGCGCTGCCCGGATCGCCTTGACGGCCGCAACGACCCACCAGCTGGCGGTCGATGCGGGCCGAGTCGTGCAACTCGGTGCAAATCACGTGCAGGCCCCCCGCGTCCGAGACGGCGGGCTGTAGTTTGATGTCGGTACCGCGGCCAGCCATGTTGGTGGCGACGGTCACCTTGCCCGCTTCCCCCGCGTGGCTGACGATCTCCGCTTCGGTGGCCACTTCGTGGGCGTTGAGCACCTGGTGGGAGATCCCCGCCTGGGTCAGTAGTCGCGAGAGGATGAGCGATTTGTCGATCGACCGCGTACCGATCAGCACCGGACGCCCCTTCAGGTGCATCTCGCGGGTCTCTTCGACGATCGCCTTCCACTTGTCCTCGGCGTGGGCGTAGACGCGGTCAGGCAGGACGATCCGCTGCGGCTTGCGGTTGGTCGGGATCGGCACCACGACCTTCTTGTAGACCTTGCGGAACTCGTGCGAAGCGCTCGCCGCGGTGCCGGTCATGCCAGCCAGATGTGGGTAGCGGAGGAACAGGTCCTGGATCGTGATGCGGGCCGCCTGGCCGGTCGGCACCGAGACCTCAATCTTCTCCTTGGCCTCGATCGCCTGGTGGATGCCGTCGCGCCACTTCCGCCCTTCCGCGAGTCGGCCGGTGTTTTCGTCGACGATCACGATCTCGCCGTTGACCACAACGTAGTGGCGGTCGAGCAGGTAGTCGCGCGCGACCTTGATCGCCCGTTCGACGAACTGATACAGGTCGATCAGGCCCGAACCACCGAGGATTTCCGGCTTCGGCAGCGAACGGACCAGTTGTCGGCCCGAGGCCGTGAGTTCGACCTTCTTGTCGTCGTGGTCGTACTCGTAGTGCGTGTCTTCTTCGAATCGCGAGCTGACTTCGGCGGCCCAGCGGTACATCGTGATGATGCGGTCGATCGTTTTGTCGCCGAGCGAACCGATGATGAGCGGCGTGCGGGCTTCGTCGATCAGAATGCTGTCGGCTTCGTCGACCAGGCAGAAGTGTGAGCCTCGCTGCACCGGTTGTTCGCCGGTCGCGTCCTGTGAGGCGGCCGTGGCGATGCCGAGGATGCTCGACTGCGCCAGCCCCATCCGCCGCAGCAGCAGGCGGTCGCGGAGGAAGTCGAACCCAAACTCCTTCGCCGTGCCGTAGGTGATGTCGCAGGCGTACGCCTTGCGCCGCTGGTCCGACTTGTCGGGCGTCAGCACCACGCCGACCGTCAGACCGAGCATCTCGTAGACCGGCCGCATCAGGTTGGCGTCGCGCTCGGCCAGGTAGTCGTTCACCGTGGCCAGGTGCGCTCCCTTGCCCGAGAGGGCGTGCAGGTAGAGAGGCAGCGTGGCGGTCAGCGTTTTGCCTTCGCCCGTTTCCATCTCGGCGATGCAGCCGTGGAACAGGGCGATGCCGCCGATCATCTGCACGTCGTAGTGCCGCTGGTTGCTCACCCGGCGGGACGCTTCCCGCACCAGGGCATACCCCTCGGGGAGCAGGCGGGCGAGTGGCTCGCCGCTGCGGGCGCGATACTTGAGCGACAGGCTCCGCTTGCGCAAGTCGCGATCGGTCTCTTCCTTCAGAAGAGGCTCGAAGGCGGCGATCTGCGGCAGCACCTTCCCCCACTGGGCGAGGCGCCGTTGCACGCGACCCCCGAGCAGAGCGAGCAGCTCGGCCTGAAGGCCCGTCGGAATGCCGTTGACGATCTGCATGCGGTTTGGCGACGCGAAAAAGGCGGTAAGTGGTCCTTCCCCGGGCGGTCTTGGACCGGCCGAAAGGCGGGAATCGTGACCGAGAGTTAGGGAAGGTTATCAACCATAAAACACGGCTGAACCAAAACGGTTGCAGCGTTCTGTCATTCGATCATACGCCCCTGCGGGGATTTCGTCCTGCGAATTGTCTTTGCCGTTTAATCGGTTCGCATCGATTCGGCGGGCCAGCCCAAGGGCAGTTCGCGGAAACTCGCGTGGAGAAAACGCCACAAGCGTGTGGCAGAAAAGGCACCACAGGAGTGGCACATCTGGGGGGAGGGAGGAGAGAGGAGAGATTAGAGAGCAGAGTTCAGAGAGGAGAGGTCAGAGGATAGAGTCTGGCGTCGGCAGTTCGATGACGGTTGGCGTTTTTTGCCTTCCCCCTGCTCTCTGAACTCTCCCTGCGGCACTTAATTCCGTTGCGAGCGTTGCAACCGGCAGATTTTGCTCAATCAGTGTCTTGCGTGCGACCGACAATCTATCAACAGCCAGGAGCGCGTCCCTACGTTTCGACGTAGCTGCCGCGTTCCGGCGGGGGGTTGGCAACTAGTCTTTGTAGTGAGCTGGGTCCATGAAGAGCAGCTTTGTTTGGTCAGCGACGCTAGCGGCGGTTCTTGCCGCCCTCAGCAGTGCGGCCTATGGCCAGGGTACGCCTGGAACGTCCGGTCCTTCACCCTACGGTGGGCCGGTACGCGGGATGCCCGGCTACGGCGGGGAAATCATGCCCGCCGGCATGCTGGGAGGTGGTCCCGGAATGCCGCCGCCCGGCATGGGTGGAATGCCCGAATACTCCAATCCGGGTCGGATCAGCGGCCAAGGACCCCCGCCGGGCATGATGGGCCCCGGCATGTTCGGTCCGGGTATGGCTGGCCCTGGGGCACCGGGAATGCCCGGCATGCCCGTTTCGGCGCAAGGCGAGTACGACATGGGTCCGCCTCCGCCGCTGCCTGACGGAGCGACGCCCTGGCAAAACCCGTTCGCCGCCGAAGACACCATGTGCTACGACGGCTCGTGCGGTTGCTGCTCGCATTGCTGCAGCCCGGGCATGGTCTGGGCGGAGCTGGAGTTCCTGCTCTGGTGGCAAAAGGGCTCGCGTTTCCCGCCACTCGTCACCACGAGCGATGCGGCCGATGAGGGCGTGTTCGGCGCTCCCTCGACCGAGGTCCTCTTCGGCGACGATCAGTTCGGCCAAGGCCTGAACACTGGTGGCCGTGCGACACTTGGTTTGTGGCTCGACAGCGGCAAGACGACCGGCATCGGCAACCGCTTCACTGCGCTCAGCGGCGACAGCGAATCGTTCGACGCGACGTCGGACGGCAGCACCGTTCTCGCTCGGCCGTTCTACAACGCCCTGCTCGCCCAGGAAGACGCCTTCCTGATTGGGTTCACCGACCCGATGCTGGGGCCGCTGACCGAAGGCCGGATCATCTCGGAGTTTGACAGCGAGTTCCTCACGAACGAAGTGTTCGTGCGTTCGATGATGCACCGCGATCGCAACAAGCGGGTCGACTTGCTCGTCGGCTATCACTTCCTGCGATTGGACAACTACTTCCGGATCAACAGCCTGAGCACGAATCTCGGCCCGGTGGGAACTGGCACCACGTTCAGCCTGTTCGACCGGTTCGATACCGAGAACGAATTCCACGGCGGTATGATCGGTATCGACGGCTCGTATGGCAAAGGCCGCTGGTCGCTCGATTACCTGGCGAAGGTCAGCTTCGGCCAGATGCGGCAGACCTCGGAAATCGACGGCGGTTTGACGATCACGCCGGGCGGCGTTCCGCCGGGAGTGACCACGGTGGGCGGCCTCTTCGCCCAGCCGACCAACATCGGAGTTCGCTCGCGCTACCAGGAAGTGTTCATTCCGGAGTTCAACCTCGGTCTGACCTACTACGCCCGTCCGAACCTGAGCTTCGGCATGAGCTACAACTACATGTGGATCTCGTCGGTGTTGCTCTCGGGCGATCAGATCGATCGCCAGGTGAATCTGACCCAGCAGGGTGGCGGCGTCCTCGTCGGCCCGGCTCGGCCGGAGTTCGAGTTCGACGACGACGACTACTGGCTGATGGGTATGAACTTCACGATGCAGTACAACTACTAAGAAGTTGTCAGTCGTCAGTTTTCAGTTGTCAGTGGGGAGCAGGTAGTAGACAGTTCACAGTAAACCGTTGACAGTTTGGGAAGTGAGCAGTGGTGGTTGGCGGCGCCTCTCAGGAGCGGTTTGCTTCCGGGGGGATACAGAGCGGACGCTTCTGAGAAGCGTCGCCAACTAAGAACGTGCTATCGCAGCCCGAACGTCTCACTTCTGTGCTCTGAGTTCTGCTCTCTGAACTCTCCTCTCTGACCCCTGAATTAGCTTCCTCCAAGCCCCTACCAGTACATTGCTGGCAGGGGCTTTTTGCATTTCAACGTCCGCAAAAGAGTTAATCGCCGGCGAGCGGGAGGCGTAAGCCTCCCGGTGACTCTTGCGGATAAAGTGGGGGTTGGTTCGTGGTTCTACCGGGACGCTTACGCGTCCCGCTCGCCGCTTCTTCTGACCGCTGACCGCTGCCCGCTGACCTCTGAACTCTGAACTCTGACCCTCCCCTCACTTCCCTTCCAAGAACGTCCCCCGGATATCGACCTTCAGAGCCCCTTCGTTGTCGTCGGGGACGGTGTCGTACATGCGCAGGAACAGTCGGCCGCCGCGCTCGGGCATCATTTGCTTGCCGGCGCCGATCATGAACGGCTTGATTTCGTTCTCTTCCTCTTCTCGCCCTTTGGCGCCGCGGGGCATTGGGGGGCGCGCGACCGGAGTGCGGTTGTCGACCACCATGCCGATCAGACAGCCGGGGTTGAAGTCGCGCAGCTCTTTCGGAATGGCGAGCCCCTCGCCGTTGGTTTCGACCTTGAGGTTGAACGTCCAGGTTCCGCTCACCTGAATCGACACCGGCTTGCCGGGGATGAGCGTTACGCCCGTGTCCTGCCAGCCCTGGTCGGCCTTGACGTTGAACACCACATGCTTGGCTTCCGACTCGCGGCGGATCATGTCGGCCAGCTTGGCCTGCGCCGGCGGGTATTGGGGGACCAGTTTGAGGATTTCCTGGTAGACGTCGCGGGCTTTGCCCCAATCTTTGGTGTTTTCGTACTCGGTCGCCAATTTTTCGGCTTTGCGAACGAAATCCAAATGGAGCGAGAGGAGTCGTTTGTCGTCAGGCAGCCGGGGAGCGGCCTCTTCGCGGTCGCCGCGCTTCCCCTTGCCTGCGTTTTGCGCGGACAGAGTCGGAGCGAGCACGGTGCAGAGGGACACGAGCACCGCCAGGGCAATTCCGGCGCGTCGACAGACAAATGGGATGGTCATGAGAGTCTATTGATTTAGCTCGAAAAGTCTTTGAACGAAGGGCGGGAGCGATTGGGGCACGAATTTCATTGAAAGTGGCCCTGGTTTTATTACATTTGGTCCGCCCTATTGTATCAACCTCCAACCGCTCCTCCCGTTCGGGATGTTTGCCTTATGCCCATCGCCTTTGCCTGTCCGCACTGCGGTAAACAGATGAACGTCGCGGACGAATATGCGGGGCAAACCGGCCCCTGTTCCGCCTGCGGCAGGACGATCACCATTCCCAAGGGGAGTGCTCCTTTTGGCGCGCCTCCGGCCGCCGCGACTGGCGCTCGCAGTTCCCTGATCGTTATTCTAGTCGCCCTCCTGTTTGGAACGCTGGTTTGCTGCGGCATTTTGGCCGCCTTGCTGCTGCCCGCGGTGCAAGCCGCTCGCGGAGCCGCCCGCCGGCAGGCGTCGATGAACAACATGAAGCAGATCTCGCTCGCGATGCACAACTATCACGACGTCTACCGAGCGTTCCCACCGGCGGTCGTCAAGGATGAAGACGGTAATCCACTCTATAGCGGCCGGGTACTACTGCTTCCCTTCCTCGAGCAGGCCAGCATCTACGAACGCTTCGACAAGACCAAGGCCTGGGACGCGCCGGAGAATGCCGCGATTCGCGCAACGACATTGAGCCTGTTCGAGGACCCGAACTCCCAATCGACGAATTCGCCCCGCACCGACTATCTGTTCGTCACCGGGCCGAGCACGATCTTCGAAGAACTGCCCAACGGCAGGCCGGTGACGATTGCGGACGTCGTGGACGGAACTTCCAACACGATTTACCTCATCGAAACCTCCGCCTCCAATGCTCACTGGGCGGAGCCGAAGGATTTCGACATCAGCCAGCTCGGCGCACTTCCACCCGGCAATTATCCCGCGGGCAATCTCGTCGGCCTGGTGGATGGTTCGGTTCGGGTGCTCGACAAGAACACGGCTCCCGCAACTCTCCGGGCAATGCTGACTCGTAACGGCGGAGAGGTTGTTCCGTTCTGATCGCGTATCGCTGCTTCCCCATAGCCGGCCTTGCGAGACCCTGGCCGGCCTCATCTCATCGCACAACTCCTGAGGACTCATCCGATGCCTATCGCCTTCGCTTGTCCGCACTGCGGCAAACAGATGAATGTCGACGATCAGTTCGGCGGACAAACGGGGCCTTGCTCCGGCTGTGGCAAGACGATCACCATTCCGCCGGCCAAGGGAGCGTATGCTCCGGCGCCAAGCGCGGGGCGCGGTCTCTCGCTCGGTTTGATTCTCGTCATCTGCCTCGTCGGCATGCTGGCCTGCGGTGGCATCCTGGCGGCGCTGTTGCTCCCAGCCGTACAGGCCGCTCGCGAGGCCGCCCGCCGATCGCAGTCGACCAACAACATGAAGCAAATCGGGCTCGCCCTGCACAACTACATCGACACCTATGGCGAGTTGCCTCCCGCGGTGGTGCGCGACGAAAACGGCAACGCGCTCTACAGCGGTCGCGTGCTTTTGCTTCCGTTTCTGGAGCAAGCCGCCGTGTTCAACAGCTTCGACAAGTCGAAGGCCTGGGACGCCCCTGAGAATTCGCACATGAAGGCGGTGCGCATCCCGACCTTCGAAGATCCTAGTTCCCCTTCGAACTCACCGCGCACCGACTATTTCTTCATCACCGGCCCCAGCGCGATGTTCGAAGATGGCAAGGCGATCCGGTTTCGCGATGTTACCGACGGCCTGAGCAACACGGTCTGGTTGATCGAAGGCAACCAGGGCCCGGTTCACTGGGCCGAGCCGAAGGATTTCGACATTGGTCAGCTGGGAACCTTGCCACCTGGTTATCATCCGGGGGGCAATATCGTCGCGATGGGAGACGGCAGCGTCCGCTTTGTGAGTAAGAGCGTCGATCCACTCACGTGGCGCGCACTGCTCACGCGCGACGGCAGTGAGGTGGTTCCCCAGTTCTGAGCGCGTTCTGCACATCGGCAGAGAGTTTTCGCTTCGTCAGCGCAGCAAAAAAGGGCAGGTCCTCCCTGCCCTTCATCGTCGCTGGCTGGCGATGCTGCGTTCGCGATCCGCTTGTGGATCAGAAGCGAATGTAAAGACCCGGCCGGCCGTAGTAGTAGGTCGACGGGTAATAGCCGTAGTTGTACGACCGATAGTAGTAGGGTCGGTGGCCGTACCAATACGGACGATGGTGATGGTGGTGGCGCCATCCGTGATGGTGGTGATGCCCCCAGTGGTGATGATGTCCCCAGCCGCCATGATGATGGTGGTGGTGATGGTGACCGCGATGACGGTGTTGCGCCTGGGCCTCGCCCATATCCAGTCCGCCCAGCCCCAGAGCGAGCACGGCGGCGAGCGCTAGCAAGATCCGTTTCATCTCTGTTTCTCCTACCCACAAACTGATTCGCCGAGCCGCCTTCACGATGGCGACCCACAAAGAATTCTAGGAAGCCGCAGGTTCCTGGACAGGGACGGAAAGGCGCGATTCCCGCGGCGAAATTGCGTCCGTTCAAGTGCAGATGCGCTCGAGCGCACGCACGGCGCCGCGGCAGATGTGCGCCGCCGTGCGGTCGCTACGAGAGTTGCAGAAAAACTGGCGGCCCTGAGGTTGAGCGGGGCGGCTCAAGCCTCAGGGACCGCCGACAGCTTGCGCGCCGTTTTTTGCCAGCGGACTCTCGTCCCGGCGCGGTAGCTGCTGATTGCCGTGTCTTCTCGTTCCGTGTTCTTCCGGCGCGGCCGGAGAATGCTGCGCGTCACTTGGGAAATGATCGCGCGGGTGTTCGATCACTCCGTCGACGAAGCAGCCCGGCTGGATTTCAGCCGGGCTGCCGGTCAATCTCAAAGGCCCGAAGCACGCGCCAAACCCCCAATTGCCCAGCGCGTCACTTCGAGCCTTCTTGGTCCACGCGTCGCAGATGCTGGCCCGTGCCACCCGCGACGTGCTGTCAGCAACTAGAAGCGGATGTAGAGGCCGCTTCCCCCGTAGAACGGTCGATAGCCGTAGCCATAGCCATAGCTCGGGCGATAGTGGTGATGGTGGTGGCCCCAGTGACCGTGATGATGGTGGTGGTGATGGCCCCAGTGGCCGTGATGCCCGTGGTGGTGATGGTGGTGGCCATGTCCATGTCCCCAACCGCCAGCCGCCGAAGCCGTCGAAACCAGGCCGCCACCAACCGTCAGAGCCAAAGCCGCGGCCACGATAAGCAGGATGCGTTTCATGATCTCCATCCTTTTCCGGGAGGTTATTCACTCAGGCAGCCGCGTCAGTTGGCTGCTCTGTAGGAGTAATAAGGCAGCGGGCGTGCCACCGGACATCGATTTTTCTTGTTGGATCGCAAGGTGATACAGTGGAACATCTTAGGTTTTTTGGTTTTCTCGTCGTCGGTGTTCTGGAAGGACGGGTGTCATCAGTGTGATACCGATGTCGAATCAATATGACGGCGGTGTTGCCGCCCCTTAGGGGTGCGAAGCTGTGCCGATTTCGGCGACTCGTGCGGTGCGGTCGTATCGAGCAAACCTGCCGCGACGGTCTTGTCGATGATGCGGGTAGATCGCCCGCCTTGCGGCTTGATTTCCAGCCGTGCCGCACTTGCCCCGCTCAAGGGTACCGCCATGACCAGACTGCTCTCGTTGGCCCTCGTTTCCTGTTTGTTGACCGGTTCGGTTCGGGCCGAGGTCGGATGCGCCGATATCGGGTGCGCCGAACCCTGCGCTTCCGCGTGCGATTCGTGTGTCGGCAAAGCTCGCTGCAAGCGTGGCTGCGGCTTGTTGGCGCACGGCGGCTGGCTGAAGCGCAAGGCGTGCGGCTGCGACTGCCAGAGCGCTGGCCTGGGAGGCTGTGAAGGAGGCTGCGATCCGTGCGGCTTTAGCGACGCCTGCGGTTGCGGCGGACGTCATGGTCATGGATGTGGGCGCGGTGGCCTGCGGGGCCACGGTCGTCACTGCATCGACGGCCTCGACCGCTACTACAACTGTGGTTGCAACGGCAGCTACAACTATCCGGTTCCGCCGCTCTATACCTACCATTGGCCGGGCATGTACAAGGCCCAGCGGATGACCGACTACCAGAGCCCGTATCGCTTCCCGCCGCTGCGTCCCTACACCGAAGAAAACCTCGTCCCGCTGCTCGAGGAGACGCCCGTCCCTGGCACGATGACCATGGCGCCGATCGGCCAAGCGCGCTCGCAGCCGGTCTCGCTTCAGACCATCGAGTTTCGGCCGGCGACCGGCGAAGTGGAATCGATGAGCAGCCGACTGCAGCGAATCAATTCGCGCTGAGAAGTTGCGATGGCCCGGAGATGAAGGCGGAGAGCCCACTGGCCCACGCGCGACGCGTGGGCTTGTGGCGTTCTTGAGTTAGCCCGCTGGGCTAGTTGTTGTCCGGCAGTTGGCGCTGGACCTCTTCAAGCTGCTTGCGGAGCGACTTCAGCTCACGCAGCACGTCGTCCATCCGGTCGTCGTCCGCCTGCTTTGGGGCACGCTGGCGAACCTTCGGCGGCGTGATCTCGACGCGAACATTGTCATCAAAGGCCTTCGGCGCCACGCGGATGACATCGTCCGCATCCTTCAGCTTGATCGTGAAGGGAGTTGGACCTTGCACGAGGGCGGCCACAGGGGCCCGCAGCTCTTCGGGGAGCGTATCCAGCGAATTTTCCGTAACGTCCCAGCGTTCGTCGCCGCGCTCGACCACGATCTTCGCCAGCTCACCACCGCGATGCGTCACGGTCACTTTCACCCCCTTCGGCAAGGCAAGCGGCCGGTGGGCGACGATGCCGGGCCGCATGAACATCATTCCTGCCGCCTGGCGATCGGCGAGAGCGCGCTCCAGGGCCTTCATCGCCTGGTGCTGATGACGCAGGAACTCCTGCTGGCTTGAAGCGGCGCCCGAGGGAGTCTCGGTCGGGTTCACGATCACGCGATCCGCCGGCCGAGGAGCGGGAACCACTTTCACCGTGGCCTCCTTTCCCTCGTGCAACAGCTTGATCGAGAGCTCTTGGCCTTCGTCGGCGGCTGCTACCGCATCGCGGACATCTTCGGGCGACTTGATTTCTTTTCCTTCCACTGCGAGCAGGACGTCGAACTGC
>JAEZAS010000439.1 GCA_023430365.1 Planctomycetota bacterium
GGGCCCCAAACTTGTTGATAAACCGACGTGGTTTATCAACACCCGCCCTGCGTCAAGCAGGGCGAAGATTGGTCGTAAGTGTTGGAGGTGGCGATCATCCGAGTAGCGCTCGGCAGTCAGTTCGAGAGACACAATTCACCAACCTAACACACTACAAACTTATCCACTATTTGTCAATACTTTAGGCCCACCGAACGGCATCAAACTCCGTCCCAGGCTCCAGCCTGGGTCGGAACCACCCCGAGGCTCCGCCTCGCAGCCCCGCAAGCAGACCCGCCGTCGGAAAGCCCGCAGCCGGCGAGTAACACTCGCCGGAGAACAGCGAGAAGTTCCTCCACTGCAAAGGAATCCGCCGCAGCCGTTCTCCGGGGCGTGTTACGCCCCGGCTATTTAGATCCTCCGTAAACCTGCGAGTTAGTGCGGCCTACGCAAATACCTCCCGCACCACATTTCCTGCCACGTCGGTCAGCCGGAAGTCGCGTCCTGCGTAGTTGTAAGTCAGCTTTTCGTGATCGAGCCCCATCAGGGCTAGGAGCGTGGCGTGCAGATCGGTCGTGTGCATCCGGCCTTCCACCGCGTGCGTGCCGTACTCGTCCGTAGCCCCGTACGAGAAGCCTTCCTTCACACCAGCGCCGGCCAGCCACATTGGATAGCCCGTGATGTTGTGGTCTCGACCGTCTGGACCCTGCGCGGTCGGCAGGCGACCGAACTCGCTGCCAAACAGTACCAGCGTGTCCTCGAGCATCCCCCGCTGCTGCAAATCCTGCAGTAGCGCCGCCGTCGGCTGATCGGTCGCAGCGCAATTCCGGATGAGCCCCTGGTGCAAGTTCGTGTGCTGATCCCAGCCGGGATGGCAGATCTCGACAAACCGCACTCCCGCCTCACTCAACCGCCGCGCCATGAGGCACTGCCGGGCAAAGCTGCCCGCCGGACCGTCCTTCACGCCGTAGGCGTCGAGCACATGCTGCGGCTCGTTCGACAGGTCGAGCAGTTCCGGCACTTTGCCTTGCATGCGGAAGGCCAGTTCATACGACTCGATTACCCCTTCCAACTCTGCCGGAGCGGCTGGGTTGCCGACCAGGTCGCGGTTCATCGCTTGCAACAGGTCGAGTTGCTTGCGCTGGAGCGAAGTGAGCGTTTGGGCCTTCAGGTTCGGCACATAGCCGGTGTCGGCGATCTTCGTTCCCTGGAAATGAGCCGGCAGGAAAGCGCTGCCGTAGTTCACCGCTCCACCGAAGTTCGGCGGCGGATTGATCGTGATGTATCCCGGCAGATCCTGGTTTTCGGTCCCCAGGCCATACATCAACCAGGCCCCCATCGATGGCCGGGTGAGCGAAGCGAGCGCGGCGCCCGTGTGCAACTGAATCACCGCCTGCGGATGGGCTGGCGTGTCGGTGTGCAGGCCGCGGATGAAGCACAGCTTGTCGACGTGCTTAGCGACATTGGGATACAGTTCCGAGACCCACGTTCCCGTTTCGCCATGCTGCGCGAACTTGAACTTGGAAGCGGTCAGCGTGCCGCCGCCGGGGCCCACCCTGCCATCGTCCGCCTGGAGCTTTGGCTTGTATTCCCACGTATCCATTTGCGACGTGGCCCCCTGCATGAACAGGAAGATGATCCGCTTCGCCTTGGCTGGGAAATGAGGCGCCTTGGGCGCGAGTGGCGCGACGTCGCTCTGAGGAGAAGCCTCGGACGCGCGAGCGTTTTGGCCGAGCATGCCAGCCAGCGCCAGGAACCCAAAGCCGGCGCTCGCCGACTTGAGGGCCGCCCGACGGGAGATGGGATTTGGACGAGCCAGTGGAAGAGAAGGAGTGCTCATCGTTCGTTCCTGGTTATATTCGGGGATGTTCGTGTGGGTTCGGAAACGTCTTAGCGGAGATAGCGGAACTCGGCAGACCCGATCAGGGCCTGGCAGAATCCGGCCCAGGCCGCCTCGGCGGCGCTATCAGCCTGCACGACTTCCTCTTTCACCGGTTCGTCCGCGGTAATGATCTGGTCCGGATCGATCACCGGCATTGGCCGGGCAGGCTTCGCCGCGTTGGCGCCGGCCGCCGCTTCGCTGGAAGTGGAGACCAGCAGCGTCTCGGTCGACTCTTGCTCACGATCCGCCGTCGCGGCAACTTGTTCGCTTGCAGCGCTGGGCGCCAGAGCTTCCCAAGCGGCTTCAAAGTCGGCCAGGAAACTTCGGGCACGAACAATTTCGCCGCTCGTGGCCTCTCGGCCGAGCACGCGCCGATAGGCGAGCTCAATTCGCTGCTCGTCCGTCTCCATATCCGATCGCTGGAGAAGGTCCTGGGCCAGTTCGAGCGACTGCTTACGAACGAGCGGATCATTCAGTAGGTAAAGCGCCTGGGGAGCGACGGTCGTCGTCTCGCGGCTGCCCGATACCATCCCCTGCTCAGCGAAGTCGAAGACTTCGAGCGAGGTGGGCGTCAGCCCGCGCAGCAGCGGCAAGTACACGCTCCGATAGGTGCTCGCGTTGGCGTGCTCGAAAATGGCTTTGGCTTCCGCGCCGTTGTTGCGAATCTCCACGACTTTCAATTCGCTCGCCGGCGAGGCCTGCGGCCGGCTCAGGTTGAGCTTGCCAGACGCGGCCAGCGTTGCGTCGCGAATCTCTTCGGCGTCGAGCCGTCGCGGCGTATGACGCCACAGCAATCGGTTGGCGGGGTCGGCATCCAGGTTCTCGGTCGTCGCATCGGCGCTGAGTCCATAGGTACGGCTCAGGACGATGGCACGCACGAGCTTTTTCACCGACCAGCCCTCTTCGATGAACCGCTGAGCCAGGTGATCGAGCAATTCGGGATGAGTTGGCAAGTCGCCGGTCACCCCAAAATTGTCGACGCTGCTCACGATTCCTCGTCCGAGCAGGTGCTGCCAGATGCGATTGACCATCACTCGCGAGGCCAGTGGATTTCGCTCGTCAGTCAACCAGAAAGCCAGCTCGAGCCGACCGCTCGCATCGGGGCTGATCGCCTGCTGACCTTCGAATCGCACGATGCTCAAGAAGCCTCGCGGAACGACAGGACCAAGCTTTTCGGCTTCGCCACGGATGCGAACTTCGGTATCGCCGATCGTTGCGCCTTCGCGGACGCCGAGCAGGATCTTCGCCCCGTTGGCGGCTGGATCGGACAGAGCTGACAGTTCGGCCTGAGCCTTGTTCAGCTTTTGTCGGGCGACTTGCCGCTTCGGACGACCATTGGGAGCGAGCTCCGCCCCTTCTGGATTGTCGCGCAAACGTTGGAATTCCTTGCGGGCCTGCTCCACCTTCTTCTTCGCTGCCGCGAGCATTGCAAGATCGACGGCAGGCGCCCCAGCCTCCGCTTCAGGCAGTAGGAGCATCGAGGTGTCGTAGTAGTCGAGCCCACCGCCGCCCATTTTGTTACGGACGCCGGCGCAGAGGTCCGTGCTATGAAAGATGCCAGCCAGGGCGTAGTAGTCCTTGGTCGGAATCAGATCGAACTTATGGTCGTGGCAGCGGGCGCAGCTCGCGGTGACCGCCAGCACCGAGCGAGTGACCGTATCGATCTGCTCGTCGATGTTGTCCATCGTGAAGCGGACTTTGAACCGCTGGTTCACGTCCTTCACGCCGAGCGCCAGGAAACCGGTCGCGGTCAGTTGTTCCTCCCGCTCTTCTTCCGAGTCGGCCGGCAGGAGGTCGCCAGCGATTTGCTCGCGGATGAACCGGTCGTACGGCTTGTCGGCATTGAACGAGTCGATGACGTAGTCACGATATCGCCAGGCATGGGGATACGGCACGTTCCGCGACGAACCGGTCGATTCGCCGTAGCGAGCCACGTCGAGCCAGTGCCGGCCCCAACGTTCGCCGAACGCCGGAGAAGCGAGCAGGCGATCAACGACCTTCGTCAGCGCTTCCGCCGAATCGTCAGCCAGGAACGCGTCGATCTCTTCGATCGTCGGCGGCAAACCGGTCAGATCGAAGGTCACGCGACGAATCAGGGCGAGCTTGTCGGCATCCGCGACCGGCTGAAGGCCTTTCGCCTCAAGTGCTGCGAGCACGAACCGATCGACATCGTCGCGCGGCCAGGCTTCGTTCTGCACCGAGGGGGGCGAAGCGCTTTGCAGCGGCTGCCAGGCCCAGTGGTTCTGCAATAGCTCGTCGTACTTTGCGTTCGGCTTATCGAGCGGGATCGTGATCTCGACGGGTGGCCAGGCGGCGCCGTCGGTGACCCACTTTTCGAGGTCGGCGATCTGCTCGTCCGAGAGTTTCTTGTTCGGCGGCATTTCGAAGCCGTCGTACCGCACCGCCTGGATGAGCAGACTTTCGTCCGGCTTCCCCGGCACGACGGCTGCGCCGCTACCACCACCCATCAGCAAGCCGTTCCGGTCGTCGACCCGCAGGCCTCCCTTCGCGTTGGTGCTGGCTGAATGGCAGGTGTAGCAATTGCTGACCAGAAGCGGCCGGATCTTCTTTTCGAAGAACTCCAGCGCCTCGGGCGAATGCTCGGGAGTGGCGGCGCGGGCCACCAGCGGCGCCGCGCTCCAACTAAGCAGCAGAATAAGGAACGTCCAGCGGGGTCGAATGCGGATGAGCATGATCGTTTCTCGAATGCAATGGGGCCTCTTGCTCAGTCAGCCCGTGGTTAACGCCAGATTTGAATTTGAACGTCGCTTTGCGGCTCCGCCACGGTCACCGCGATTCCCGATTTGTCGAACCGCAAAAATTGCGGCGCGACGAATTGCTGTGCCCGGTCATCCAAGAGCAGCCGGACTCGATGCTGCCCGGTTACAGCTCCTGGTTTAGATCCGCCCTGCACAAGTGTGCTCACCGTGAAGCTGCCGTCCGGCTGGATATCGCCGACGGCTTTCACCCCCGGTTGCTCGACCGACTCGAACTCAATGGCGCCCTGCCGATCGACGATCGGCTCCAGACTGCCGTTTTTCGTAAACACGACTTTTCCATTTACTGGAACTGTCGGCGGTCCCTCGAGCGGCTTGCTGCCGCAACCGAGCAGGGTCAGTCCAACCAAGGCCGCTGGTAGAAGCAGCCCCTTCCAATTCTTCCGTTCCATTCCTCTCACGAACCTTTCCTAACCTTGCGGACGCTCGCTCCCGCTTTCGGGCAATCCGTTGCCCTCGCGGGTCGGTCGTTAGTCGTTGGCAATCACCTGGCCGTCGTTGATCTGGGCGTAGTAGCTGAGCGTGTCGATGTCGGTGTTCTCTTTCACAAACTTCACGCTGCCGTCGCAGAGCACGAAGTGGCAACCGGCGGGATGCCAGCTACCGAAGGAGCGATTGTCAATGGTCTTGGCGGTGTTGTCCGCGTTCAGAACGTGCTTGGCGATGGCGTACTGCTTGCCGTCGGTGTGGTCGACTCCGGCGAAGCGGCGATAGTTGTTGTCGTTCTTCGAGGTGTAGACGCTCCGGTCCTCGAGGGTGCCGAACTTCGTGTCGCGGCGGACGTGTTTTTCACCGATCAGGAACGTGTTGCTCGTCCCATCGGTGATCGACGACAGCGACACGACGCCACGCCAGTTCACGATCTGATTCTTCGCCGGGTTCAGCGTCCAACGGGCGCAGGTCATGGCGCCGTTGGCGTTCTCATGGATGACGCCGTTCACGTTCACGCCGTCGTTCGGGCCCCGACCGCCGCACGCCGCATAGTCGCTCAAGGCGCCCGCCGGCGTGTCGGTCGAGAAGAACGTGTTCGGAGCACGGCGCGAGGGGCAGAAGAACGCCGCCACCGCCTGCTTGGTGGTGGTTTCGGGATGCGATTCGTACGACTTTCGCAGGTCCCAGGCGTCGGCGAAGTTGGCCTGCTCGATGTAGGGCAGGATCACGACGGCCCAGGTCATCCAGTTGGTGGTGGTCAGGTCGGCCGAGTTGTTCGCCAATCGGCTGGGCGGCAGATAGCCCATCGTGTCGTGGAAATTCTGAGCGGCCAGACCGAGCTGGCGGATGTTGTTGCCGCACGAGGTGCGACGGGCCGCTTCGCGAGCCGCTTGCACAGCGGGCAGCAGCAGAGCGACGAGCACACCAATAATCGCGATCACCACGAGCAGCTCCACAAGGGTGAAGCCGGGACGCGATGGCTGGCGGGGAGTGCGATATAGCGAGACTTTCATGGCGGCGATTCTTTCGTTTCTGTGATTCGTTAGTTCGAATAGTGAGTTCGGTACTGTGTTCGAGGGCCGGTCGAGTTGCTCTGTGACCTGGGGATGGCCGCGTGCAACTCGTCTAGCGCCGCCTGGGAAAGTCGATACGTAAGTGCGCGGGCGCAGCCGGGGAACTTGAGCCAGCAAGCTCTACTGGGCCGCGGGGACTTGCACTTCGAAGCGAATCAGCCAGCCAGGATCGGCGCTGAGGCTATAGCGACAGACGAGCCGTTAGCACATGCAACAACACGTACAGCGGGCCCGGTGAGAGGTATGACAATCCCTTGCGTTCATGGAAACGAGCGTCCGTGGCCGGTCGAGCTGCTCGTGCGAGCCGCTCTGGGGCAAATTAGGTGAGGGAATCGAACCAGACATCGCGTTGACTCCTTGGGAGTCGGCGCGTTCGCCTCCGGACAGAATCCAGTGAGCTACGCAAGTGCACAATCTAAAATCCGCCCATCCTCGGGTCGGATATCCTTACCAGATCAAGCTGCCGCTAGTTCCAGCGGTAGCTCGACTCGGTCGAAAGCTCGTAGCGGCGACGGTTGGCCACCTGCTTGCGGGCCGCCAGGGCCGCTGCTTCATACACCTGGAGTTGCCAGGGTTGCGAAGCCGGCACGGCCGAGACGCTCGCGAGCGAAACCGCCACACAACAGCCCGCCATCGCCCCGCTGATGCGGTTCGAGATCAAGTGGCGGCTAATGCGATTGGCGGGCATGACCAGATTCCTGTGAGGGATGTTTACTAAGCTGATAAACAAGCTATATGCGACCGGCGTGCCAAAGGGCGGAGATTTTGTTCGAGACGGGTTTCTGCCAGTAATCGTGTGGATTCTTACCGCCTGCACAAACCCTGCGGTCGGAAAGAGCCGTGATATTTGCACCATGGCGATTTACGCCATGATAAATCACGGATAGCGCCCGTCGTATTTGATGGGCAGATTGATGCGCGCAAAAAAAACCACCCGCTTCGTTGCCGATTGCGGGCGGCCTTAAGTTCTTTAGTAGCAGGCTACCTCAGTTACAGGGTGCAGCAGCAAACCGGGGTGCCGCCGAAGCAAACGCAGCACAGGCAACCGGCTTCCATGCAGGCGGTCAGGCAGTCGCAGCAGGCCTGAACCATCTCGCAGCAGGCCTTGTCGCCGCTGGTGCAGGTGATGCAGACGCCGTCAGCCGTCAGTTCGCAGGTGCAATTGCACATGGTCATGTTGCACTGGCAAACGCAAACGCCGTTCTTCATGCACATGCACGAGCACAGCCCATCGCACAGCATTTTGCAGAGGTTTTGCAGCGTCGCGCAGCCGACTTCGTCGTCGCACGAACAGTACATCTTCATTCCGCCAGCACACTTCTCGAGTCGCATCGTGCAGCGCGGCACCATCAGCAGGTTGCCGGCCGTCGGCGTGAGCGTCGAGACGCCCATTCCCGGCACGGTCGTGCACGGGTTCATCGTGGCGGGGCCCATCGACATCGGGCGGTCGGTCATCTGAGCAAACATCGCAGATCTCCTTGTTGGCTTTCCCGAAAGGCCCGCAATCAACCGTGGGACCAGGGCAGCGCAACTTGATCAGCGTTCCTGCCGAACTTCCGCTCAGAACGCGAACACCAACGTGTAAGAAGCCTCCCGCATCAGATGGGTCGGCATTGAGGATTGCGGAAACTATAGCACTCGCTGGAAAATTCGCCAACTGCTTTTACGAAGCTTTAAATGTTCAGTGTTTTGATGAACAAGCTGCTCTTTGCGTCGCGCGAATAACTGCCGGCAAAACAGGGGAATCGAACCCCCAATTACTCAGGCTGGTGGCCGGTATAGGGGAAGCCTGCCGTCCTACCGCAATTCCGCAATTGCACGGGACTGCATAGCCAAATACTAGAACTCATCGGGGTTTGCGCCAA
Source organism: Planctomycetota bacterium (assembly GCA_023430365.1). Lineage (GTDB taxonomy): Bacteria > Planctomycetota > Planctomycetia > Pirellulales > Pirellulaceae > JAEZAS01. The sequence continues at coordinate 8,009 of JAEZAS010000439.1, forward strand.
CCCACTCCCCCCTTAGAATTGCCCCATCCGCACCGGGATCGCGGCCGCAGGCCGTGTGGGGCTGTAGCTCAATCGGTTAGAGCAGAGGACTCATAATCCTTTGGTTCCCAGTTCGAGTCTGGGCAGCCCTACTTTTCTGTGCCTTATCGCTTGTAACAGAGTGCTTGACGCCAATTCTTTCGGGGCACACCCGCGGGCGTGAGCGCCGACGGGTCGTTCGATTCGCAGCCACGGTTGCCGCTCGCATCAGGCCAAAGGCCTTGGGCAGCAAACCGTTGGACAACAGTTATAAGAACAAGTGACAGTATCATTTTGTTGTCTTCGGCTAGTTTCTGTGTCCGGTCCAAGAGGATAATGGTCATCAGCCTGTCGTACTGAGACATCGTCAACACTCGTCGAAGTCCGCGGAAGGCATAACCATGATCGGCCCACAACTCTCACGGCGTTCTTTTCACCGCCTGGTCGCTGGAAACCTGCTGGCCGTGGGGCTAGCGAACTTCATGCATGGAACCGCCACGGCGGATGACCAGGGAGTGGAGTCGCTCGATCGATGGTTCCAAGACTATCGCAAGCTGGGTGAGCAACTGGCCCGCGGCGTCATCCGACAGGACGCCTGGCAGGACGGGATGGCCAGGCTCTATCAGGCGGTCTCGATTCCCGCACTGATGGAACGGATCGATTACAAACGGCTCGTCGACAAGATCTCCGGCAGCGACTTGGGCAATCGCGGCGAAGTGTTCCACACGCTCATGATGAGCGGCGACGGCAGCGAAGTGGGTTCGGGACCAGAGCCGCCCAAGGTCTTGATTACCAAGCTCGCCTTTATCAAGAAGGGACGCAGTGTTCCTCCGCACGGGCACTCGAACATGGTCTCGGCCTTCCTGAACATTTCAGGCGAGTTCCACGTGCGCCAGTACGATAAGCTCGCGGATCAGGACGACGCGCTCGTGGTTCGCCCGACCGACGACACGATCTGCGGCGCCGGGACCTGGTCCAGCATCTCGGATGTGCGTAACAACGTGCACTGGATCACCGCCAAGAGCGACGACTGTTTCATGTTCACATCCAAGATGATTGAGTTGACCGACGACAGGCCCTTCCATGGCCGAATGAATATCGACGTGCTCCGCGCCAGCGACCTTGGCAACGGCCGTCTGAGCGCACACAAAATCTCCGCCGCACAAGCCGCCGAACTGTACTAGAGTTCGAATGGTAGGAGCGGGAGAAGTTCGTCGGACAGCGGCGGTCAAATCGGTGGTGCTCGCGACAGTTACTGTTATTGGACGCCATCCCAATAAGGCCGCTGTTCACGAGCACTGGTGAACGAAGTGGCCATTTGAAAACCGAGTCCCCCTATTTGTTGGACAGCGGAGGAGAAATTTTCCGCGGGTCGGCGCAACCGGAGGATTTTGTATACAATATGCACGATGAAGTCGCTCACTGACCCTTCGACCGTGTCGCTCACTTCCATCAGCGATATTACGAAGCCGCTCCAGCGTGGAAGCCTGCGCACGCAAGTGAGCCGACGGTTGGCGATGGGCATTTTTGCCCGCCATTTTAGGGCTGGCGAAAAGTTGATCGTTCAGCCCTTGGCGGAGCAGTTTGGTGTGAGCCGAACGCCTGTCCGCGAGGCGTTGATGGAACTGGAATCGCTAGGCATGGTGGAGGTTCTGCCGCATAAGGGAGCGGTGGTTCGCAACTTTGGTCCGCAGGAAGCGCGCGACCTGGTTCAGTTTCGGTGCATTTTGGAGCGTGAAGCAATCCGAAGCGCCTGCGGCAGAATACCGCGCGAGCAGCTCGAGCAATTGCACCGCGAATTGAACCAGGTGATTCAGGCTCCCACGTCTCTCGCCGCCAGCGAGGCAACCGGAGAGCTCGACCTCCGCCTGCACGCGACGATCGCGCACTACTGCCCCAACCGGCGCTTGCAGGAAGAGATTGCTCGATGCGGAACTGTATGTAAAGCGATGGCGGACGCCTACTATCTCCTGCTGCGGGCGTCGAATCGTTTCGTCCGAATCGAAGAGAACCTGGAGCATCTGAAAATTGTGGAAGCGTTGTTGGCCGAGGATTCAGAGGCTTCCCAAAAAGCCCTCGAGGCGCATCTCGATTCGTTTGTGGACGACTTCATCGCTAACTACTTTGAGGAAGAGGTAGCCCAACGGGCTTAGTCGCTGCCTGGCGTAAGCTCCTTCTCGCGGATTCGACAAACGCTACCTAGGCGGCCCTCCCTGCAGCTGGCGAGCAACTCGGTTAAGGCATCAAAGGCCGAGGATCTCCAGCGATTCGGCAAAACCCACCTTTTAACAAGCAATTTCGCGAACTCTTGCAATTCCTATCGCACCTCGCTAATGTGCGATATGTAATATGCAAAATTAAGTTCGCTTCGGAAGGGTATCATGGCTCGGAACCAGCAAATTTCTCGACGGACTGCGCTCAAAGCTGCCTTGGCTGGTTTCTCGGGCGTCGTCGCCACTGCGGCGCTGCCTGGACGCCGACTGAGCGCCGCATTCGCCGAGGCAACGCAGACCGACCCGAAGGTGCGCGGGCCATTTCCGATTCTGTCGACTCCCTTCACCGAGTCGGGCGAAGTCGATTACCAGGTGCTCGCGAAGGAAACGAAGTTTGTAGCCTGGGCTGGCTGCTCGGGAATGATCTGGCCTCAGTCCGGAGACAGCATTGATCTGCTGACCCGGGATGAGAAGCTCAAAGGGATGGAGGTGCTGGCCGAGGCGACGCGCGACCTGCCGACGTCGCTGTGCCTCGGGGTCCAGGGAAAAGACACGGAAGAAATGCTCCTCTTTGCGGAGCACGCGGAAAAGCTGAACCCGCAAGCCATCATCTCGCGTCCGCCCGACACCGGGAAAACGGAAGAAGACCTGCTGCAGTACTGGCGAGCGCTCGCGGCAGTGGCCAAGCGCCCGGTGATTTTGCAGACCACGGGTGGCGTCTCGTACAAGGGTCCGCTTCCTACGCCGAAGTTGATGATTGAACTGGCGAAGGAATTCTCCCACTTCGGCTACATCAAGGAGGAAGCGGGCGACGTGTTCGGCCGCATGCGTGCTGAGATCGCCGCCATGCCGCCGGTCCGTCGGGTGTTTAGCGCCCGCGGCGGCATGCACTGGGTCGAAGAGTCGAAGCTTGGCTCGGAAGGCGTGATCACGGAACGGGCGGCCTACGCTGACGTGCTGATGCGCATCTGGGAGTTGCAGCAAGGGGACAAAAACTCCGAAGAGCTGCGCGACGTGTTCAAAAAGTTCATCCACATGGTCGAGGTCAAGCCCGGCAGTTTGCGCGGTGCCAACCTTTATATCTGGAAGAAGCGAGGCGTCTTCAAGAACCTGGTGTCCCGCAACTACGGCCCTAAGGAATCGATTCCCTCCTCGCCCATCGTCTCGGAAATGAAGTTCACGGACGAGCAGATCGCGGAAATCGAAAAGCGGTTTGCGGCATTGCATCCGTTTCTCAAAGAAGTGACGCCGAATCTGGACGCCCAAGCCTGACGTCGGTCAAAACGGCCCAACGCTCGAATCAAGTTCCCCCGCATCTCTCCCTGCAGGCGACGATGAGACATCCCAACCGACGCACGTTTCTTAAGCAAGCCGCCGCAGGCGGATTCGCCGCCGCATTCACGATTTCCGGCACCAAATCGTCGGGCCAGGTCATCGGCGCCAATGAACGCGTCCGTGTCGCCGTGGCTGGAATCAATGGTCGCGGGCAAATCCACATGGATGTGTTCGCCGCGATGAAAAATGTCGAGGTCTCGCATCTCGTCGATCCCGATAGCCGCCTGTTTGGGCCGCGTAGCTCATCGCTCGAACAAAAATCAGGGAAGAAGCCGAAATGCGTGCAAGATATCCGCGAGGCGCTCGACGACGCTTCGGTTAACGCTGTCTCGATCGCGGCGCCCAATCACTGGCATGCGCTGATGACGATTTGGGCGTGTCAGGCGGGTAAGGATGTGTACGTCGAGAAGCCTTGCAGCCACGGCATCGCCGAAGGGCGGCGCATGGTCGATGCGGCGCAAAAGTACAACCGCATCGTTCAACACGGCACCCAGTGGCGCAGCGATCCCAAGTGGAAGCAGTACACCAGCGACATCCGCCAGGGGAAGTACGGCAAGCTACAAGCTGCTCACATTCAGATTTTCCGTCCGCGAGAGAGCATCGGCGTGAAGAACCCTTCGCCTGCTCCGCGCGAATTGGATTACAACCTCTGGGTCGGCCCCGCGCCGATGAATCCCCATCGCACCAACCTGGTGCACTATCGCTGGCACTGGATTTGGGCCTACGGCGACGGTGAACTTGCCAATCTTGGTTCCCATGAGCTGGAAATGGCGCGCTGGGCGATGCCCGAATCGGCCCAGCCGAAATCGGTGGTAAGCCTGGGAGGCCGCTACGGATACAAAGACCAGGGAGAGACGCCTAATACGCAGCTCACCCTCTTCGATTTCGGCGATACGAAGCTGGTTTGCGAACAGCGTGGTCTGCACTTCGACAAACCGCTCAAAATGAGCATCGATTTCCACACCGATGAAGGAACCATCCGCGAGGGGAAATTCTACCGGCACGGGAAGAAGGAAGGCGAGCCGATCGCCGGAGCGCCGCCAAGTGGGCTCCCCGAAAACTATGCTCGCGAGCATTTTCAGAACTTCATCGACTGCGTCCGCAGCCGAAAGGCGGAGGAACTTGCCTCCGACGTGCTCGACGGCCATCGAACCGCAATTTTGGCCCACCTGGGCAACATCTCCTACCGCCTCGGCCAGGCCACTCCGTTCTCTCAAGCACCATCAGGGCCAGCAGCTGAGAACCAACTCGCTTCCGAGACCTTTAGCGATCTGAAACGGCATCTCGTGGATGCGGCCGGCCTCAACCTTTCGGCTGCCACGTATCAACTCGGTCCCGCGCTCCATTTCGATGCTGCGACGGAACGGTTCCACGATTCACCCGAAGCCAATCGACTGCTCACCCTGCCGTATCGCGCCGACTTCGCGCTGCCGGAGATTACGGGTTAGCTCAATCATCGCGTCGTGATTGCACTCACGACGCCCCATCGCTCAATCGCTTTTATCGCCTGCTTTATACCTACCAAAGAAAGCCCAAAGGAAACGGTCATGCAGCAGCATCAGCCGCATCGATCACGAGGGTTCACCCTAGTCGAACTGCTCGTGGTCATCGCCATTATCGGGGTCCTCGTTGC
>JAEZAS010000487.1 GCA_023430365.1 Planctomycetota bacterium
GTTCGAAGTCGGCAGTGTCTTGCAGCAGCTTGGCGGCGTTGGTCAGGCGGAGGGCGATGTCGCTCGCCTGGCCGGTCGTCGTCTGCGGCTGGTTGTAGGTGAGCAGGATTTCGCGAGCGAGGGCAAAGCGGTCGCCGCGGAGCGCGGTGAGCCGGTCGTTCCACTGCCGCAGCAGGCTCGCGCTTGGCGCTTGCCAGGTGACGGCCTGCAGCGTTTCGAGAACGAACGTCTGCGGATCGCGCCCCTGCTGGTTGAAGTATTCATCCGAGCCGAGCACCGTCGCCTGCACGTCGACGGGGCTCATGCCGCCGCGGAGCAGTTCGACCCAGGCGGCCAGTTCCGGGCCGGGCTCGCGACCGAGGTAGTCGCGATACCAGGTGCGCACCAGTTCCGATTCGCTCGAACGCTGCACGGTCTGGGTGGCGGCCACCTTGTTGGCCGTGATTTGAGCCAGCGCCGGTGAAGCGATCGCCAGAACGGTGGCGCAAACAAAGGCGGGAAGTGAGATCCGTCTCATGGGGCGGCCTTGGAAAGGGCAAAGAGAGTACGTCGAGGCTATCCGTAGCGGGAAACTATAAGCCGAGGGGCCTCTTGCGGACAATCTCGGTTTTGGCCGCGTGGGATGCGCGGAGAGGGCATCCGCGAATTTCGCAGATTTACGCCGAGGAGGAGCAGCAAGCGTCGGCCCCTGGGACTGAGCGATAGAGAAGAAGTGCTAGCGGCCTGGCTCTCTGCCTTGTCGCAGAAGGAGCGGTCCCTCTGATCGCGCCCTTCTCGCTTCCTCTCGGTGAAATCTGCGAAATCGGCGGATCTCTCCCCACGAAAATAGTTGTTCCGACAAGCTTTCGTTCGTGGTATGATGTCGCCCGCTTGCTGGCAGTACACTGCGCAGGCCCTGCCCTCCCCCTCCGAACCCGCCAAGGGATTGATCGATGTCGAGTGCTCCGCAAAAGCCGCTGCTCAACGAAGGTCGTCGTAGCAAGTGGACGACGGTTCAATGGCTCGTCTGCACCATCGCGGCCATCGGGTTCGCCTTCGACATCTATGAACTGCTGATGCTCCCGCTCATCGCCCGGCCGGCGATTTTGGAGCTTGGCGGCTACGCCCCTGGCACTCCGGAGTTTGCGAACTGGGTGGGGCGGCTGTTCTACATCCCAGCCATCGCGGGTGGCATCTTTGGTCTGCTCGGCGGTTACATGACCGACTTGTTCGGCCGTCGTCGCGTGCTGACCGGCAGTATTCTGCTGTATGCGTTCGCCGCTTTTGCGGCGGGCTATTCGACGTCGCTCAACATGCTGCTGTTCTTCCGCTGCCTCGTCTTCATCGGCGTGTGCGTGGAGTTCGTGGCGGCAGTCGCCTGGCTTGCCGAGTTGTTCGACGACCCGGAAGAGCGCGAAGGCGCACTGGGTTTTACTCAGGCGTTTTCCTCGGTGGGTGGATTGGGCGTGGCTATCGCCAACTCAATCGCGATCGGCTGGGCGATCAATCAGCAGCCGGAGTTGTTCTATGGCATCAAGCTACCGGCGCTGCAGTTGCCGACGATTCACCTGCCAGAATGGCTGGATGTGTTTGGTACGAGCATCTTGAAGGAGCGAACGTCGCACTCGCCCTGGCGTTACACGCTGATGTCGGGTTTGATCCCCGCCATTCCGCTGATCATCATTCGCCCCTTCTTGCCCGAGTCGCCGAAGTGGGCGGCAAGACGAGAAGCCGGAACGCTGAAGCGGCCAAGTATTGCTCAGCTGTTTGCCCCCGAGCTGCGGCGGACCACGATCGTCACCACGATCATGTTCATGTGCAGCTTCGGAGCGGCCTTCGGCGCCATTCAGCAGATTCCGCAGATCGTCCCTGCCCTGCCGCAGACCAAGGAGGCGGTGGCCAAAGCGGTCGAGGCCAAAGCGAACGAACTCGGCAAGTCGGTCGAGGAATTGTCGGAGCGAGAGCGACGTACCGCGGTGGGGCCAGCCGAACAGAAGGTCGCGGCCCACGTTACCAAGGTGCAGGAAGTCGGCGGACTTGTCGGACGTTTCCTGCTGGCCGTTCTGGCGATCTACATCATCAGCCGGCGCAGCTTGATTCGGATCTTCCTGATTCCGGGCCTGATCCTGATGCCGATCGTGTTCGGCTATGCGGCGGTTACCGATTTGCACATGCTCGAGTTTGGCATTTTTGCAGCGGGGCTGCTCACGGTGGCTCAGTTCAGCTTCTGGGGCAACTACCTGCCGGGCGTTTACCCGCTGCACTTGCGTGGCACGGGGGAAAGCTTTGCCGCCAACATCGGCGGTCGCTTGCTGGGCACTTCGTTCGCTTGGGTGACCCAGCGGATTGCGGCCAGCGGACTGATTCCGGGCGAGTCGCCGGCGATGAAGATCGCCTACACGGCGGCGGGCGTGGCCTTTGCCGTGTACCTCGTCAATCTGCTGCTCACGTTCGTGCTGCCGGAGCCGAAGCGCGAGGATCTGTCGCACTAGAAGGGTGGTTGGCTTCGGGTGGCATGCCGTCACGGTACTCCGGGTCGGCATGCGAACCGCCGTTCACATGCCGACGCTTAGGCGGCTGGGTGGCACGCCCTGAAAGGGCGTGGTGATGCGCAGCCAAGCCCAGCCAAGCCCAGCCACGCCCTTTCAGGGCGTGCCACCCACTTATCTGCTGTCGCCTTGAGTGAGAGGCCAGCGGAACTGAGGCAGCAGCGAGTCGATCACCGAAGGCTGCTTGATTCGCAGCGAGTCGACAAAGTATTCCGCTTCGGCGCGAGTGGTGGGATACTCGGCTGTCCCGGAGATCAGGACCATCTCATCTTCGGCGATGAAGATGAATTGATGCCGCGCGTAGCCCGTGAAGTGATGGCTGGTAACTTCAATGGCGTTGTAGCCCTGCACCTTCTTTCGCTGCGGCTGCGTGCCGACCGCGATGCTGCCCGTCAGTTCGGCGAACTTGTTGAGGTCGTCGGCTGCCTCCGCGACTTTGCTTCCCTGGAAGTGAGCGACGACCAGCGTCGGCCTGGTGCCGTTGGAGTAGGTGCGGCCGTGTGTGACGATACCTTCCCGCTGCCGTGAGATCCCTTCGGTTGCGCCCGGTGGGAACTCGACCGACGCTTTGCCGCCAGCAATGTCGACGCGGGTCCAACCGGGCGGCGCTTGGCGAGCGGGGGCAGGAGCAGGCTGGATGGTTTGCTGAACGATGACCGGAGCGGGGTTTTGCGGCGGCGGAGCGGTGACGACCGGCTGTGGCCGCGACTTCGGAATACGACTGAGCACCTGCTGCACGCCGATGGCGCACAGCAGCACCACAAGCACCGAGCCCGCGGCAATCGAGGCAAAGAGCACGGTCGGAGGGAGGCTTTCGGTCGACGATCGCTCGCGCGGTGTGCCGGCCAGAGGCTCTTGTAGCGTGGATTGAACCGGGGCGGCCGGTTGAATCAGCGTCGGGCTGGGGACGACGTAGCTGCCGGGGGGCACGAGCGGAGTGAGGTCCGTCGTCGGTTGCGGCCGAGGGACAGAGATCGGCCCGCCGCAGGCTGGGCAAGTGAGCGTCTGTCCCGCGAGGTCGGGGCGGGCGCTAAAGGCCTGTCCGCAGGAGCAGGCGACGTAGATGCCCATGGCCAAGCCGCCCCGCAAACGCGATTGAGGAGTTCCTTCCCGCCATCGTAGAGGAAAGGCGGACCTGGTGGCAAATAGCTAGGCGCGGAAGGACCGTAGCTGAATTCGCCAGAATTCAGACAAACCAAGCGTCCATTGCGAGGCTGGCCGCACGCATAGGGCATCTGAATTCTGGCGAATTCAGCTACGTAGGTAGCAGGCACATCAGGTGTGCCTGCTACTGGAACCGCAAAGAGTGGCCCGGCGTCCTCCGGCGAACGCTAGTTCGACTCAGCCGTGTCGGCGAGCGGCAGTTGCAGGCCTTCGACGAAGCCCGCCAGCGTGCGGCTGCGGTAGGGCTGCTGCAGCTTGCGAACGGCCTTGGTTTCGATCTGGCGGACCCGCTCGCGGGTGACGCTGAAGATCTTGCCGACTTCTTCGAGCGTGTAGGCATAGCCGTCGGTCAGGCCGTAACGCAGGCGGAGGATTTCCCGCTCGCGATAGTTGAGGCCCTGCATGGCCTCTTCGATGTGCATCTTCAGGGCGACCTGGTTGGTGTCGTAGAGCGGATCGATCTCGCGATGATCGGCCAGGAACTCGCCGAAGAAGCTGTCGTCGTGGTCGCCGACCGGCTGATCGAGCGACAGCGGCTGGCGGGCCATCTTCATGATCACGCGGGCGTCGTCGATGCTCAGGCCAGCCCGCTGTGCGGTCTCGTCGGCCGTGGGTTCGCGGCCAAGCTCCTGCACGAGCTGGCGAGTGACCATGCGCACCTTGCTCATCGTGTCGATCATGTGGACCGGCACTCGGATGGTGCGGCTCTGGTCGGCGATGGCCCGGGTGATGGCCTGGCGAATCCACCAGGTGGCGTAGGTCGAGAACTTGAAGCCGCGCTTGTACTCGAACTTGTCCACAGCTCGCATCAGGCCCGTGTTGCCTTCCTGGATCAGGTCGAGGAAGCTCAGGCCGCGATTGCGATACTTCTTGGCGATCGAGACGACCAGACGCAGGTTGCCCGCCGAGAGAACACGCTTGGCGGCGTCGTACTGCTCGCTGTAGAGGCGGGTCCGCTCGATGCGGCGCTGCAGGGTCGGCGGAGTCTCGAGCGTGATCCGCATCAGGTAGACCAGCTCGCTGCGAAGCTGCTCGTAGGTCCTGCCGGCCGAAATACCGGTCACCTGGGCCTCGTGCATCTGGCTCTTCAGAGTCTGCATGCGGGCCTGGATCTCGGCCAGCTTCTCGAAGAGCGGCTGGAGGCGGTTGTTTCGCAGGTTCATCTCTTCGATCAGGCGAACCGCTTTGTTGCGGCGACGAATCAGCCGCATCCAGGCCGCCTTGCGAGCCCGCATCGGCAGACGCTTGCTGACCGCGGTGCGATAGTCGCGGTTGTTGCAGGCCAGCAGGTGCTTCAGCGTCTTGAGATTCGGCACGATTCGCTTGAGAATCCGCTTCTTCTCCGAAGTGTTGGTCACCGAGACTTCGATCGTGCGATCGAGTCGCAGTTCACCGCTCTTCACCTTCTCGAGCAGTTCGACGGCGCCCTGCAGGACGTAGTCGGTGGCCAGCATGCTGTGGCGAAAGCGAACGCGGCAGGCTTCGATCTTCTTGGCCGACGAAACTTCCTGCATCCGCGTGAGCAGCGGGATCTGGCCCATCTGCATCAGGTACATGCGGACCGGATCGTCGGTGGCGTCGACGCTGGCGTCGTCCTCGTGAACGACCTCCGAGAGCTCTTCGTCTTCGAAACCGAAGGCGTCTTCGGCAAAGGCGTCCACCACGGCCGGCGAGTCGAAGTCGTCACCGAGTCCCATCGAGTCGTTCTTTTCGAAATCGTGTCCGGTCATCTTGCTCTTGTTCCCAGCCTTGTTCGACGAAGCGGCGCCCTTGCGAAGGTTCTTGGCCATTCGATCGTTCTCTCCAGCGGTGTGAGGCAGTTGCTTCGTGACGGGGTGGGGATGCCCGACGCGATGCCTAGGCTGAAAGCAATGCCAATGCCGCCCGCATGCGGACTCGTGCTCGATTGAGATAAGTGATGAGAAGAGATCGACTTGAAGCCGATTGGCGAATCCGGCCGTCGGTGTTGCATGTTGCCCGGCCGCAACATGCGGTTGCCGGATGTCACCGAGGGAATCCTAAAGAGGGTCGCGCGATAGGAAAGCCTGCGACCTGCATGAAAGTGCAACAACCATGGGCGAGACGAACGGTTGTTCGCAAAGTAGCGGTTGTGTCGAACCGAACGCGCAGCGGCCGCGTAAAACCCTGTGATCCGCGATCGAGCGAATCGCCCGAAAGGGGCGCTTTGTTGTCACGTTGGTGCGAGGCTGCTGGGCAACAGCAGCGCTCGCAACCTGGGCGCTGTGATGTGTCCACTGAGTGTCTTGCTCACTTGAGCAAGGCCACGGCGGGCGAGATTCTGATCGATCCCGTGGTTCCGCCGCGGGCTGTTAAGGACGAGAGCCGTCGGCCCATCGAGCAGTGCGTGCAGAAAAGCCGCTCGGCTCGCGCGCGGGGCGCTTCAGTGATGTTGATCTAAGGGGCTAATCTGCTCCGCTTCGCTTTGCCGATCATCCTTACGCCGCTTCGCCCTCGCGTTCGTTTCAGTCTCTACGGTTGCCCAAACTTCTCGACTTCCCGATCCCCTTCGGCCATTTCGAATCGAAAGAGTTCGTCCGGGAGAGGGCCCTTCCTAACGATCTTGCTAAACGAGTCCGTAATCACGAGCGTCGGATCGGGTTGTTCATCGCTCTTGGCGACGAGCGGCTCACGAAGTTCGCTCTTCCAAACAAGCGACTCCTCCGGATCGACCCTTAGCAGCAGGGTGAGCGGTACCGCATCCGCCTCCATTCGCGACGCCTCAGCGCTCCGCGCCTTCTCGTTACTCGGCTCAGTCAGCCCATGCATGGCGAGGAATAGCAGGTAGCTGGACCCTGCCAGAGACGCAACGCTGTCGCCCTTGTTCGCAGCGTCGGCGCCGAGCGGTTTGCGATGAAACCTCGCCTCGATCACATGACAGTCTACTTTGCGCTCGCCGACCATGTGGCGTTCCTGGCGCAGGAACTCGACTCGCTCGAACGGCACATCGACGAAGGTCGTGAACGGGAAAGTGTTCACCAGCAGGAAGAAGGTCGCTGAAGTAGGACCCCCGATGACACGCAGCGCGGTGGGGGCTCGCTTGAACTGCTTGAGGTCCGCTTGGTAAAGAACCGCCTCCCGGCCGTCGGAAACCAGCAGCAGCGTCTTCGTCCCAGAGCGGGCGCTCATGCGACAGCGGGTGAGGCTCATTGGAAACGAGACTTCCTTCGGATTGTCGGCTGAGCGCCGGGCGCCGGCGGCGGCCAACTCAAAATCGACGTTCAGGTACTGTTCTGGTTTCTTGTTAGGCTGTTCCACACTGACCGTCAGCCGATGCTCGAAGTGGTAGTCGGTCATGGTCGAATACCGCTCGCGGACCCGGCTGAGAATTTCGTCCCCTGTTGGCTGCCTGGCTTCGTCCTGTGCCGACAGGCGGCTGGCAACGGACGATGCCAGCAAGATGGCTGCGAAGCAGAATGCGGTGCGCATGATGGGGCGTTCCTCGAGAGGTTCGAACGCTGAGCGGGACGCTAAAGGCAGTACCTCGGAGATCGAGGCGGTGTTTCGATGTCCGCCGTATCCGTCTTGTGGACGCCAATCGGCTACGATGGTGACTTCTTCGTTCGTTACTCGAATTTGCACCGATGAAACGCCAGCCACTCGACCTCAGCCAGCTGAAAGTCTTCCCCCTCGCGGAGCGTCGCCATCTGACGACGGCCGACGAGATTCTGATCGACCCTGCCGCGGAGCCGAAGGCGGTGAAAGACGAGAATCGTCGGCTCATCGAGCAGTGCGTGCAAAAAATTCGAGCGGCACGCGAGCGCGACGCCTCCGTCATGCTGATCTATGGCGCCCACCTGCTCCGCAATGGTACGGCCAGGATTCTCGAACGGATGATGGCGGCTGGGTGGATCACGCATCTGGCGACCAACGGCGCGGGGACGATCCACGATTGGGAGTACGCCTGGTTCGGCGCATCGACCGAAAGCGTCGAGATGAACGTCGCCTCGGGAACCTTTGGAACCTGGCACGAGACGGCGACCAACATCCACCTGGCGATTCTCGCCGGCGCGATGGATGGACTCGGCTATGGTCGCGGTCTGGGACGGCTGATTCAGGAGGACGGCGTCACGCTGCCGACCAAGGCGGAGCTTGCCGCAGCGATTGCCGCCGAGCCACGCCATCCGCTGACATCGGCCCGAGCCGATCTGTTGCAGGCGATGCTCTCGCAAGGCTGGCCCGAGGGGCGGATTGAGATCCAGCATCGCTGGAAACACGCTTCGATCCTCTGCCAGGCGTATCGTCACGGCGTGCCCCTTACGGTGCACCCCGGCATCGGCTACGACATCATCGCCAACCATCCGGTCTTCAGCGGCAGCGCCATCGGCCGGGCGGCGGAGTGGGATTTCAAGCTGTTCGGCGGCGCGGTCGAAGGGCTCGATGGCGGCGTGGTGCTGTCGGTCGGCTCGGCGATCATGGGGCCGCAGGTCTTTGAGAAGAGCATCAGTTGCGTCAACAACCTGCGGCTGCAGCGAGGCGATTCGATCGTGCGCGATCACACGTTCTTTGTCGTCGATCTGCAAGACGGCGGCGGCTGGGACTGGACTCAGGGAGAACCGCCGAAGACGAATCCAGCCTACTACCTGCGGTTCTGCAAGAGCTACTCGCGGATGGGGGGCGCGATGCACTATCTGCAGTGCGACAACGCGGCGTTTGTCCACCACCTGTTTCACGGACTGGCCGGTTAAGATTTCGGGCGAGGAGGCATTGTCCTGAACGGGTGGTTAGAATGTCGCGCACCGTTCCTGGTGCGATCCCCGCCTCTCTTTCCCACCTTTCGGAGACACGCCCGTGCAGCATCGATTGTTTTGCCTTCGAAGTCTCGCCATTGCCTTGTCCCTGACGTTGCTCGCCCTCGCAACCTTCCCGTCCCCCGCCGGCGCGGTCGAGAAGGACAAGCATGTGGTCGTCGTCTGTATCGACGGTCTGGCCGCTTACCTGCTCGACGATCCCCGAGCCCCCATCCCGACCGTGCGGCAGTTGGCCCAGAGCGGCTCCTATGCCGAGGGCGGGATGAAGGTCTCGAATCCTTCGGTCACCTGGCCGAACCACACGTCGATCGTCACCGGCGTTCGGCCGGAGAAGCATGGAGTGCTCGCCAACGGTGTGCTGGTGCGCGGAGCGCCGGGACTGCCCGTCGTCATCGATCCGAAGCGTGAACAGGCCGACCTTGTCCGCGTGCCGACGCTGCTCGATCTCGCCCACGCCGCCGGTCTGCGGACGGCCGAGATCAATTGGCCCTGCATGCGAGGATCCAAGGGCGTCGACGACGGGTTTCCGGACGTCCCCGATCAGGTGACCCACATGACCCCGCGGCTGCGCAGCGAACTGGTTGCCAAGGGCATCCTGCAGGACGACACGCAGAAGTCGTTCATGGCCAGCAGCCCGCCGCAGCGCGATCATGTTTGGACCGAGGCCGCCTGCCATGTGATTCGCGAGCGGAAGCCGAACCTGATGTTCATCCACCTGCTCAACGTCGACGCGACGCACCACGCCGAAGGGGCGCAGACGCCCGCTGGCTACACCGCCAACGCCTATGCCGACGCCTGCCTGCGGCGGATCGTGGAGGCGGTCGATCAGGCTGGTATTCGCGACAAGACGACGATCCTGGTCGTCTCCGACCACGGCTTCATCACCACGCCCAAGGCGATCCGGCCGAACGTCGTGCTCCGCGACGAAGGGCTCCTGAAGGTGACGGCGGGCAAGATCACCGACGCCCGCGTGCACGTGATCTCCGAAGGAGGCATCGGGCTGGTGTATTGCACCGAGCCTGGGCAGGCTCCCGCGGATCGTGAGCGGGTGAAGCAACTGTTCGTGGGCAAGGAAGGCGTCGACGACGTGCTGTTGCCCGAGGATTTTGCAAAACAAGGCATGCCGCACCCGCGCGAGTACAGCCAGGCTCCGGATGCGATCCTGGTGGCGAAGGACGGCTACGCGGTCTCGAACTCGGCTGACGGCGATGCGTTCGTGGCGCCGAATACCGAGGCCAAGACGTCGCTCGGCTCGCACGGTTTCCTCTCGAAGCACGCCAAGATGAACGCGACGTGCGTGCTGTCGGGCAACGGCATTCGCCAGGGAGCCAAGTTGCAGGAAGTCGAGAATATCGATGTGGCTCCGACGATCGCCAAGCTGCTTGGCATCCAGGGGCTGCCGGCCGACGGCAAGTCGCTCGATGCGGCGCTGGCCAACTGAACTCGGTTGACCAGATCGGTTTTCGTGCGTGTGGCATGGTGATGCGCCCATGCCACACGGCTCTGGCCAGCCAGGCCAGGGAGACTGATTGCGCGGGAGCCTGGTTTCGGTCGCTCGTGATGGCGCTTGGAGAGTAGCGGATGCGAATTCCAGCCTTGGCCCTGCTGATCGGTGCGTTTAGCCTGGCGTCCGCCGAAGCTGAAGAGACCCGGCGGCCGAATATCGTGCTCATCGTCGCCGACGATCTGGGCTACGGCGAAACGGGGGCGCAGGGGAACGACCAGATCCCGACGCCCCACATCGACGCGCTCGCGACTCGCGGAGTGCGCTGCACGAGCGCGTATGTAACGGCGTCGTTCTGCGCGCCCTCGCGTGCTGGATTGCTGACGGGCCGCTATCAAACGCGGTTCGGCTGCGAGTCGAATCCGGTCGGAGCGAAGAACGACGAGCCGGGGATCGGCTTGCCGCCGGCGGAAGTGACGCTCGCCGAGCGGTTGCGGGGCGCGGGCTACGCGACGGCGCTCGTCGGCAAGTGGCATCTCGGCGGAACGGCCCCCTACCATCCGCAGCGGCAAGGCTTCGACGAGTTTTTTGGTTTCCTGCACGAGGGGCACTTCTATGTGCCGCCGCCGTATCGAAGCGTGATGAGTCATCTGCGCAGGCGCACGCTGCCCACGGGAGCGCGAGAGGGAAAGTGGACGTCGCCGGGCGGCGATCTGATTCTGGCGACCGGATCGCCGTTCGATGAACCGCCCTACGATGCGAACAATCCCCTCCTGCGCAGCAGTCAGCCGGTGGCGGAGGAAACCTACCTCACCGACGCCTTCACGCGCGAGGCGGTCGACTTCGTGAAGCGGAACCGTGATCGGCCGTTCTTCCTGCTCGTGGCCTACAGTGCGGTGCATAGCCCGATGCAGGCCCGACGCGACGACCTGGACGAGTTTCGCGAAATCGACGATCCGCAGCGGCGAATCTTTGCCGGGATGCTGCGGGCGCTCGATCGGGGCGTGGGAGCAATCCAGGCGGCCGTTGCCGCAGCGGGATTGGAGCGGGAAATGTTGTTTGTGTTTCTGTCTGACCATGGCGGGCCGACGCAGGAACTCACCTCGTCCAACGGCCCGTTGCGCGGCGGCAAGGGGGACCTCTACGAAGGGGGCGTGCGAGTGCCCTGCTTCCTGCGCTGGGATGGGCAACTGCCCGCCGGCGGTACCTACGCCAAGCCCATCTCCTCGCTCGATCTTGTGCCGACCGCGCTCGCAGCGGCAAAGGTCTCGGTCGCCGAGGGACCGGTCCTCGATGGCGTCGATCTGCTGCCCTATCTCCGCGGCGAGAGAAACGATTCGCCCCATGAAACGCTCTACTGGCGGATGAAGCCGAAAGCGGCGCTGCGTCACGGCGATTGGAAGCTCGTACGGCCGGCGGTGGCGAAGAGTGCTGCGTGGGAGTTGTATGATTTGCAGCGCGACCTCGGCGAGCGTCGCAATCTGGCGGCGGAGCAGCCGGAGGTTGTGGCTGATCTGGTCCGCCGCTGGGAGGCTCTGGATCGAGAGATGCAGGGTTCGGCTAACGACTGACGGTAGCTATCGATGCCACACGAATGGCTTGTCTTTGGTGGCATTGCGTTGTTGCGGGCTTCCGGCGGGTGTGACCCGGCGGCTCATGGGTGGGCTTAGGCGTCGGAGGGGCCGGGGCGCCAGTCCGTGGAGGATGCCCAGGCTTCGGCGGCGAAGTAGATGAGGTCGACGGCTGGGTCTTTGACGTCGGGATAGGTGTCGGGATCGGCGAGGTTGGCGGCGAGGCGTTGTTTGAGCTGGCCGTAGGCCGCGGCGGTGTCGGGGTGGCTGCGAAGGTAGTCACGAAAGAGAAGCGGATAGCGCTGATTGGCCCGGCCGGCGACGCGAACGTGCGTGTTGGTCCGCCGCTGCCCTGCGGGCGGGCGAAAGTACCATTTCTCCCATTCCGCCGCCTGCTCGCTCCCTCCCGGAGGGCAATGATCGCTGGTGACCCGTTCTGCTCGCTGGTAGCCGAGGCCGGTCAGAGCAACTTCTACCGCTGGAGCAAGCTCGGCGACCGTGATCTGTACATCGATGACGTCCTTCGCGGCGAGCTGCGGGACCGAGGTCGATCCAATGTGATCGATCCGCAAAGCCAGCCCGCCGAACGCCTGTCGCAGGGCCAATGCGATTTGCCGGAACTCGTCCGGCCACTGGTCGCGGTAG
This sequence comes from Planctomycetota bacterium, assembly GCA_023430365.1. Taxonomy (GTDB): domain Bacteria; phylum Planctomycetota; class Planctomycetia; order Pirellulales; family Pirellulaceae; genus JAEZAS01. Next base: position 12,122 of record JAEZAS010000487.1, read on the forward strand.
GAGTGAATTTCGAGATTCATGGTGCACGCGTTCAAGGAGGCGGAATAAACGCCCCTTTGCCGTCATGAACCACGACCGCTCCTCGCTCGCGATTGAACCGCTCGATCGCCTCTGGGGTGATTTTCGTCGAGCCTGCCCAGACCCACTGCAAGTTGGGCAGGTTGCGCAACCGGTCGAGCGAGCGGTCCGTGACTTGGGTGCCACCAAGATTCAAGCTCACGAGCGACTCGATCTCCGTTACGCGCTCGATCCCCGTGTCCGTAATGGCCAGGCGATTCAAGTGAAGCTCCTTCAGCTGGTGGCGCTGAAGCCGCTTGAGTCCCGCGTCGGTGACCTGACTGTCATCCAGCATGATCCGTTGCAGGCTGGACAGAGAATCGAGCACGGCCAGGTCAGCATCGGTCACCGGTCGGTGCTTCCAGGCTGGCACGTCCCAATGCTGGAGCCAGACGGTGTGGACTTTGGCCAGGCAATTCTCGCCGAAGTAGCGGCGGAGCCAGGCGGGACCGGGCGGCTCGGCGGATTCGTCGAAGATGTGACCATCGACCTGGTGGTGGTAGTAAACGCTGCCGCCGAGCTTTTCGATGGCCGCGACCGACTGCTGTTCCTGGCGAGCGCGATAGGCCACCGCTCCGCCGGCTGCCAGCGCCATCGCCAGCAGCAACAAGAGCCCAGCGATGGCCGCGAGCAGCGATTTGCGAAACCGACGCGTCATCGACAGCGCCTTTTCCTGGCCGCCACGTCCCGGGGGCGGCGACGATTACTTGGCGGGTTCGACGGTGATCTTCACGTCGTTCTTGCCTTGCTTCACCTCGACTTCAATGCCGGAGGTTTCGAAGGCTTCGTGCTTGCGGTGGATGACCGCCGGCGGAGGAACGTCGCCCGTCGCTGGCGGCGGCGTGATCAGGACCTGGTAGGCGCCCACCGCGGCGCCGTCGTTGACGGTGTTGGTGCCGAGCGTGAATTTGCCCTGAGCGTCGATCGCTCCCGAGGCGCTAATGGCCTGTCCGTCCGCTCCCGTGGTCTGAAAGACAACTGTGCCCCCCTCGAGTCCGGTGACGGGCGCCCCGTCGGAATAAACGACCTGACCGCTAACCGGTTGAAATTGACCGCCGCCACAGCCGGTGAGCGAAAGGGCAACGACGAGTGCCAAGGGAAGAAATCGCTGCGGATTCATCAAATTCCTCGGATGGGCAAGTAGGAAGAGGAGCAAGTCATGCCAGGACGGCTATATGCCAGTCTCGTCCTGGGCGAGAAACGAGGGACGACGCCCTTCAGACGTTTGCCATCGACCGGCCAAACAATTGTCAGACCCACCCAAAGGTAGCTAAACTTAGAGATTGCCGACAAGCCGGTCGATGATCGTAAAGTCGGTTCTTTTCATTTTTTTGTCTTGTTCTTGTCACAGCGGGGTGTTGGTGATGCAGGAATCTTATCGTCGAAGGGCGGCTTTTACGCTGGTTGAGTTGCTCGTGGTGATTGCCATTATCGGGGTGCTCGTGGCCCTGCTGTTGCCTGCCGTGCAGGCGGCGCGAGAAGCGGCGCGGCGGACGCAGTGTCTGAACAATTTGAAGCAGATCGGGATCGCTCTGCACAACTACAACGACACGTTCGGCAACCTGCCGAACTCGCGCCGCGACGCCAGCTTCACGTGGCAAGTCACGATTCTGCCGTTCATGGAGCAGACCGCCCTCTATGACCAGTGGAAGATGGGCCCTGCTTTCAATACGCAGACGCAGCAGTGTCGCGAGGCGCGGATCAAGGGCTTGTTCTGCCCCTCGCGCCGCACTTCGGCGACGGCCCAGATCGTGACGGAGAACATGGACGGCGGATCGGCGACCACGGGCATTCCTGGCGATTATGCGGGCGTTTGCAGCGATTCTTCGGTCACGACGGGAGACTACTGGCAGAATAAAGCCAACGGCTGTTTCATCGTGTCGGGCAATATGAACAGCGTTTCAGGGGCGCCGGCCTTCACTCCGGGCGTTCGCCTGGCCGCGATCACCGACGGCACCAGCAACGTGGCCATGGTGGGTGAGAAGCACCTCTCGACGAAGCACCTGAACGACCCGGGCAAGGGTGACGGGCCGATCTTCAACGGCGACAAGGGGCACTCGTTCCGCTCGATGGGAACGAATGTGTTGCTGGGCAAGGGAGCGAACGATCAGTCGACCGGGCGGTTTGGCAGCTGGCATCCGTCCGTGAGCAACTTTGTGTTTGCCGACGGCAGCGTCCGGGCCATCTCGGTCAGCACGGCCGGGCAGACGCTCGGCTGGCTGGCGGGGAAGGACGATGGAAACGTCATTCCCAGCCTGGATTAGTCAGTTGTAGTTGATTGCTAATTGTTGGCAAATCGATCGCTATTTGCTAATGTGGCGGAAGCCAGAACGGCTCCCTGTCGATCCTCGGATTGACGAGGGGCCGTTTTTTGTTGCGCGAGGCGGGGTTCATCGAGCTGTGCTGGTGCGGCTCTCGGTTGACGTAGTTGGCGGCTCGCTAGCTGTTGTGGAACGAGGGTTGTGGGAGTGGCGAGCGCATCGCGCGACCCCCTCTGTGATGGTATTGTGGGTTCGGAGAGGCTGTTTTTCGTAAGTTGAGTTCTGCGATGCGTGGATGCGGCCTAAGTGGTGTGCAGATTGTGGCTTGTGGCTATAGTGCTGAAGCCTTGTATGACGACTCGCTCGGTGTGCGCGCTCTAGTAAAGGGGTTGTGGAAGTGTTGTGAGAGCGTGTGTCGCACGCGGCTCCGCGGGATGAGCTAGCGGTTGTGAATACAACGGGCTGCCCCGTTCGGGCGGCTACAGGCGCGGCGGGTTCCAAGGGGTAGGATTGGGTTAGGTGTTGCATATGCATCAAGAATCTTTGATGTTTTGGCAGCGTTCGCGATAATGGGGCGGCGAGCGGGCGAAGTTCAGGCGAGGAATTGAACCGGATGTGGAAGCGTCTCCCAGATCCGCTTTGGCAGTACGGTCTGGCCGTTGCGAGCGCCGCTGGAGCCACGGTGCTGGGCATCGCCCTGCACTCGGCACTGGGAGACGGTCTGCCGTTCGCGCTGTTGCTCGCGTCGGTGCTGGTGACCTCTTGGCTGGGAGGAACACGTCCAGCCCTTCTCACCACGTTGCTGGGAGCCGCTTCGGCCGCTCGCTTTTTCCTAGGGCCAGACCATAGCTGGGAAGTGCACGGTCCGGAGAATCAGGCGGGGATCGTGCTGTTTGTGCTGGTGTCGGTCGGTGTCGTGGCGGTCGCGGGGATGATGCGAACCGCTCGCGAACAATCCGAGGCCGCCTTTGCCGCGAGCAAGGTTCGCCAGGGGGAGTTGGAACGCGAGATTGCCGAGCGGCGTCGGACCGAGGAGTCGCTCCGCGACAGTGAAGCCCGGCTGCGGTTGGCGCTGGACGCGGGGCGGATGGGCACCTGGGAATGGACGGTCGCGACGAACCGCGTGGTGTGGTCGCCGGGGCTGGAAGCGATCCACGGTTTGGCTCCGGGGACGTTCGGCGGCTCGTTCGCCGACTTTCTGAGCGATGTGCACCCAGACGATCGGGAATATGTTCAGGAACGGATTGGGAAAACGCTCTCGCACGGCGAAGACCATCAGATCGAGTATCGCTTGCTGCTGCCCGACGGCAGCTTGCGCTGGGTGGAAGGACGCGGCAAGCTCTCGCGCGACGCAAACGGTCAGCCACAGCGGATGGTGGGCGTGTGTGTCGACATCACGGAGCGCAAGCGAGTCGAGGAGGTGCTGTCGCGCAGCGAAGAGCAGTTCCGCCGCGCGATCGTGAAGGCGCCGATTCCGATTGTGATTCACACCGAGGACGGCGAGATCCTGCTACTGAGCGAGACATGGACTCGCCTGAGCGGATA
>JAEZAS010000505.1 GCA_023430365.1 Planctomycetota bacterium
CAATGCGTCCAAAGCCGACCTCGCTGGCTTCAAAAACGCCTTGCTTGACCATGTAGAGCAGATAGTCTTTCATCCCGGTCCAGAACTCACGTCCAAGGAGGACCAACGGGAACGGCCCAATCTTCCCGCATTGCACCAGAGTGGCGGCTTCAAACAACTCGTCGAGCGTCCCGATGCCGCCGGGCGCGACAATGTAGGCGCACGAGTACTTTACGAACATCACTTTGCGAACAAAGAAATAGCGAAAGTCGACGCTGTCATCGACGTACGGATTCGCAGACTGCTCGTGCGGAAGTTTGATGTTCAATCCGTAGGAATGTCCGCCGGCCTCTCGCGCGCCTCGATTGGCGGCCTCCATCACCCCCGGGCCACCACCGGTCAGCACCGAGAAACCCGACTTGGCAAATAACCGCCCGGCCTCGCGCGCGAGTTGATAGTAAGGGTGGTCTTCTCGAAAGCGAGCTGATCCGAAAACCGTTACGGCTGGGCCGACTTTCTGCAGCCGCTCGAACCCTGTTTCAAATTCGGCGACGATGCGAGCCAGGCGTTCCTTCTCCCGTTCCGCTGATCTTCGCTCCGTCAGAAACTTGCGTTCGCTGATCGCGTCGTCCGGATCCGTGCCGCTCATCTCGTACGGCATGAAGCCAGCTTGCTGCCAATGCTTCTGCCAGGCTAATTCCCAGTCGTCTATCGTCCTCCCTCCGCTACCGCTTTGCGTTGTAGACATCTTTAACCTCCTGCTGTGTTTGCTGATCACCGAAGCTAACGCCCAGCGACCTGGCAGCTGAGACAAAGCCACCGTCGAGAGGTACGGTCCTGATCGCAACGGTGGCCTCTGTTAACGAGACGCTCGTAACGGAGCTACCGGAGAACGAGACCATCGTGCCGAATTTGCCTTCAGCAATCAGGTCCACTGCCTTCGCCCCGAACACCGTGCAAAGTGCTCGGTCCATATTGGTCGGACTACCACCGCGCTGCAGATGTCCGAGGACCACGCACCGGGTTTCCTTTCCGGTGCGGCGCTGAATTTCTTCGGCGACCTGAAGCCCAATCCCACCAAGTCGCGCTTCTCGATTGACTGATTGCGGATTGGAAGTCACGAAATCGGCCCCGGCGGGTCGCGCTCCTTCGGCAACCACTACAATCGAGAAGTGTTTCCCGGCTTCCGAGCGCTCGCCGATCTTGCGGCAGACTTTCTCGTAATCGAACGGAATCTCGGGGATCAAGATGACGTCAGCGCCTCCCGCCACTCCGCTGTAAACGGCAATCCAGCCCGCATAGCGTCCCATAACTTCCAGAACCATGACGCGCCGGTGGCTTTCCGCAGTGCTATGTAGGCGGTCGAGAGCGTCGGTGGCGCACGCAACTGCGGAATCGAATCCGAACGTCATAACCGTTGAGGCCAGATCGTTGTCGATCGTTTTCGGCACGCCCACGATCGGGATGCCGAATTCATGCAGCTGCCGGGCAATCGAAAGCGAACCATCGCCGCCGATGGAAACCAGGCCGACCAGGCCTAACGCCTCGCACCCGCGCTTCGTTGCCTCCAGCAACTCCGTCGGCAATTGACGCGATTCGCCGTGTCCGACCTTGGCGGAAAACTTACCTTGGTTTGCCGTCCCCAAAATCGTTCCGCCGCGGACGAGCAATCCATTTAAGACGTCACCTTCGAGCGCTTTGGTCTGCTGAGGCTCCAGCAAACCTTCATACCCGCCCACGATGCCGACAGCTCGCCAGCCTCGCCGGTGAGCGGCTTTCGCGACGGCGCGAATGACGGCATTCAGTCCGGGGCAATCTCCACCGCCCGTCACAACCCCGATCGTTTGACGCATGATGCATCTCACTTCAGTGACACAGGGGCCGATACCGTAGGCATTCTCCTCCGCCTCGAAGCACAAGTCCACTCGGCGAAGAAAAGTCAATTGACACAGCTCAGCCGATGCATGAAGGTGAGTGACCGAGTCGATCGCCGCCGGGTGCAAATGGTCGTTTGACCAAGTCTTCCCGCGCGCCCTCCCGGAGTTGCTCTGATGCATCTTCGAAGCGTCTTGCCGGTCGCTGAGTGGCTCCCGCAGTATCAGCGGGATTATCTTGTCGGCGACTTCGTGGCCGGTGCAACGCTCGCAGCCTATGCCATCCCGGTTTCACTGGCCTACGCCTCGCTGGCTGGGCTGCCCCCCGAGGCGGGAATGTACTGCTATCTGGCAGGCGGCATGGGCTACGCCTTCCTCGGCACCTCGCACCATTTGGCGATCGGTCCAACTTCGGCCATCTCACTGGTCCTCGGCGTATCGTTAGCTGGAATTGCCGACGGCGATACGAGCCGAACGGCTGCCCTGGCTTCGTTGGTCGCCCTGGCTACAGCCGGCGTCTTTCTGCTGGCGTGGGTTTTCAAACTGAGCGTGCTGGTCAACTTCATCTCAGAAAGCATCTTGATCGGCTTCAAAGCGGGCGCTGCCCTCACCATTGCGACGACCCAGTTGCCCAAGCTGCTCGGCGTCAGCGGCGGAGGAGACAGCTTTTTCGAGCGAGTCTGGCTCCTTCTCCAGCAACTCGATTCCGCGAATTGGCTGACGGTAGCTTTCGGCATGGCTGCGCTCATCATGTTGGTCGCAGGTGGCCTGATAGCACCGCGGTGGCCGATTGCGCTTCTTGTATTGCTGGTGGCGATTGGGACAGTATGGTTTTGGGGGCTCGATCGCCAGGGGCTGGCAGTCGTCGGCGACATCCATGCTGGTCTGCCTGGCCTGCGTGGCGTGACCGATACAGTCGCAAAGCTTGACATCGATGACGGGCGACAGATTGCGCGACTTGCTGCCGCATGTTTCTTGCTTGCCTACATCGAAAGTATCTCGGCGGCCCGCACATTTGCGCTGCAGCACAAGTATGAAGTGAATCCGCGCCAGGAGCTGCTCGGGTTAGGCGCCGCGAGTGCCCTCGCGGGACTGTTTCAGGGCTTTCCAGTCGCGGGAGGCCTCTCGCAAACGGCAGTCAATGAACGAGCTGGCGCGCGCACTCAAATATCCTTGTTGTTCTGCTCGGCGGCAATCGGCTGCGTTCTGCTTTTTTTGACGGCCTATTTCCGGACCTTGCCGGACGCTGTGCTGGCCGCGGTGGTGTTAGTGGCGATCAAAGGTCTGTTCGACGTGCGCCAGGTTGCGCACCTCTGGCGGGCGAGTCGCCAAGATTTTGCCGCAGCAGCGGTTGCCTTTGCCGGAGTGCTGCTGATGGGCGTACTTGACGGTGTCATGATCGCAGTCCTGGCTTCAATTCTAATGTTGCTGGCCAAGGTATCGCGCCCGAACGTCGCTTTCCTTGGCCGTATTCCAGGGACTAGTCGATTTTCCGATCTGGCGCGTCATCCGACGAACGAACGTCTTCCGGGCACGATGATATTCCGCGTACAGTCGTCGCTACTTTACTTCAACGTCGATTACGTGCTACGAGTCGTTCGCGAGCAAGCCGCACGGCAATCCGATCTGCAGCGCGTCATTTGCGATCTTTCCAATGTTCCTACAGTGGACATTGCCGGAGCCCGATTGCTCTTGCAACTGTACGAGGAATTCCACGCCCGCAGAGTCGCCTTCGAAGTCGTTGAAGCGCATGCAACGATAAGAGAGATTCTTCGCGCCGAGGGCCTGGACAAGCTGGTAGGCCCAATCACGCGTCTGGAATCACTCGCGGGGGTGCTCGAGCGAGAAACGCCACCAGAATGATACTGTTGGCGGCCTCTAAGATTCACCGAGGCGACGAATCAACGATTTCTCGTCATCTCGGTCAATACGGTACTCAACCGCGTACCCAGCGTCGTCCTGATTCCAATGGCAGAACATGTTGTGGTATCGGCATGCCCAACCGAACTTAGGCAGAACGTCATGACGGTTTGTGGACGACAGCGACTCCCGAACGCTCTGCTTGTGTTGCTGGATCAACCCCCAATCCAACCCGGCACTATCCTCCGCGGCCTGCAAGTAGTTCACAAACCACCAGCCATCGATGTCGTGGCAAAGTGCTCCACGAGCTTTGTTAGAAGCACTCCAGGAAGACGCGTCGAACGCCTTGACGACTAGCTGGCTTAGCGATTCCGACAGGACAACGCGTGGCACGACGGCAGTGTTTTCTTCAAGGTGATACGAATCAATGAGCGCCTTGCCAAAGATGATTTCGTCGGTAATACAGAGCGGTCCAAGGGTCAATCCGCCCCGCAAAAACAATCCATTGATCACCATCCGCAATTGATACCGTTGCACGCACCGGATCACAAACAGCGCTGCCGCAGCTGCGTCAACGGCGGGTGTGTCGCAAGCGTACCCCAGCACCAGGTTGTCGCTGAAGAATTTGACCGACCAGTCGTCACGGTTCGATGGTAGGTTGTCTGCAAGCATGTCCCGTACATAGGTGCGTGAATCGTGGATTGCGTGACAAATCTTGTCGAGCAAGGCCTGTGAACGCTCCGGCGTTGCGGACATAACGGCCTGCGAAAATCCCAGCAGGTCCAGGAACCCTACGACGGAAGTTCTTAATCGGGGTTGGCACACTTCCAGATTTTGCACCGCTGTTGATTCCATCGAACCCTCATGCAAACCGTGGTTGGCGGAGAAAACCATACTCCGCTCAAACAAAAGCCATCAATGGACCGGCGCATCGTACGACCAGAAACTCAAAGCGAATTCCTCAAGGGATACGGACGCCTGATCGGAATTGTCGGAGCCTGTAGTCGGATTCACTACCAATTCGCGGAGGCCACCCCGTTTCCACAATTCAAGCCAAAGCTGGGCGTCCATCGGTTCAAGACGAGTGACCTGCCATTCTTGATCCTTCAATCTTCCTTCCACGTACGCTCTTGCCAGGCGGTTGCTCGTGAACACACAAGCTACAAAGCCGCCATCTCGCTGCCGAAAGAACAAATCTCCTTCGCCTTTCGGAGATTCGAGGATATGAAGTTCTCGCATCATCGTGCTCCAGGACATCAGAAGAGATAGTGCACTCGGGTCTGCGTGAAAAACTCGTGTGAATGTGACACATACCGGTCTTGGGCGATGAGTCAACGAACCGCGGTTTCCTCTGCGCGCTTTCGGTCGGTGATGTCAACATGCGAACCTGCAATCCGATAGGCGGTTCCGTTGGAGTCCCGGAGGGCTACTCCACGAGCGAGGATCCAGCGGTACGAGCCGTCCTTGTGGCGCAGGCGATACTCGCACTGATAGTGGGACGTTTCACCATCGATGTGCGCCTGGTTGGCCGCGATCACACGTTCTCGATCGTCTGGATGAATTCGCTGCTCCCATTCTTCGATCCGCTGTCCGATTTCGTGGTCCTCATAGCCAAGAATGGCCTTCCACTGCGGCGAGTAGTAGATTTCGCCGGTCTGCGGATCCCAGTCCCAGAGCCCATCTTGAGAGCCCCGAACGGCCAGCTCGAATCGTTCGCGGCTGCGAACGAGCTCGTTCTCTGCCTGCTTGCGTTCGGTGATATCGCGGAAAACGACCACTCCCCCTCTCAAAGCTCCAGCTTCGTCGCGAAGGGGGCGCGCGTTGGCGCTCGCCCAAAAACCGGCCGATCGTGTTTCGCTGCGAACGAGCATCTCCACATCGTCAACCTCCTCGCCATGCATGGCTCGAGTCAGTGGCAGCTCGGGCAATTGAAACTCAGAGATCCCGTCAGGTTTGAAGTATTGGGTGGTCCCCTGAGACGCGGATGAGGAAATGCTCGAAAGCCCCAGCATTCGTTCGGCCGCGGCATTCACGAGGAGAGGCTTGCCGGCGTCGTCCGTGACGACGACTCCTTCGCTCATGCTATTCAGGATCGACTTAAGAATCTCAGTCTGCCGTCGAAGTGCATCTTCGGCGCGCCGGCGCTGCGTGTCCTGCCAATGCTGGACCGCCTGTCCCAGTTCATCGGCTCGCGCATAGCGATCCTCCGGACTGCGCGCCATCGCCTTGAGACAGATCTCCTCCAGCCCAGCCGGCGACTCGGGCCAGTATTCTCGAGGCGGTTTAGGGTTTCCCCGCATCGCCTGCTGAAGCACATCGATCGTCTTCTCACCGACAAAGGGAGGCTGGCCCGTAAGGATCTCGTAGAGCATCGCGCCGAGACCATACACATCGGTCCGACCATCAATGTCGTCCAGCCGTCCTTCGGCCTGTTCGGGCGCCATGTACGCTGGAGTTCCGATAATCTCGCCCTGGAGGGTAAGTCCAGGACGGGATGATTCGAAGTCGCACTCCACGGCGGACTGCTCCTCCACCTGGCCGAGGCGCTTCGCTACACCCCAATCGAGAACTATCACTTCGCCAAAGTCTCCCAAAATGACGTTGTCCCCCTTGAGGTCCCGATGAATCACCCCGCGTGAATGAGCGTAGGCAATCGTGTTGCAGACCGCTGTAAACGCCGTGAGCAGGTGAACAAGTTCAAGGGATCCGGCTTGTCCTAGTGCCCGCTTCGCGTGAAAGGTGCGAATGGCCTCCGACAGCGTTCCGCCTCGCACGAACCGCATGGCGTAAAACGGCGAATGGGCTTCGGCCTGTGTCGTCAGTTCGTAAACGGGAACAACACCGGGATGTTCCAGTTGCGCCGTGAGAAGCGCTTCCCGAATAAAGCGAGCAGCCGTCTTCGAGTTGTTGGCGTGGTCGGGACGAAGTTCTTTGAGCGCAACTTCTCGTTTCAGTTGTCCGTCCTCTGCGCGCCAGACCCTCCCCATGCCGCCAACTGCATGGACGCTGCTGAACTCGTAGCGGGGCGTTGCGGGAGACGCCAATTGCACTCCTGTGATCTGAAACTCGGGCTCAGATGGGGACGACACAGCAATCGTGCAGTCGGGAGTCAGTGTTTCAAGCGCGCTGGCCGATCGCCGGGCATTCGCCAGGAGCTGCGCTATCGCCGCCTGACAATTGCCTGCGTGACTTTGCAGATAGCGATTGGCCAGGTACTCAAGATGGGGGCGGTCGGTCTGCTTGATCCATCCACGCTCGATGAGAACGTCGGCCATCGATTTGTCGAGGCGTTCTTGGCGGAGCGCAGCAAACTGGTCGGGATCAATGTCCCCTACGTACAGGCAAATGGTAGCGAAGAGCAGATCGTTATCGCTTTGTGCTGGCAGAATCGTCTCAAACGTCGAACCAATGGCGTTCATCACGAGTTGGGCTCAATAAAGTTCAGGGACAACGTTCACTTGATACTCGACTTCCTGGCAACCATTGGCTTTCTGCCGCTTGGGTAGCGAAATTTTCTCGCGGGGCAGCCCTTTGTAGGGAATCGATTCGAGCAAGTGCTTGATGAGGTTGAGCCGTGCTCGCTTCTTGTCGTCAGAGTGCACCAGATGCCAAGGCGCCCACTGGGTATGCGTCGCCTGGAACATTTCGTCGCGTGCGCGCGAGTAGTCGTACCAGCGACTGTAGGACTTCAGATCCATGGGCGAGAGCTTCCAGATCTTTCGTTCATCCTGGATGCGCGAGTCGAGCCGGCGAGTCTGTTCTTCCGGGCTGACTTCCAACCAGTATTTGAGCAGCACAATGCCTGAGTCCACCATCGCCTTTTCGAACAGCGGGGCGACGTTGAGGAAACGCTTCGCCTGCTCTTCCGTGCAAAAGCCCATGACTCGCTCGACGCCGGCGCGGTTGTACCAACTGCGATCGAAGATCACGACCTCCCCGGCGGCTGGAAAGTGCGGGAGATAACGCTGCATGTACATCTGCGATTGCTCTCGGTCCGTCGGCGCCGGCAAAGCAACGACACGGAACACTCGTGGGCTGACACGCTCGGTGATTGCTTTGATCGTGCCTCCTTTGCCGGCGCCATCGCGCCCCTCGAATGCGACGCAGATCTTTAGTCCTTTGTGCTTGACCCACTCCTGCAGCTTGACCAATTCGACGTGGAGTCGCTTTAGCTCGCGCTCGTACTCTTTGCGCGAGAGCTTTTCTTGAGCGTCTGCCTTTGTTCGGTCAGCTCTATTCTGACGAGTCATCGTTTTGAGCCATCAGTACTGTTCGATGTCGATCACTGGGTAGATGGTAAAGTCTCCCTGGCTCTTCCATGGCTCGGCTGCTTTAGCGACCAAGTCCTCGCTGCCGCTTTCCACGAGCACAAAGGCAACCCCTCGTTTGCTGCCTATCCAGGCTGAGCGAAAAGTCACTCCCGCATGACGGTTTGGACCAAGGCGCTCGAAGATCTCGAGCGCCTCCGCTTTGCTATCGTGCTTGAACTGGAACTGAACCATGTACTTCATGTTGCCCTCCAATGTTCCCGAGTGTGCGCTCAACAAAGGAGCTCGTCAATGAAAAGTGCGCGCAGAAAAAAGTCGACAAAGGAACGGCTAGGGACAGCATTTCTCCTCGCCATGCGCGACGCGTAAAGCGACCCACGAATTGAAGAGGGAGACAGATGTTTAAACAACGAATTGGCTATACGTGCAAAGTTGCGGAGCCAGAAAACCAGAAAATGCAACTATTGCAATTAACCAGCGGCGCGTTCTAATTCGTGAAGGTGGGCATCTACTCTCGGACCAGGTTACTTCCGGGTTGCATTCTCTCCATCTCTGTTCTGCAACGCGCCCCTTCTGAATCAGGCGCGCCGTATTCGTTCGTAAGCGTGTGCACTTCTCACGTGTTTGGGAACGTTTTATGAGAACACTCTGTTTGGCTTGTTCGCTTCTGCTCATCTTTGTGGCTAGTGCCCTCGCAGAGCAGCACGATCCCACCGCAGCGGAGAGTGAGGTCCGCGAGGCAGTAAGTAAATACATCGAGGCCTACAACAAATCGGACGCGAAAGCTCTCGCCGAGTTGTGGACTGAAGGAGCGGTTTATGCGAATCCCCGAACCGGCGAGCAGACGGTCGGACGTGAGGCGATCGAAAAGCAGTTCGCCGAAGTCTTCGCTGCATCGAAGGGAGTCAAACTCACAGCCGTAACGAGCGACGTCCAGTTCATTTCACCGCATGTCGCTATCGAGCGAGGCGTAGCGACGCTTACTGGTGCGGACGGGGTGAAAGAACACTCGGAGTATTCGGCGGTTTATATGAAAAGCGAGGGTCGATGGTTGCTGGATCGGGTCAGCGAGGAGGAGCCGCCCGTCGTCAATTCCAACTACGAGCACCTGAAGGAACTCGAGTGGATGGTCGGCAAATGGATCGACAAGGACGATGCTGCCACGGTCCGGACTGAATGCAGCTGGACAAAAAATCGCAATTTCCTGGTCAGATCCTTCACGATTCTCTCCGGTGAACACATCGATCTTGCCGGAATGCAGATTGTTGGCTGGGACCCTGCGGCCAAGAAGATTCGCTCCTGGGTATTCGATTCCAATGGCGGATTCGGCGAAGGGAGCTGGCTGCAGAAGGGGGATGCCTGGTACGTGCAGACTTCTGGCACTACCCAAGATGGCCGCAGGATGTCGTCCGTGAACATCATCAACCGGCTGAGCAATGACCAGTTCACCTGGCAAGTCGTGAACTCGCAAGTTGGTGACGAATTGCTACCTAACCTTGACGAGGTAGTTGTCATGCGAGAAGCGTCGGAGTAGGCGTCGTGCCGTCTTGCTTGCGCTCATTGCTTTCCCCGGCTTAGCTTTTATTCTTTGGTGCGTTATGAAGCGATGCTACATGACCGCGGCAGTTATGATCGCCCTCGCAGTGGCCTGTGCACCCGAAGAAGCCGATGCTCGAGGCGGTTTTGGCGGGGGTGGCCGTGGGGGCGGCGGCGGTCGCGGAGGCGGCTTCAGCGGAGGAGGAGCCAGGATGGGAGGGGGAGGCGGATATGCGAGGTCTCCCTCCATGAGTCGCCCGGCTCCTCGCCCAGCCACGCCAATTTCGAGACCATCTGTTTCTCGCCCAGCGACGTCTCGACCCGCAGCGTCGCGTCCGGCGCCTCCGCGAGCTTCGCAGCCGATCGCCAGTGCCCGCCCGGGGGCTTCTCGACCAGCATCGGGATCGATCGCAACTCGGCCTGATACGCGACCCGGCGGATCAACCGGAACGCCCAATCGTCCAGGCGCGAGTGTCGCTACCCGACCGAGCCACTCGCAACTAAATAACTTTCTGGATATTCGCCCCGGATCTCCGAGCACTTTGCCATCCAACCGACCGTCCGGCTCTAACCTCGGGGGCGCCGTCGCGGGCGGAATCGTTGGTGGAGCCGCCGCGGAGTTCCTCCGCGATGGCGGTGCACGACCAGGCACGCTTCCGTCCGGCCCGGGAAATCGTCCTGGCGCCGGAGATCGGCCCGGCCTTGGAGATCGACCGGGAATTGGTGAGCGCCCTGGCGTTGGAGACCGTCCGGGGATTGCCGAGCGTCCAAGTCAACTGCCAAACAGCCGACCCGAGCGAATCGAGAATCGCCAGGAGCGTCATGACAACCGTTTGTCACGACGCGACGAAATTCGAGATCAGCTCGATCATGACCAAGACCACCCGTGGCGAGACTTCTGGCAGGACCATCCTGGGTGGGCAGCCTGGCGAATCTCACGACCCTATCGGTGGGCAAGTTGGGCTGCCTTGTCCGGTTGGGTGTCGTACGGCTGGTCAGAACCCGTTGGATATGCCTACGGCGAAAACGTGTACTACGACGAGGGGCAGGTCTATTACGGCGACGCTCCCGTCGCTACAGCGTCCGAGTACGCGCAACAAGCCGAAGAGATTGTAGCCAGTGCTCCGGAGGTGAGCGTCGAGGAACAAGAGTGGCTGCCGCTGGGAGTCTTTGCTTTGACGCCCGACGGTCAGAAGTCAGGCCCCACTCCCACTTTGTTTCTGCAACTCGCGATCAGCAAGCAGGGAGTTTTAAGCGGCCTACTTCACAATTCGACGACCGGAGCCACCGACGAGATTGAAGGCATGGCTGACAAGAGTAGCCAGCGAGTGGCTTGGACCGTAAAGGGAAAGACACGACCACTCATGGAGACTGGCATTTCGAACTTGACGGAAGACACTGCGCCGGCACTGGTTCACTTTGCCGATGGCACGACCCAGCAGTGGCTCATAGTGCACATGGACGAACCGACGACCAAGTAGCGCTCTTGGTTGGCTGTAGTCGGAATGTGTTGGTTTCGCTGAAAGCGATTTGGAAATGAAAACTTATCTGCCAAGTGCTGTCGCTATCGCGGCTGCATTTTCTCTACTCGTCTCCTCAGGCTGCACGCAGTCAACCACGGGTGCTGACGAACAGCCGGTGCCGAAAGTGACGGTGGCGAAAGTCGCAACTCAGGAAATTGTCGATGCGGATGAATACATCGGTCGCACTGAGGCGTCGGAGATTGTCGAAGTGCGCGCCCGCGTGTTCGGCTACTTGAAGGAAATTAATTTCAACGATGGAGACATCGTTCAGGAAGGCCAGACGCTCTTCAAGATCGAGCCTGATGAGTACGAAGCCATCCATCAACAATCGGTGTCGCGCATTGACCTCGGCAATGCGAAGCTCGAATTGGCGAAAGCAAAGCTGGCGAGAAACAAGAATCTGGTGAATTCAGGCGCCGTTTCCAGGGAGGAATACGACGAATCACTCGCCGCTGTCAAAGAAGCGGAAGCGAGCATTGCTGCCGCCAGAGCCGATGCCGCTCGCACTGCCGTTGATTTGAAGTACACCGATATCAAAGCCCCAATCTCCGGGAGAGTCGATCGGGCATTGGTGTCCAAGGGAAACTTGCTGACTGGCGGAATGTCCTCCGGTACGCTCTTGACCAAGATCGTTCAAGAGCAACCGATGTATGTCTATTTCGATGTGGATGAACGATCGTTGCTCCGCTACATGCGGATGCGAACACCGCAGGACGAAAGTAAGAAACCAGGAAGCCTGCGCGATCTCAATATGGCTTGCTACGTGCAGTTGGCCGACGAGACCGACTTTCCGCATGAAGGCTATCTCGATTTTGCCTCCGCCGAAGTCAACACAAGCACGGGTACCGCTCGCATTCGCGGCGTTCTTGCCAATCAGAAACGAGAACTGGCAAGCGGCCTGTTCGTGAAGGTCAAAATCCCAATCAGCAAACCCTATCAGGCGCTGCTTATCCCCGAACGTTCGCTCGCCACGGATCAGAACGTCAAGTTTGTCTATGTCGTTGACAGCGATGGAACTGCTGTACGTCGGACGGTCGAACTAGGCGGCGGCCGAGGCGACATGCGCATCGTCAAGTCAGGGCTCGCCGCCGACGATCGGGTCATTGTCAAAGGTCTGCAGCGAGTGCGTCCGGGCCAAGCTGTGGAAGCGGAAGAAGAGCCGCTTGAGAAACCAACGACCGGCTCGCCCGAGACTCACAAGGAAGGTTGAGCGTACCGTGGCAAAATTCTTCATCGACCGTCCGATTTTTGCCGCGGTGATCTCAGTTATCATCACCCTGGCTGGCGGACTTGCAGTCTTTTTGTTGTCAGTTGCCCAGTATCCTGAGATCACGCCGCCGACGGTGCAGGTCAGTTGCACTTATCCTGGCGCTAACTCGGAAGTTGTGGCCCAGACCGTCGCCGCTCCAATCGAGCAACAAGTCATCGGCGTTGAGAACATGCTCTACATGAGCTCTCAATCGACGAACGACGGCGGCTACAACTTGACCGTGACGTTCAAGGTCGGCACTAACCTGGACATGGCCCAAGTTCTCGTGCAGAACCGGGTCAATCTTGCTCTCCCGACTCTGCCAAGTGAAGTGAAGCAGACGGGGGTGAGCGTCAAGAAGAAGTCGCCGAACATCTTGTTGGTCGTGAACCTCGTCTCGCCGAAAGGGACGTACGACCAACTCTACCTGAGCAACTACGCCACGATTCAAGTCCGCGACGAACTGGCCCAGATCAGCGGCGTGGGCGATGTGACGTACCTCGGGCAGCTCGATTACAGCATGCGAGTCTGGCTCGATCCCGACCGCATGTCGATTCGCGAGCTCTCGGCGAGTGACGTAGCCAATGCCTTGCGCGAGCAGAACGTGCAAGTGGCGGCTGGTTCGCTTGGGCGTCCGCCAGTTCCTCAGGGTCAGGCGTTCCAGTACACGTTAAGCACGCTCGGAAGACTCACGACTCCCGAGGAGTTCGGCAGCATCGTGGTGAAAACCGGCGCCAACGGTGAGCTGACCCGCTTGCGCGACGTGGCGAGCGACGTTCGGCGCACCGCCGACGGAGAAGAATTCGGTGGCATCCAGTTGGGCGCCAAGGTGGAAGACACGTCCTGCAGCCTCGACGGCCAGCCGTCGATCGGTCTGGGGATCTTTCAACAGCCCGGTTCCAATGCACTCGATACGGCAAAAGCCATTCGGGCTCGAATGGACGAGCTAAAGCTGACGTTCCCGCCCGACCTTGACTACGCCATAGTCTACGACACCACGCCCTTCATCGCCGAGTCGATCCACGAGGTGTTCAAGGCGCTTCGCGATGCGGTCATTCTCGTGGCGATCGTTGTGCTCGCTTTTTTACAGTCGTGGCGGGCGACCCTGATTCCGCTGATCGCCGTGCCGGTGGCCATCGTTGGTACTTTCGCGGTGATGCTGGGCATGGGATTCAGCCTGAACAACCTGTCGCTGTTTGGGCTAGTGCTCGCGATCGGCATCGTGGTGGACGATGCAATCGTCGTAGTGGAAGCCGTCGAACACCACCTTGAGCACGGCTTGTCGCCCAAGGAAGCAGCCCGCCGCGCGATGGACGAAGTTACCGGGCCGATCATTGCGATCTCGCTCGTTTTGATGTGTGTGTTCATCCCGTGCGCATTCATTACGGGGATCACGGGGCAGTTCTTCCGACAATTCGCACTGACAATCGCGGTTTCAACCTTCTTTTCAGCGGTGAACTCGCTGACGCTCAGCCCCGCGCTCTGCGGACTGCTGCTGAAAGCCAAGCATGAGCAGCGCGATCCTCTTACCCGAGTGATCAACGCCGCGCTCGGTTGGTTCTTCAAGCTCTTCAACAAAGGTTTCACTACGGCGGCGGATTACTACAGTCGCCTTGTGGGCGGCCTGCTGCGGGTGAGCGCTATCGTTTTGTTGGTCTACGTGGGAATGCTGTACCTGACATACTTTGGCATGACTACCGTACCGACCGGTTTCATTCCCTCCCAAGACAAGGGCTACCTGCTTGTCGATGTGCGTCTGCCTGACTCGGCCTCGCTCGAACGCACGCAAGCGGTGATGGCTCAGATCGAACGAATCGCGAGAGGCGATGGCAAAACAACGGATGCCCATGGCCATGACGAGCACTCTCATGGCGGGGGAGTTCCTGGGATTGCCCACACCATCGCGATCTCCGGCCAATCCATTGTGCAGAACGCAATCGGGTCGAATTATGGAACCGTGTACGTCGTACTCGATGACTTCCACCATCGGGAAGGTGGCGGCATGGGAGCGGACGCAATCGCGGCCAACCTGCGCGCTGAATGTTATCGAGAAGTGCAGGAAGCTTCGGTGGCCGTCTTCGGAGCGCCGGCCGTTGATGGTCTAGGCAATGCCGGTGGCTTCAAAGTCATGGTTCGCGACAAGGGCGCCCTCGGGCTCGATGCGTTGCAGGAGGCGGCCGACGGCCTAGCTGCGGCTGGCAATGGCACTCCCGAGAATCCGACGGGGCTCGTCGGCCTGTTTTCGGCGTTTCGTGCGCGTACACCGCAGATGTACGTCGACATTGATCGCCAGCGGTGCAAAGCGATGGGCGTGCCGCTTAACGAAGTGTTCTTTGCGCTTCAGTTGTACTTAGGCGGCTACTACACGAATGACTTCAATCAATTTGGTCGTACGTGGCAGGTCAACCTGCAAGGCGATCCAAGCTTTCGGCTGACTCCCGATCAGGTTCGCCAGTTGAAGGTGCGCAACAACGCTGGCGAGATGGTTCCGCTCGGAAGTGTCTGCAGCGTGAACGAGGTCGGTGGACCCGCGCTTGTCATTCGCTACAACGGCGTCACAGCCGCGGCCGTCAATGGAAGCTCGCTGCCCGGAGTTAGCTCCGGGACGGTGATCAAGACGGTCGAGGGGATCGCTCAGAATGAACTGCCGCAGGGGATGGATTTGCAGTGGACCGAGCTCACCAAGTTGCAGATCGACGCTGGCAATACGGCAATCATCGTCTTCGCCGTAGCAGTGGTGCTCGTGTTTCTGGTCCTCGCCGCCCAGTACGAGAGCCTCTCGCTCCCCTTGGCCGTGATTCTGGTGGTACCGATGTGTCTTCTAAGTTCCGTTGCCGGTGTCGCTCTGGCGGGGCTGGACATCAATATCTTTGTGCAAATCGGCTTTGTCGTGCTGGTAGGACTTGCCAGCAAGAACGCGATCCTGATCGTCGAGTTCGCCAAAGAGAAGTCTGCTCGTGGAGCGACGCCAGCCGACGCGACGATCGAAGCGTGCCGCCTGCGACTGCGGCCGATCATCATGACGTCGCTCGCGTTCATCCTCGGCGTCGTTCCTTTGGCCCTTGCGGTGGGAGCCGGCGCTGAGATGCGTAGCACGCTCGGAATCGCCGTCTTTTCCGGAATGCTAGGAGTTACGGTCTTCGGGATTTTCCTGACGCCGGTCTTCTATTACGTGATCGTCAAGCTCCTCGGTCAGCCAACTATGCCAACTTCTAATGTGGTGCAGATGCAAAGCGTGGAAGTACCGTCAAATGAGTTAAGCCATCCTCAGCTGTAGTCAGTATCTTTCCAGGAGAACAGTCGCGGTCGCGTGCAAGTGGGTCACTGGCGCACCATCCAGACTGGTGACTCGGTGAATCTGTGTGGACCTCTCTGGGTCGCGGCTACGACTATCGCAACGCATGATCGAAGCAGGACAGAACTGAATAGCGAGGTCGCTTCGGACCACGATGCTCCCAGCGTTGCGTTCGATAGTCAACTTCAATCTCATTTTCGGCCTTTTCATCCGGAAAATCTGCCCGGCCGACGCGCGCCGGCCTCTTTAGCGCGTGCCCAGCCAATACCCAGAGCCACGCCGAGACGACCCGATGTCCCTGACGCAGATACCCGAAATCACACTCTCACACTCGGCATTAGCGGTGCTTCGTGCAGCCGAAGAGGAGGGCCGACTAACACTCGTTGGATCAGTGGAAGAATTACTCGATTTGGCGGTACCACAGGAACAGTGCGACGCACAGGGGTATTACACCGTCGGCTACGAAGTTCCAGGTAGGGGATTTGTTCCCGAAGCGCAGGTGTGTCGCGTACGCAACGGAATTGCAGCCAACTACCCCGAGGCTTACATGCGCCGGCGCGACGCTGACTGCATGGTAATCGGTGATGACGGACCGACGGATAAGCCCACGTACAGAGAGCGTTTCGGGAAAGAGTTCGCCCCCTTACGGAAAGAGACGCTCGAGTGGCTAAAGACCCAGCCGCTCGCCTGCTTTTTCTTCGAATCAGGATTGCCCGGCCGGGCGATGAATGCCGTTGCGATCTGTCCTGCCAACGCCGGGTTCTTTGCTCTGGGGCTGGCAATGCTGCAGGGCATCATTCCGCTTGAGCGAATCCGCCAGGAGGGATCGAAGTACCATCACGATGCGATCCTGTACACGGCGCCTATTTTTCGCCATACGCACTTCGGCGGGAAGCAGGTCGTCGTTCACAATCGACGTTTCGAGGAAGCCGGTTTGCACGAACTATTCAGCTACAACCTCTACCCAGGGCCATCCGCCAAGAAAGGCGTCTACGGGATGCTGCTGACGGCAGGCGAGCGGGGAGAAATCCCTTGGACAACGGCCCACTGCTCGACGGTGCAGGCGACGACGCCACAAAAACGAGTCACGGTCATCATGCATGAGGGCGCCTCTGGGAGCGGTAAGAGTGAGATGCTGGAAGCAGTGCACCGCGAGCCCGATGGCCGGCTCCGGCTGGGTACCAATTTAGTTACTAAGGAAACCAAGTACGTGACTCTCCCTCAGGGATGCGAGTTGCGTCCAGTGACCGATGATATGGCGCTGTGTCACCCCGACCTGCAAAGGCTCGACGGAGATAACCCGAAGCTGTCCTTGGTCGACGCCGAACAGGGCTGGTTCGTACGCGTGAATCACATTCAAAGTTACGGTACGGATCCGGCGCTAGAGAAACTCGCCACTCATCCGCCTGGACCACTTCTGTTTTTGAACATGCTGGCCAAACCAGGCGCCACCACGCTCATCTGGGAACATATCGAGGACAAGCCCGGGGTTCGCTGTCCCAATCCTCGGCTCGTGATCCCTCGCGACTACATTCCCGGGGTAGTCAAGGAAGCCGTGACGGTCGACATCCGCAGCTTCGGCATCCGTTGCCCACCCTGCACTCGCGAGAAGCCGACCTACGGCATCGTCGGCATATTCCACGTGTTGCCACCGGCGCTTGCCTGGTTGTGGCGATTGGTGGCGCCGCGTGGACACGGCAACCCTTCAATCGTCTCACAAGAGGGGATGCAATCGGAAGGAGTAGGCTCCTATTGGCCCTTCGCGACTGGGCGTCGAGTTGACCAGGCGAATATCTTGCTCCATCAGATCATGGACACCCGTTCAACCCTGTTTGCTCTAATTCCCAATCAACACATCGGCGCTTGGCAGGTAGGGTTCGCGCCGCAATGGATCTCGCGAGAGTGCCTCGCCCGGGCCGAACGCAGCAAGATCCCTCAGGACAAGTTGATCCAGTCGCGCTGCCCGTTGCTCGGCTACCATCCTCGCGAACTGCAATTGGAAGGGCAAACAGTTGAGCGGTCGTTCTTCGACGTGTCAGCCCAGCCTGAGGTAGGTGTAGACGCTTATGACGTGGGTGCTACACAACTTACTCAGTTCTTCCATGAACAACTCGCGCAGTTCCGCGATCCTGAACTCGATCCCTTAGGGAGGCAGATGATCACGGCCTGCTTCGACGGCGCCTCGATCGAGCAGTATGAAGCACTCACGCAATCGCTTTCCGCGCACTAAACGACTCGGGCCGGAATCGATGGTTGGTGAGGGAAGGGGGCGATTCAAAATGCATGCATTAAGGACGCTCTTAGAAGCGCAGCCCATGGCGGCGCTGTTTCTGACGATCGCTATCGGCTATCTCGTCGGCCAGGTCAACGTACATGGAATGTCGCTTGGTGTTGGAGCGGTGCTCTTCGTTGCTCTGGCGGTCGGTTGGTTCGCTCCTGAATCAGTCCCAGTGCCGGCGATCGGCACGCTCGGTCTGGCGATTTTTCTTTATGCTGTGGGCGTTCAATATGGAAAGGAATTCTTCCGGGGGCTTACAACCGCAGAGGGACGGAGGGCGAATTCGCTCGCCCTGGCTGGTGTGTTCGCGGCAGGCGCCGTAACCCTAGCTCTTGTGCGAAGCGGTATCGCCCTCGGTTATGGACTTGGCTTGTTCGCTGGTTCTGGAACGAGCACACCCACGCTTCAAGCGGCGATTCAGTCTCTCGGCAATGACGACCCAGCCGTTGGTTACTCGGTCGCCTATCCATTCGGAGTTGCTGGACCGATTCTGCTCTTGCAGATCGCCATTCTGATCCTGAGACCTCGGATTGAGGTTCCCGCTAATACGGATCAAGAACTTCAAGAGATCGCAGTTCGCAATCGAGAGCTGGTAGGCAAACGCGTCGCAGAGATAGCTGCCGAGCTGCCAGCAGGAGTGCGGATCGTGGCGGTCCGCCGGGATGATCGCAACCAGCCTGCCTTTCCGGAAACAATTCTCACCGAAGACTCGCTCGTGTTAGCTGCCGGTCCCAACCGACAGTCGCTCGACCAGTCCCAGGTCCTGTTAGGTGAAGCGGCACCGGGCCGGATTACTGGTGATCGCCGCGACTTGGACTACCTCAATGTCTTTGTGTCGAGGTCCGTTCTGATCGGACGGCCGCTAGGCGAACTCACGGCGCCCGATGGCATTCGATTCCTGGTTACACACATTCGTCGCGGCGACGTTGATCTGCTCACACGCCCCAATCTTTTGCTCGAATCCGGCGACCGCGTCGGCCTGCTGACTGAACGCGCCAACTTTCCGGCCATGCGAAGGTTCTTTGGCGATTCCATCAAGGGCACGGCGGAGTTCAGCTACGTTTCCATCGGCCTCGGTCTCGCCCTCGGCTTCTTCATCGGGGCGATTCAAGTGCCACTCCCGGGAATTGGCAGCCTGACAATCGGGCTGGCGGGCGTTCTTGTCGTCGCTCTTGTTCTAGGGAAACTCGGCCACACTTACGGCGTGAATTGGACGATTCCACTCTCGGCCAACTTGGTGCTTCGGAATCTCGGCCTCACGTTGTTTCTTGCGCAGGTTGGCATGACCTCTGGGCCGAAGTTTGCAGCCACCGTCGCCGAAACAGGACTCCTGTTTCTCGGGTACGGGGCGCTCATTCTGCTTGCGCTCGTGTTGCCGATTCTGGTTCTCGGACATTACGTGTTCCGGATGCCATTCGACGAGGTCGCCGGCGTCGTATCGGCGGCGTGTGGCAACGCGGCTATCCTAGAATTTTCGAACAAGCTGGTCAGAACAGAACGCCCAGATATTGCTTACGCCATGATTTTCCCCGGCGTTACCGTCGTGAAGATTCTT
>JAEZAS010000076.1 GCA_023430365.1 Planctomycetota bacterium
CGCGCCAGAAGATCGCCTGGGTGCCGTTGCCGTGATGAACGTCCCAATCGACGATGAGCACGCGGTCCAATCGCCCCACGGCGATCGCCTGGCGGGCCGCGATCGCCACATTGTTGACCAGGCAAAACCCCATCGCCGCGTCGTGCAGGGCGTGATGCCCAGGCGGGCGTACGAGACACAGGGCGGTGGTGTCCTCCCCGCGCAGGACCCGATCTACCGCGTCGCACACGGCTCCCGCGGCCAGCATCGCCACTTCAAACGACTGCGGACTGAGCACCGTGTCCGCCTCCATGCGCCCGCCTCCAGCCGCGGCAAACTTGCGGAGTTCGTCGACGTAGAAATGGTCGTGGACCCGCTCGATCTGGTCGATTTCGGCGGGTCCCCAAGTCGGACGAACGCAGCGATCCAGGAGCTTGAGTTCCGTCAGCCGCTCATCCACCGCCTTCAGCCGGCCGGGGCGTTCGGGGTGCGACCCGGTCATGTGGCGGAGGAAAAACAGATCGTGGTAGAGGAGGGTCATAGGGGTTTGAGCGGGCGGTCGGCCGCCAGCAACGGGCGATGTGGGCTGAAACGGGGGAAGTTCGGCCGGCTATAGCTCAGTTTGCGGGCACTTTAGTTGACATTA
Source organism: Planctomycetota bacterium (assembly GCA_023430365.1). Taxonomy (GTDB): domain Bacteria; phylum Planctomycetota; class Planctomycetia; order Pirellulales; family Pirellulaceae; genus JAEZAS01. The sequence goes on from JAEZAS010000076.1 coordinate 626, forward strand.
ATTGTTGGCTCCGACTAACTTAATGAGTAGACGCCAGGTCAGCGATTTGAGCCAGAGCGCCTCCCCGGAGGAGCCGGTTCAGCGATTGCTGCGCCGTAGCGGAACAGGGGTAGGCGGCGTGCGGCCGTCGATGGTCGCTTCAGGCGAACGCCGCCCTTGAAGTAAATGCCTTACAAGTGAACTGCCGCCTAACATCCGCCTGCAGCTCAATTGCCAGGGAGCAATCGGCTGTGGGTCTTGTCTTGGGGTAGGACGGCAGGGGGAGGTTCGATCGTGCGTCGAAATACTGGTTCGTACTGCGCCACCGTCTGGCTTCGCCCCGTGGTTGCCTTGGCTCTCGTCGTTGCCGGTTCAACGTGGAGCGCCCCGGTACATGCCCAGGCCAAGCCAGCCGACGAAGCGGTCGACGCTTCGGGCTACCGCGTTCTGCCCCCAGTGGCCCGGTTTTTGACCGACCGGGTGGCCGAAGGCAAGGTGAAAGCACATGTGAAGGGTGTCATCGACGGCAAGAATTTGCTGACCGACAACCAGACCATGTTCGACGCCTACTTCAATCGTCATTACTTTCCGATGATGACGCAGACCGATCCGAAGGCGCTCGAGGAGTTGCCCCAGGAGCGCTATCGCTTCATCCGCGACTATCTGGAGAACGCCAAGGACGCCGAGGTGCATGAGCACGTCGTCGATCTTGCCATCTCCAACCTGGTGCCGATCGTGCAGGGGAACTTTCATCCTGCCGTTCGCTACAACGCCCTGATCATCATTGGCAGCTTGAACCAAACCGAAGCGGTCCGCATCGGCAACGCTCGCTCGACCCCCGAGCCGCACATCCGCGCCCTGCCGATCCTGTACACCGAGTTCACCCGCAAGGAGAACTCCGACCTGCTCAAGGTCGCAGCGCTGGTTGGCCTGGTCCGGCACATGGAGTGGGACCCGTTCCGTGCCACGCCGATCCCGCCAGCCACTCGCAACGGCGTCATCAAAGCCCTGCAGGACCTGGCCCTGCAGCAGGAGCCGCCGGAAGGTCGATCGCTGGAGGGGCACAATTGGATGCGCCGACGGGCGATCGAAGGGCTGGGACACTCGGGCTGGGTCAAAGGAGATCCGGGTGTGCTCGATGCCTTAAACAAAGTCCTCACGGATGAAACGGAACCGGTCGATGTCCGCGTCGCCGCAGCCAGCGCCATCGGCCGCAGCAGCTATGTTGCTCCGGCAAAGATGGACACTACCACGACGGCGAAGGAACTGGGCCAACTGGCGGTTGTCTCCTGCCTGTCGGAGCTCGACCGGGTCGCCAACCTGAAAAAGGAAGAGGAAGAACGCCAGAAGCTGCTCAAGAACCAGTCGAGCGGCGGCTATGGCGGCAGCGGCTACAGCGAATCGATGATGCCCGGCTACGGCGCTATGGGCGATGGCGGCCTACTCGGCGGAGCCGCCCAGCAGGACCCGAAGGGATATCGCCTCGATCCGCTGCGGCGGAAGATGCGCGCTCGTCTGTACGGGGTCCAGTTGGGACTGGTTGGTCCTGCGGACCCCAACAATACGACGCGCGGCGCGGAAAAGCTGGCCAAGACGCCTGCCGAGAAGAAGGCGGTGGCCGACATCCGGGCGAGCTTGGAGAAGGCGATCACGATCATCGAGACGCCCGACCAGATGCTCGCCGACCTCGACAAGGATCTGCGCCGGGCGCTCAAGCCGCTCGACGACCTGACCCGTCGGCCCAAGCCAGTGGCGCCGGCGGCTGACTCGCCCGAGGACGAGTTGGGCGTTCCAGGGATTCCGCCGGCTCCCACAGCCGGGGCTCCCGCTCCTGGCCCAGGCAAGGCGGCCGCTCCAGCGGTTCGGCCGACGTCGGCTCCGGCAGCGGCTGCCGCGGCGGGTCGGTAGAGATTTGCCGCAGACTCTCTAGGGAAAAGCCGGACGACGCAACGGCTTCGTCCGGCTTTCAGCGACGGTCTTAGTTGGCCGCAGCGGGGGCAACGAGCGGCTTGATGACGCGAGCCGAGGCGTTGCTCGCCCAGCCCATCTGCACGGCGGCCGCATAGCCGCCAAACAGCACGCAGGCATAGAACAGGTCGCCCGTCAGGGTATAGCGAAAGAACGGCAAGCCCACCGCATAGCTCTCGACCAGACCGGCGTAGTTGTGCGGATAGAGGTCGTTCCACGGCCACCAGGCGAAGTTGGTCCCGAGGTAGAAGAGGACCGAGGCGGCGAGGCTACAGCCAACGAGCCCACCAAAGGCCGACAGGCTGCCGACCGCCCGGCCGCGTTCGAAGCTCAGGAATCGCCGCAGCACCGGCCGGGCCGCCACCGGCAGCGCGAGCATGGCGTAAACGACGACCATCATTTGCCACTGGTAGGCGCCCAGGACGGCGTCGCTGATCGCCATCGCCAGCAGCGGCACAAAGACGGCCAGCGTCCACCGGCGAAAGAAATAACCGGCAAACAGCGACAGGGCCGCAATGGGAGCAAAGTTCGGCAGATCGTGGAACAGCACGCGCGATCCAGCCCCCGCAGCGACTAACAGGGTAAGAACGGCAACGTCCACAACGGTTTCGCGTTTCACAGCAATGCTCCCAAGTTCTTAGCGCTGAAGCCCAAATTCCAGGCCAGCCGCTCATTTAAGGCGATTTTACCGGGACGCTCGAAATCTCCACAAGGCGACGTCCCCTGCCGCCAGCTCGGCCACTCCGCAGCTCTTCGTCGCTGGCTTGTCGTTCACGCGGTAGGTCCAGTTGCGGCCGCTCCCCTCGTTCTCCAGGTCGTCGATCGCCGAGACGAACGCCGTCTCCCCTTTGCCGCGGCTCTTGAACTTGATTCCGCGGGGGTGCTTTGCGGCTGCTTCCAGCGCGTCGAGGACGGTCATCCCTTCCTTCCACGGCAGCGATACGTGCTTTTGACCCCCATCGCCGTAGTCGATGACCAGCGACACAGTCCGCGCCTCCTCGGCCTTTTCGTCCTCCGCAGCTTGCGCCCCACCGCTGATGGGCAATGCCAGGAACAAGGCGGAAACCAGCGCGGCGAGAACCGGGCGACGCGAAACGGCAAATCGAAGTGCAATCATCGGAGTGGAACCAAGAGTAGACGGGGAAAATCGCCGCGATTGCGGCTGCGACGCTAGAATGACCATGCCGCATGGCGGCTGTCAACCACGTGCAATGGGTGCGGCGAATCACGCCCTTCCGGCCTAAGTCGGCTGGGGGTAGCATGCAGCGTCCCTTGGGGTCGCCCGCGGGGCGATCCCGCCTCTGATTCGCCACGTCTTCCTGAATTTCTCCCGCTTCCGATGCCTGAATCTGTTTCGCTGTCCTGGCCCGAACCCGACATCGCTCTCGTCACGTTTGACCAGCCGGACAAACGAGTGAACGTCCTGTCGTCGTCCGTGCTGGACGAGTTCGAAACGGCCCTTGGCGAGGTTGAATCACGGGGGCAATTGGCCGGACTGATCATCCGCTCCGCGAAGCCGGGCCAATTCATCGCCGGGGCCGACCTGCATGAGGTTGCAGCCCTGCAAGGCGCCCCGAGCGACCGAGTCGTTGCGCTGTGCCGGCGAGGACAAACGCTCTGGTCGCGCCTCAGCAGGCTTTCGAGTCCCACGGTTGCGGCGATCGACGGCAATTGCCTCGGCGGAGGGTTGGAACTGGCCCTCTGGTGCGACTATCGGCTCGTCGCCGATTCGCCCAAGACCCGCCTCGGCCTACCCGAAACGCACCTGGGACTGGTTCCCGGATGGGGCGGAACCGCGCGAGCGCCGCGCATCGTCGGCCTGCCGCTGGCCTTGGAGATGATCCTCGGCGCCGAGCCGGTCGACGCCTCCGACGCCGTGCGCATCGGTCTCGCTGAAGACGCGGTGTCGACCGAACAACTGCTCGCTGCGGCGATTCGTCTGCTTCGACAGGCGCAGACCAGCCCAGAATGGAAAGAGACTCGCCAGCGGCGCGAGCAGGCGATCGACTTCCCTCCCACCGAACTGGAGCTGCTCACCGCAACCTGGCGCGAGCGACTCGCCGCCGATGCTCGCGGCCCGCAATCCCCGGCGCAGGTGGCGCTCGAATTGATCCTCTCAAGCGCGTTCGTCACTGCCGAGCAGGCTCTGGAGCGCGAAGCCGAAACGTTCGCCCAGCTTTTCGCGTTGCCGACCAGCGGCGCATTGCTCAACGTCCACTTCCTCACCGATCGCAACAAACGCGATCCCGGGATCGATCACACTTCGTTCAAGCCGACGCCCGTGCGCTCGCTGGGAATCATCGGCGCGGGCATCATGGGCGCGGGGATCGCTTCTTCGGCCATTCGTTACGGCGTGGCGACGGTGGTCACCGACGCCCGGCGGGAGGCCATGCAAGCGGCTATTCCGCTGATCCTCGAAGAGGCCGCCTACAGCAAGAAGCTGAAGGGAACCGATTCGACCCGCACGCACGAGCTTGCGTCGCTCCTGTCGAGTGGCCCCGAATCGACGATTGAAACGTGCGACTTCCTGATCGAAGCAGTCGTCGAAAACCAGGAAGCGAAGCAGCAGCTCTTTTGCCGGCTGGAACCGCGCCTCGGCGCTGAAGCGATCCTTGCATCCAACACCTCCACGATTCCGATCACGCGTCTGGCCGAAGGGCTGCATCGGCCCGATCGCTTTTGCGGCATGCATTTTTTCAATCCCGTCCGGCGAATGAAGCTGGTGGAGGTGATTCGCGGGGCTCAGACGAGCGACGAAACGATCGCCCGCGCGGTCGCCCTGGCCAAGCAAATCGGCAAGATGCCGGTGGTCGTCAACGATGGCCCAGGGTTCATGGTCAATCGGCTGCTGTTTCCCTACATGAACGAGGCGATCGAGCTGCTGCATGATGGGCTGTCGATCGAGCAGATCGATCGTGCCGCCGTTGCGTTCGGCATGCCGCTCGGACCGATCGCGCTTTACGATATGGTGGGACTCGACACGGCCATGTACGCCGGCCGGACGATGTACAACGCGTTTCCCGCGCGAGTGGCCGCTTCGCCGCTGGTTCCCGCGATGGTCAAGCGGGGTCGCCTCGGCATGAAGGCGGGCAAAGGCTTCTTCAGCTACGAAAACAAGACCAAGACTCCGCAGCCCGACCCAGCCGTGGCCAAGCTGCTCGACGACTACACGCGGCGACGAATCGAACTCAACGACGAGCAGGTCCAGCACCGTCTGTTCCTGCCGATGCTGCTCGAAGCCACGCGGCTGCTCGAGGAACACGTGGCCCGCGACGTGCGCGACATCGATCTGGGGCTTATTTATGGATTGGGCTTTCCGGCCGCAAAGGGTGGGCTCCTCT
>JAEZAS010000531.1 GCA_023430365.1 Planctomycetota bacterium
TCTTTGCGGTTAGGCGGTTATGGATGTTGCCTCCAAACTGGCGATTCTCGCCGACGCGGCCAAGTACGACGCCTCCTGCGCCTCCAGCGGTTCGAAGACCACGCGCCCTGGCAGCCGCCTGGGCAGCACCGAGGGGATGGGCATCTGCCACAGCTACACGCCCGACGGCCGGTGCGTGTCGCTGCTGAAGATCCTGCTGACGAACTACTGCATCTACGACTGCCAGTACTGCGTCAATCGCATCACGAGCGATACGCCGCGGGCTCGCTTCACGGTCGACGAAGTCGTCCGGCTGACGCTGGAGTTCTATAAGCGGAACTACATCGAGGGGCTTTTTCTCAGCTCGGGCATTATCCAGTCCAGCGACTACACGATGGAACAGCTCGTCGCCGTGGCAAGGAAGCTGCGCGAGGAGCACCAGTTCGGCGGCTACATCCATCTCAAGACGATTCCCGGCGCGTCCGAGCAGCTGCTCACCGAGGCCGGACTGTACGCCGATCGGTTGAGCGTGAATGTCGAACTGCCGACGGTGGGCGACTTGAAGCAATTGGCGCCAGAGAAGAACCAGCCGGAGATCATCGCCGCGATGGACACCATCGGCGAGAAGATCGACGAGAACCGCGCTGACCAACAGGCGGGATTCCAAGCGCCGAAGTTCGTCCCGGCCGGACAAAGCACGCAGATGGTGATCGGAGCCACGGAAACGCCCGACTTGGAGATCCTGCGTACAAGTTCCGCCTTGTACAACGAACAGAAACTGCGCCGGGTCTATTACTCCGCCTATAGCCCGATTCCCCATAGCGACGATCGGCTGCCAGCGGTTCGGCCGCCGCTGGAGCGCGAGCATCGCCTTTATCAGGCGGATTGGTTGCTGCGGTTTTATGGTTTCGAGCTCGAGGAGATCGTGGCGGAAAAGGACCACAACCTTTCGCTGGAGCACGACCCCAAACTGGCGTGGGCCCTCGCCCATCGCGACCAGTTTCCGCTCAACATCAACACCGCGAGTCGCAAGCTGCTCTTGCGCGTGCCGGGTTTAGGAGTGCGCAGCGTCGACCGGATGATTTCGGCCCGGCGGCATCATTCGCTTTCCGTGGCCGACCTGAAACGACTGGGCGTGGCCTGGAAGCGGGCCAAGGAGTTTGTGGTTACACGGGACTACCGCCCTTCACTCGCCACCCTGGAGCGGGAGAATCTCGCGGACTTGTTCCGCCCGCGTGATCGACAGCTATTGCTGTTCGACGCGGTTCAGTCGGCGCGCACGGGGGAGGTCTGACGCTCCGCCATGCGACACCTGGTGACGAAATCGTTCGACGAGTGGCGGACCGTCTGCCGTGGTCTGCTCGCCGCACAGATCGCCCCAGCCGACGTGCGCTTCACCGACGATGCCCAGCAGAAGTGGCTCGGTGAACTGCACGCCGATCTGTCCGTAACTGCGCCACCACCCTTGGAAAACACACGTACGCCGGCGAGCCCCTTTCACGTGCAGCCCGCGTTTATTGAGCTGGCGCGTGAGGTCGCCTGCCACCGCGACAAAGACCGGTTCGACTTGCTCTATCGGGCCCTATGGCGGATCACGCACGGTCAGCCGAACTTGCTCGAAATCGCCACCGACCCCGAAGTGCATCGCCTCACCCGGATGCAGAAAGCGATCGCCCGCGACGTACACAAGATGCACGCTTTCGTTCGTTTTCGTCGAGCCGTCAACGATCGGGGAGTCGAACACTTTATCGCCTGGCATCGGCCGGACCATCGCATCGTGCAACTTGCGGCGCCGTTCTTCAGTCGCCGTTTCCCGACGATGAACTGGTCGATCCTGACGCCTGACGAATCGGTCCACTGGGATCAGGCTCAATTGACTTACACGCACGGCGTTCCGGCAAGCGAAGCGCCAAAGGACGACCAACTCGAGAACTTGTGGCGGACCTACTATCGCTCGATCTTTAATCCTGCCCGCGTCAATCAAAAGACCATGAAGCGCGAGATGCCGGTGCGTCACTGGCGAACGTTGCCCGAGGCGACGGAAGTGTCCGACCTCGTTGCCCAGGCCAACCGGCGCGTCGCCACGATGGTCGAGCAGCAAGTGGCGCCCGCGACCGCGATGCAATTCATTCCACCGACGTTCGATTTGCCGACGTTGGCAGCAGCCGCGCGCGGCTGCCAAGGCTGTCGACTGTGTGAGCCGGCTACGCAGGTTGTATTTGGCGAAGGCCCGTCCACCGCTCGGCTGGTGCTCATCGGCGAGCAACCGGGCGATGAGGAAGACCGTCAGGGGCGACCGTTTGTCGGTCCTGCGGGCAAAGTCTTGGATGCGGCGCTGCGCGAAGCAGGCATCGTTCGCGAGCAGATTTATCTGACCAACGCCGTGAAGCACTTCAAGTTTGAGCAGCGCGCGACACGACGACTGCACCAGCGCCCGACGAACTACGACATTCAAGCCTGTCGGCCGTGGCTCCTCGCCGAGCTTTCGCAGCTTCGGCCGGAGTTGATCGTGTGTCTCGGGGCAACGGCGATCCAATCGGTGTTGCGGCGACGGGATCGCCTCTCGGACCTGCGGGGCCAGATTTTGGAATCGCCGCTCTGCCCCCAAACCATCGCCACGTACCACCCGTCCGCCGTCCTGCGAGCCGGCAACCCGGAGCACGAGCGGGAAATTCGTGATGCCCTGGTAGCGGACCTGCTCTTTGCGAGTCGCACTTTGGCGGCTGCAGCCTGACCGGCGAGTCGGGTTACGCCGCCTGGGCCGGTTATGGCAGCGGACGCCCCGCCAACGAGGCCCGAACCGACGTTTGGGCCTGCTTCGCCGTTTACGAATGTCGCAGGTATAATGGGCGGCGAGGCAAGCAATTGTGGGGGCAGGCTATTGCGGCGGCACGGATGTTCCAGCCGTGGGCGCAGCAGGCGAATCGGAATGGGCATTAAGTTCAACTGCCCCAATGGGCACAAACTCAACGTCAAGTCGTTCTTGGCGGGGAAGAAAGGGGTCTGCCCTCATTGCGGGGCAAAGTTCCGCATTCCGACTCAGCCCTCTGAGGAGGATCGCGAGGACGGTCCTGCCCTCGACGTCACAGCGCAGGCCAATGACGTTTCATCGTCCTCACGAGCCAATCAACAGCCCGCCACGGCGCCCGTCGTAGCGCCCACCGCTCCAACGGTTGCGCCAGCCGTTCCAGCGCAGCCAGTTGCCGCATCACCGGTGCCGATAACCGCCGTACCGGTCGGTCAGCCGGCGATTCCTCCGAGCGGGCAGCCCTATCCGCAGTCCGCAGCAAGCGTCGCAGCAATTCCTGCCGGAATCCCGGTTCGTCCTGCGGATCCCGCGGCGGGTGCTTCGCTCGGCAACCCCGCCGCCGTGCCCGTGGCACAGGCGGTTGCCGTAGGACCCACCATGGCTGGGACAGCGCCGCCAGGGGTTCCTGTGGGAGCGACTGTCACGGGCATCGATCCCATCGCAGAGAACCCGGCGGCCGTTTGGTACGTACGGCCACCGTCGGGAGGTCAGTATGGCCCGGCGCGCGGCGACATCATGCGAAAGTGGATCGCCGAAGGGCGGGTGACCCGCTCATCGCTCGTGTGGCGCGAAGGCTGGCCCGATTGGAGGAACGCAGGAGAAGCCATTCCCGGTCTTGGCGCCCCGGGGCCAGCCGCGGCCGAACCCATCATTCCGGTCGTCACCCCCACGGTAGCGCGCACGACCAATCGCTACGTCAGCGGCAAGAAGAAATCGAACGCCCTGGCCATCATCGCCCTGGTCATACTCACGATCCTGTGCCTGGTGATGGTGGGCGTGTTGGTTGTGGTGCTGGGTGGGGTACAATCAGGCGAACCGTCCCAAACCAGCCAGGCGCCGGTTTCGGCTGCCGACTATCGTGCATCTAACTTGCTCACTTGAGGAACCGTACATGCTCGCTCGCATCGCGTTTGCCAGTCTCTGCTCGTTGATTGCCGTTGGCCTGGTCACCGCCGAAGACAAGCCGGCCGGCGATAGCACGGTTACGGTCGGGGAAGGCAAGATCACGTTCAAGTCGCCGGAAGGCTGGGAGAAGAAGCAGCCCCGCATCCGCATTGTCGAAGCCGAGTTCGCCATTCCGCCAGCCAAGGATGATGAGCAGCCCGGCCGAATGACGGTCATGGGCGCGGGGGGTTCGATCGAAGCCAATATCGACCGCTGGATCGGGCAGTTCGACCAACCGGACGGCAGCGACACCAAAAAGGCCGCGAAAATCGAGAAACTGAAGGTCAACGGCCAGAACGTTCACTACGTGGACGTGGCGGGCACCTATCGCGACATGCCGGGCGGCCCCTTCGCCGGCGGCAAGACCGTGCTGCGTGAAGACTACCGAATGCTGGCCGCGATCATCGAGACCGAGAAGGCGGGCAACTACTTCTTCAAGTTCTATGGCCCCAAAGCAACGGTCGCCGCAAACGAAAAAGCCTTCCGCGAGCTGGTCGACAGCCTGAAGGTTCAGTAAGCACGGGCGCTCCTCGCCGAGCTTCCAAAACCAATTGCCACGTATGGAACACGAATCGAACACGGATGCGAGCTCAGGGCAGCGGTACTAAAACCGGCCCCTTTTTTGAGCCCGATCGGTGTTCAGTCCGTGCTCCGTCCGTGGCTTTTTTATGCACTTATCCACTCAGGCGGCCAAAACACCTCGGCCCGCAAAGGCTATTATGAGGGGATAGGGATCATGTTTCCCACCGCTCGCCGAACCGGCGCACCGAGGTTGTCATCATGAAGGTTCAGCAGTTTCTCGATCATCACGGCATTGCGCGCAATCCGTTTGCCGAGGAAGACGCTCAAACCGATCCCGTCTTCAAGGAGTACTGCATCGACGACACCTACCACCCGACCTGGGACAAGGTGTATGGCGATCCGACCGAACCTTCCAGCTCGATCGTCTTCGGCGAAAAGGGCTCCGGCAAGACGGCCATGCGGCTGCAACTCGCCCGGCACATGATGCAGTACAACCGCGAGCATCCGGGCAAGCGGCTGTTCGTCGTGCACTACGACGACTTCAATCCGTTTCTCGATCGCTTCCGAGACCGGCAGAGCAGCCGCAATCGCCGCCCAGATCGCGTGCTGCAACATTGGAAGCTTTGGGATCACATGGACGCGATCCTGTCGCTCGCCGTGACAGGCCTCGTCGATCGGATTCTCGAAGTCCGCCAGCCGAGCACGTCGGTCGATTGCCAAATCGAACCGGCCGCCGTCGATCAGCTCGACCGACACCAGGCTCGCGATCTGCTGCTCCTGGCCGCGTGCTACGATCAGTCGACCTCCGAAACCTTCAAGGGACGCTGGCATCGTCTACGGAAGCGATTGAAGTACAACTCGGTGTTCGCTCACTGGCCGCTGGCGCTAGGAATCGCCTGGACGCTGCTGCTTGTGATTGGCGTAATCGTGATGCTCGCCAACGGCTGGACGGAGTGGCTGCCGCCGTTGTGGGTGTATCCGATCTTGCTCGTGATCGGCTGGGCGCCGTGGATTCACAAGGCTTGGAAAAACTTCTGGCTTGCTCGGGGAATCCTGCGGCGGATGCGCGTTGGCAATCACGAAACCAACCCGCTGCGTCAGATCCTGATGCACTTCACGTTTGCCGAGCTTTCGGGCCAACCGCTCCCCAACAAAGACAGCACCGACGACCGCTATGAGCTGCTGCTGAAGCTGCAAGCCATCCTGCAATCGCTCGGCCATCCGGGGATCGTCGTGCTGGTCGACCGGGTGGACGAACCGCACCTGATCAACGGCTCCGCCGAGTTGATGAAGGCCCTGCTCTGGCCGATGCTGGACAACAAGTTCCTCAAGCATCCGGGAATCGGCATCAAGCTGATGCTGCCGATCGAGTTGACGCGGTTTATCGAGCGCGAGGAGCGGGAATTCTATCAGCGGGCCCGGCTGGACAAGCAGAACATGGTTCCGTCGTTCGAATGGACGGGAGAGGCTTTGTTCGACGTAGCCGACGCCCGGGTCCGTGCCTGCGCCCAGGCTGGGCAAAAGCCATCGCTCCGCGAGCTATTCGACGAAAGCATCAGCGAGCACCGCCTGATCGAGGCGTTCCGATCGTTGCGGGTGCCGCGACGGCTTTTCAAGTTTCTCTATCACCTGCTCGTCACCCACTGCAACGCCCACACGGACCAGAACCCAGCCTGGACGATTTCCTCGAACCTGTTCGAGTCGTCCCTGGCGGTTAGCGTGCGAGAGCAGGACGCTTTCGATCGGGGCGTTGGGGCAGGCTAACGCCCCTTACTGGCTGCATCTCGGAGCCATCGAATCCACACTTCGAAAAAGGGCTCGCAAACGACTGTCACTTTCCACCACCACCCACTCGGCCAACCGCAGCCGAACCCGTCACCTAAACCATTGCCTCTTCGTCTGTTACATCAACACACCCATCAGACATAGTGCCGCCGTCTCCAGATTGGGTATACTTGTAGCTCGGGACGGTTTCGATACTCAGGGGCGAGTGTGATCTGCGGGTCCACCGCCAATTCCATGACAGAAGCTAACATCGCGCTGGACGAGCCTCAGCGGGTTCTTTCTCTCTTCGGAGCGCGCGACCAGCACTTGCGGACGATCCGCGATACGCTCGGCGCCTCGATCGTGCATCGAGATGGCGCAATCCGAGTCGCCGGAGACGAGTCAGCCGTCGCCAAGACGACTCAGGTGTTCGAACAACTGATGAGCCGCCTAAAGGATCAGGGCGAAATCACCGCGGAGTTCGTCGCCGAAGTTCTCGCTCGCGTGCAGGGCAAGAAAGTCGACACCGTCGCTCCGATCGACGTCGTCAACGTCGTAAAACGGATCGTCCCCCGCACGCAGGGTCAGGCGCGCTATGTTCAGTCGATCCGCGAGCATGACATCACGTTCGCCATCGGCCCGGCCGGCACCGGCAAGACCTACCTGGCGGTCGCCGTCGCGGTCGAAGCTCTGAAGAACCACCAGATTCGCAAGATCGTACTGGTCCGTCCCGCAGTTGAGGCCGGCGAAAGCCTGGGCTTCCTGCCGGGCGATATCACGGCCAAGATCAATCCCTACTTGCGTCCTTTGCTCGACGCGCTGCAGGAGATGATCGACTACGACCAGATGAAGCGCTACATGGAGCAGGACGTCGTCGAAGTCGTCCCGCTGGCCTACATGCGCGGTCGCACACTGAACGAAGCGTTTATTATTCTCGACGAGGCGCAGAACACCACCGTCTCGCAGATGAAGATGTTCCTGACGCGAATGGGGAACGGATCGAAGATCGTCATCTCCGGCGACACGACGCAAGTCGACCTGCCGCGGGCCAGCGCCAGCGGGCTGACCGACGCGCTCCATCGCCTGAGCGACATCAAGGGCATTAATGTGGTGCAACTCAACAAGTCGGATATCGTCCGCCATCGCCTGGTGCAGGAGATTGTGCGGGCCTACGAGGATGAACCCAAGGCTGCGTTGTCTCGCAAGCGCTAAGCGACTCTGTCGCTAACCAGACACCGCATCAAAAGCCATGTCGTACGCATCACCTCGCCGATCCCGCCCACACCGCTCCAACGGTCTGGCGGCTCAACCGGGCTACTTCGCTCGACTCTTCGAAACGCTGCGCCGTAGCGACGTTCTCGTGCGTCTGAGCCTGTGCCTGGTCGCCGCGATTGCCATGTGGGTGCTGACCCAAGCCTGGGCTCCGCCATTTCCCTACCGGACCGGCCATGTACCGGCCCGCGATGTGATCGCGCGGGTCGACTTCGAAGTGCTCGACAAGCAGGAAACCTACCGCCTCAAGCAACAGGCACGCGATTCGGCCGAGAACGTCTACACGCTCGATCTCGGTCCGCTCGTTCAGCTCAAGCAAGAGTTGACCAACGAACTGCTGCGGATCGGACAAGCTGAGACAGCAAGCGACGTGCATCCCACCGACTGGTCGAAGTTTGATCCGGTGGTCGTCGCCGAGGCCGATCCGGAACTGCCCACACGTCGGCTGCGAGCCCTGCAAAAGTTCTTCGACAACGGCATGGATCTGGCGAAGCTGGAGAACGCCATCACCCAGGCCTTGAAACCGCTGGAGCGCAGCGGCATTCTCGATCCGACCGAACCTCCCAAGAAGGGAAGCCAGACAACGATCCTCGTGAAACCCGCTGGCGCCGGTCCTGCCACCCGAAGCCATCGCGCCGCGGTCGACGAGCTTCGCCTGGCCAAGATTCGCCCCGGCATTCACATGCGATTGCAAGACGCCTTGCGCGCTCAGATGGGCGAAGGGGACGATGGCCAGATTGTCGGCGACATGATGATCAACTGGCTCGACAAGAATTTGCCGAGCGCCAAGCTGCTCACGCGCGATGAAATCGCGTCGGAAGCCGAGGCCGAAAAGGCGGCCGCCGCCGTGCCGAATTTCATGCGGCACTACAAGTCGGGCGAGGATCAGCTTGCCGCCGCGGGTCGGCCGATCGACGTAACTTCGTTCACGTTGCTCCAGGACGAACATAAAGCCTGGTTGCATCAACTCGGCTGGCTCCCCCGCCTGCGCTATAGTCTGGCGACGTTCGGCCTCTACTTAGCGATCTACGTTCTCTGCGGATTTTATGTCTTTCACCGCAATCGGCGGGTGCTCACCGACCTGCGGCGATTTGCCACGCTGCTCACCGCCGTGGTCGTCACGGTCGCTGCTTGCTGGATGGCCTCGGGCGATCGCTTTCGGGCTGAGGTGATTCCGCTGCTGATCTTCGGCATGACGGCGGCCATCGCTTACGAAAAAGAACTCGCGCTGCTGCTCAGCGCTTCGGTAGCCCTGATCATCGCCTTCGCCCTCCATCACGGATTGGCGGAGTTTGTGATCCTGGTGAGCGCGGTGGCGGCGGCCATTCTGCTGCTGCGACGAATTCGTAGTCGCACCAAGCTGATCTACGTCGGCGCTGTCTCGGGCGCGGTGGTAATGCTCACGGCTATCGGCGTCGGAACGCTTGAGGGACAGACGTTCGGAGCCAATTTCGCGGCCTCGATCACCGATGATTGGATCGAAGCCTGGTTCAGCCAATCGTTCTATACGGCGCTCATCATTGGGGCCGGATGGTTCGCGTTTTGCGCAGTCGTGGCGGGCATCCTGATGACCGGTCTCCTGCCGTTCGTGGAACGCGTGTTCGACGTACAGACCGACATCAGCTTGCTGGAACTGGGGGATGTGCAGCATCCGCTCCTCCAGCAACTCGTCCGCCGGGCGCCGGGCACCTACAACCACTCGATCAACGTTGCATCGATCGCCGAAACCGCCGCCGAATCGATCGGCGCCAACGGCCTGCTCGTTCGCGTGGGCGCCTATTTCCACGACATCGGCAAGATGTTGAAGCCGTCCTACTTCGTCGAGAACCAAGGCCCCGACGGAAACCGCCACGAGGCGCTCCAGCCGGCGATGAGCACGCTGGTGATCATTGCGCACGTGAAGGACGGCGCCGATCTGGCCCGACAGCACCACTTGCCGCAGTCGATCATCGACTTCATCGAACAGCACCACGGCACGACGCTGGTCGAGTATTTCTACCGCCGCGAGGCGAAGCGGCTGGAAGCGTTTCCGGACGCGGGGGATCTCGACGAAAGCACGTTCCGCTATCCCGGCCCACAGCCGCAAACCAAAGAAGCGGCCGTCCTGATGCTCGCCGACGTTGTCGAGAGCGCCAGCCGGGCTCTCGTCGATCCGACTCCGGCGCGTATCGAAAGCCTTGTGCACGATCTGGCCATGAAACGGCTCCTGGATGGCCAGTTCGACGAGTGCGGCCTGACGCTCTCCGAATTGCGCACGATCGAGGACAGCCTCGTGAAGTCGCTCACCGCCGTTTACCACGGCCGGGTGAAGTATCCCGAGCATCAGGCGGTGTAAGAGCGAGTTGCGGCCTTGATCGAAGTTCTGATTGCGCAAGAGCAGGATACCCATGCGGTGGACGAGCCGCGTCTTGTCGCCGCTTGCCGTGCCGTGCTCCAGTCGGCTGGCTTCTCGGCGGGCGAGATCAGCATCGCCGTCGTCAACGACGAGCAGATGCACGAGCTGAACCGGAAGTATCTCGATCACGACTATCCAACCGATGTGCTGAGCTTCGTTCTGGACGAGGCCGACGGCCGGCTGGAGGGAGAGATTATCGTCTCGGCAGACTATGCGGCCCGCGAGGCCAATCGGTTCGGCTGGACGACCATGGACGAGCTGCTCCTCTACGTCATTCATGGCTCGCTGCATCTGGTCGGCTACGACGATCAGTCCCCCGACGCCAAGGCGCTCATGCGGGAGCAGGAAATACGTTTCCTGCGGCAATTCGGCCTTGAGCCGCGGTTCGACGAGGCCTAACGCCGGCGAATTCTCAAGCCTCTGCTAGCACCCGCTAGGTTAAATGGGCAGAGTTGGGCGGAGGCGGGCGTTAAGGGCAGTTTAGATAATCGGCTGCTCGCCTAGTTGCCGAAATAGATCCCTAACGGGACCGACCCGCGGCGGAATTCGATTCTCGCCGCTTGCTCTCCAAGGATGGCTAGCGTGCTTCGGCTCTCAATCCTGATTCCCTGGTTAGGTCAGCCTCAGCAGTTTGAGGGGACGCTCGTGTCGGTCCTGGAAAACAGGCCCGCCGACTGCGAGGTCGTATTGGCCCATGTCGCGCCGTACGACGACCCTTACGCACTGGGTGATGAGGTCCGGCTGATTCATGCCCCGGACCAAACGACCCTCGCCGGCTTGATCAACGCGGCTCTGCCGCAACTGAACGGCGAAATCATCCACCTGCTGGGCTGCGGTGTGGAAGTGTCGGAGCATTGGACGGAACCGGCGCTGGCTC
The DNA here is from genome assembly GCA_023430365.1 of Planctomycetota bacterium. Classification (GTDB taxonomy): domain Bacteria; phylum Planctomycetota; class Planctomycetia; order Pirellulales; family Pirellulaceae; genus JAEZAS01. The sequence continues at coordinate 10,783 of JAEZAS010000531.1, forward strand.
ATTTTCACGATCCGGAAGTGGCCGCCGTGGCGCCGCTCGTGCGGGACGCGGACGGTTTTCAAGCGGGCGTTTTGCTGACGGCTGACGGCCGGCGGCGCGTCGCTGTTGCGACATCGCTCGACGAAGTCGCCGCGCTCGAAGCGGAGCTTTCCGGTCCGAGCCTGGATGCCGCCTTCTATCACCGCGATGTGTTGACGGCGCTGGGCGGATTCGATGAGCAGCTTGGCGATTCGTACGTTGACCTGGACCTAGGGCTGGCCATCGCAGATCTCGGCCTGCGCACGGTTGTCGAGACGAGCCTGCCGCTGACGATGCAGACGCGCGTCGCCATCGGTGAGGCCGGCGGACTAAGAGGCGGCGCTGCGGCGGAGCGGTTCTATCGCCGCCACGCTCAGCGGTGTTCGGCTGGGCAGGTCTCTCATCTGTTGCACGCCCTGGCCAGCGATGCGGCTTGCCTGCCGCGGCTGGAGGCTCTCTCGCGCCCTGTCGGTCGGCTGCTCGCGTGGCTGGAAGGCAGCTCGAGCGAGCGGCATGTCGAACGAGTGACGGCGGCCGCCGAAGCGCTGGAGCAGATGGCAACCGATACGCTGTCGCTGGAGTCGGCTCGTCACGAGCGCGGCATCGGCGCCAGTGGCTCGCAGCGGCGGGCGGCCTAAAACTCTATCGCCAGGCAAACGCGTATGCCTGGCGAATCGATCGTCGGGGCGGCATGGTGAGGGTGGTTTGCGCTGACCTCGCTCAAGCGCTACACTAGGCCCATGCTCACCTTGATGCACATCTCGGATCTGCACTTCGGGCCGTATTATCTGCCCGACATCGGCGAAGCCGTGTTGCGAGCCGCCGAAGCTCTCCAGCCGGACGTGATTGTCGCCAGTGGCGACTTTACCCAACGGGCGAAGCCTGCCGAGTATCAGGCGGCGCGAGAGTATCTGGACCGCCTGCCGAAGGTCCCCCTCGTGGTTTGCCCCGGCAATCATGACGTGCCGCTCTATCGGGTTTGGGAGCGGGTGTTTGCTCCGCACGAGCTCTATCACCAGTACATCTCGCCTCGCCTGAACGATGTGCTGCGGCTGGAACACGCAACGATCGTATCCCTGGATTCGACGTCGCCATTGCGGGCCATCACCAACGGCCGCATCCGCCAGTCGGCCATCGACTTCGCTCGCGAGGAGTTCCGCAAGTCACCCGCCGACCAATTCAAAATGGTCGTAGCTCACCACCATTTTTCCCCGGCGCCCGACTACGAGAAAAGCAGCGTCATGCCCAAGGCCCGGCGGGCGCTCGACGCATTCGAGGAACTCGGAGTGGAGATGATTCTCGGCGGACACCTGCACCGCGCTTACATCGGCAACTCGCTCGATCTCTATGCCGGCAAGAATCGCAAGCACGGCATCGTCATCGTCCAGAGCGGCACATCCACGTCGCGACGCGGCCGGGCGCGCGAGACGGAGAAGAACTCCTTCAATTGGATTCGAATCACGGAAGATTCGATCCGCATTACGCACTATATGTACTTCACCGACGCCGAGGGTTTTGCCCCCGTCAGCCGGCACATCTTTCCGCGAGCCAGCCGGCAGTACTTCGCCGAACCACCGGGCGGACCGCCCAGCCCGGAGTTGTGGTAGCGGCTCATGCTTCGCGGCTTCTGATCAGTTTCCCGCGGCCCGGCGAGCAGACTCGAAGGCGTTGACCCATTCGCGGAACTTGTCCGCAATTTGCGTGGCTGCCTGCTCCCGATCGATCTCTCCCGCGCGAAGGTCGGTCACGGCGGCCAGGAAACTGGATCGGCCGACCGCGAAGCCGATGAATCCAGGAACCCGAGCGGCCACCGCCAACCACTCCAGCACCTTGGCCTCGTTCTCTCCTCGACCAAGGACGATGCAGCCGACTCGCTGGCGATCATTACCGGCAGGATCGGTCCGCCGGGCTGCTTCGACAATCCGTCGGCAATCTTCCTCTCGGTCGAGCCCTTCGATTTTCCAGACATCGGGCTCGACCCCGCCGTCTTGAAGCTGCTCGATCGCCTTCACCATCAGTCCAGGCCGCAGTTGGACGTCATAGTCGGACTGCTTTCCGCCCACCGAAGCCAATTGGTCCGGTTCCGGCGGCACAAGCAGTTCGAACATCAACCGACGTCCGCTGGAGCGGCAGTAGTCGGACAGTCGCCGCAACCGCTCCAGCTGGCGGGCGTTCAGATTAGAGTCCCCCGCAGGATTGTAGCGGACAAGCACTTTGACGAACGTCGGCGAGAAGCGTTCGATGTGCTGCCAGAAAGCGTCGCCATACTCGAAGTCGAATTCGTGCTGGCCGCTTTTCTCGACCGGCAACGCCACCAGCACGCCCTCCGCAATCGCGTCGCGGAGCACGTCGGCGCCGAACTCCTCGTCGACCAGAATGCCAGCTGAGGCGAGCGGCACTCCAGCGGCAATCGCCCGCTGAAAGCCCTCATAGATCACTCGCTTGCTCGCGGCAATCTCGGCGATTTGATCCGGTATCAGCGGCTCGTGAAAGCCGAACACCTCCGAGCCGTAAGAATGGCGATGATCGAAAGGCAGAATGTAGAGCGGTTGGTCATAGCCGAAGGTCATATCGCATCCTGCCTGAAAGCTAAAGGAACGCGAGCCGTGGATTAATCGCCCACATGCCGGGCGTCGTTCCAGAGTCGAATCACCGGATCGAGTGGATCGTCGTGCTCGTAACCCAAAGCGGAGAGCGTGGCCGTGGTCAGCAAGAACAATCGGCCTTCCGAAGCCTCCAACCCCAGCCAACGGGCGCCGAGCACGCGCAAGAAATGGCCACTGGAGAACAGAATCGTATTGCCATCGAGGCTTCGCAAGCGGGCAACCACTCGGTTCGCGCGAGCCTGGATCTGTGCGACGCTTTCACCGCCAGGGCAACCGTCGCGGAACAGCTGCCAGTCGGGCCGCTCGTGATGGATCTGCTGGCTGGTGAGTCCTTCGTAGTCGCCGTAGTCCCATTCAACCAGGTCGGGGTCGACCTCCGCCTTCGCCCTGAACCCCGCCAGTTCGCAAGTCGTTCGTGCGCGGAGCAGGGGGCTGGTGAAGATCCGGGCGATAGGGAGATCGGCCATCCGCTCCCCGAGACGGCGGGCGTTCCGCTGGCCGCGAGGGGTGAGCGGCAGGTCGGTTTTGCCGGTGTGCTGGCCCGACAGGCTCCACTCGGTCTCGCCATGGCGAGCTAGATAGACAATCGGCAGCGTCACAAGCGCCTCCCTTCGCCGGCCACGAAAAAAGGCGCCGGCTTTGAAGAAACCGGCGCCTTTCCATAATAAGCGTTTGCCGTGGACTCGAACCAGCTAGGGTTCGGTGCGGGCAAGGGGTTGCCGGGCCCCGGCCCGGCCTGGCTGAGCGACGAGATGCTCGGCGACCGAGTCGAATTTCAGCGGATAGAGCAACTCTCGGAGCAACGCTACGAGGTTGGCGCACTCCGCCGAGGCGTAGTTCTGATCGAGCCACTGTGCGAGGTCGTCGATTTGACGCTTTCCATCGGGCCAGCGGACCTGCATCACATGGTGGCAGTCCTCAAGCAGTTGATAGATACGCGCCCGGGTGACGCCGAGCTTTCTCGCCTGGTTGCGGACGCTCTGATTGCGGCCGTCGATACCCAGGCGGGAGCGGGCAATCGCCGCCACGGTCGGACCGGCATCGGTCTCGAGCTGCGCCAGAAGCGGCTGAACCAGATGTTCGTCGAGTTCGTTGATGGCTGGCGGAAACTTGCGCGTCTTGAGCTCGTGAATCCAGTCCTCGATCTGCCCCACGAAGCGCGGCGTCAGCCGGATCGTCAGCCCGAGGGCCGGATCGACGTTCGTGAGCATCTGGTGCACGCGGTGGAACACTTCGAGCACAACTCGCACGCGTTTTTCGCCGTGTGTCTTCAGCTCGCGCATCTCGGCAAGCGTCATGTCGAGATAGAAGCTGAGCGGCGCATTCCAGATGACGGTGGGTAGCGATTGGAGCGACGGGGCCAACCGGCCGAGCACCTCGTGGCCGATTCCATGAGCCCGAACCGTTTCGCGCCACTTAGCCCAGACCAGCTCGGAGACAACCGCTGGGTCGAACTTTCCGTCGCGAGCCGTGCCATTGGCTGCGGCGATTGGAGATTCGAGAATGGCTGGCGTTTCGGGGGCCGGATCGTCCTTGGCCGCCCGGTGCAGCAGCTTGACGAGCGAAGCCATCTTCTTTCGGCCGATCCCTGCCGTGCTAGCAAGTTCGCCATAGGTCTGTCCGAGCAGATCGTCGAGCTGACGAGACAGAAAGGCGAGCGGCAAGCGTCGATCGCTGGGCAGTACCCAGTAAGCGAGCGACTTTCGCAGCCGCTCGTGCCGAGGTTCGGCCAAGAGCGTCTTGCGAATTGCTTCGAAGCTGTGCATCAGCTTCACGTCATCAGCGGACGGAGACTTTGCCATAATAGTGGAAACTCCTCGAAATGGCCGAATGGCACTGGAGCTTCCGATTGCGTCCGCGCAGCCTCAAGGGTGCGCAGAGTGTGCGGAAAGATCCAACGCGGCGGCGGCCAACTTACTTGCTTTGCCAGCGACGCCAGCTTGGAGGAGAACTGTTCCTGAGTAATTCGTGATAGGAAGCGGGTATTGGTCCGCCACTCACAGTTTTTTCAGATTCGCGCGTACCTCGTGTGAGCGAGATCTGAAAAAGTGGTGTGTTTGGGAACCGACCTGCCTTGAGCGGTGGGAGGGAGCCGGCAATCGTCCGCTGCCTGGGCTCGAACCCCATCTTGAATACCGCGTCCGCGACCGTCAAGGCAAAACGCCAAGCAGGAATTCGCAGGAAATTGCCGTTCTTATTCCCGTCTTTTGCGGCAAATCCCGTTTTCTCCCGGCCGGGCAGTTATTAAACGCTGCAGGACTTCAAATGTATCCGTCGGCTGTGTTTTTTTCGTAAAATTCTGGTCGGCTTCGCCCCCCCCAGATACCCAAGACACTAAAAACGGCCCCCACGTTCGCCTAATCCATAAATAGGACGATGCAGGCGGTCGTTCGTTTTGTTCAGATGGGCCCTGACGGACGGCTAAAACACCCACAATGCTATCACGAACGCCGCCTCAGACCGGACACGACGGCGCCTAGGTGCTAACCGTAGATTGGCGGCACTCGTCCTCCCCAAGCGCGACCATGCACCCTGTTTGCGGGAGAGGGGTTGCCAACTAAGCGACGCCCCGTTGGGCTTCGTCCGAATTTTCGGGACGGTCGAGGGCGTCCTTGCGAATGTGGCCGTCGTCGGTCACGTCATCGAACCGGACCGCCACGCGTTTGGAAACGCCCGACTCCTGCATCGTCACGCCATAGAGCGTCGTTGCGGCGGTCATCGTTTTCTTACTGTGCGTGACGATCACGAACTTGGTCCAACCGAGAAATTCCTTGAGCACGTCAACGAATCGGCCAATGTTGGCCTCGTCGAACGGAGCGTCGACCTCGTCGAGAATGCAGAACGGGCTGGGGCGAAATTGAAAAATGGCAAGCAGGAGGGCGACGGCGGTGAGCGCCTTTTCGCCGCCGCTGAGAAGCGAGTTGCTGAACGACGGTTTACCCGGCGGAGTGGCAATGATGTCGACGCCGCACTCCAGGACGTCGACCCCTTCTTCGAGGACGATGTCCGCTTTGCCGCCGCCGAAGGCCTTGCGGTAGAGAGCCTGAAAATTCACACGGATCGCTTCGAGCGTTTCGATGAACAGGCGTCGGCTGTCGGCGTTGATCTTGTGAATGATCCGTTCGAGGGCCTGTTTTGCCTCGGCAAGATCGCGATGCTGCCCGGCTAGGCTTTCAAAGCGAGTTTCCAGATCGTCGAGTTCTTCCAGGGCGTCGAGATTGACGGCGCCGATTTGGTTGATCTTGCGCCGGAGCGATTCGATTTCTTCTTCGACGGCGGCGCGTTCTTGTTCCTCCTCAGCGGCCGGAGCGCTGAGCGTGGCGACGTCGATGCCGTAGTCGGCGAGCATGCGTTCGGCGAGCGTCGTGCGCTCGTGACGAACCTGGCCAGCCGCCAGTTCGGCTTGGTGCTGCGCCTCTTCGAGGCGGCGAAGGCTATTGCGCAGCGATTGGAGCTTGCTCGATAGCTCGGTTCGCCCTGCTGCGGCGGCTTCGCGCGCGTGGTTCTGCTCGGCCACCTGCTGTTGAAGCGACTGGCGATCGAGATAGAGAAGCGCCATCTCACCCGTCGCGGCGAGGATCGTCAATTCGGACGCAATCCGCCGGCGGTGGCTTTGTTCTAATTGCTCACGCGTCTGGGCAATCCCGCGCTCACGGTCGCGGCTATCTTCTTCGAACTGGGCAACGCGGGCACGAAGGGCTTCCAGCCGTTGCTCTCCCTTGGCAAGCTCCACGCGAGCGGCCGTGGCGTCGCGGGCCGCTTGCTGGCGGAAACCATCGAGTTCCGAGAGTTTTTGTTCTTCGCCGCGAATTGCTTGCTGCAAGGCGGCGACTTCCGCCTCGCTCTCGCTAAGCTGCTGACGACAGCGTTCGGCCGAAGAGGCAAGGGACGTGCAACGCTGCTCGATTTCACTGAGCGAGCGGACGAGGGCCGCCTGCTGTTGCTCGTTCTGCTGCAAACGCTGCTCGGCGGTGTGCGATTGCAGGCGTTGCTCGGCTGCGGCGGCGGCAAGCTTGCGCAGCGCCTCGGCGACTTCTCCGGCAAGCGACTCCTGGCGTTCGATTTCGGTGCGGAGGTGGTGGGTCTCACGCTGGGCGGCGCCGATCTGCTGATCGAGTACCGTTACTTCCTGGCGGGCGGCTCGGAGTTCGCTCCGGCGGGAAACCAAGTTGGTCGCAGCCTGACGAGGGCCAACGGCCAATACGCCGCTCGGCTCGAGCAGTTCGCCTTCGAGCGTGACGAGTCGCACGCCGGCGGGCGTCGACGCTTGCAATCGCAGGGCGGCGGTGAGATTGCGGACGACCCAAGTGTGTGCGAGTAGCCGGCGCGCGAGTCCGCGATGCTGAGACTCAACCTGGACGAGTTGATCAGCTCGACCGAGCACGTCAGGATCGTTGATGACTGGTTGCTCAGCGTCGACGGCTGGCGTCGTTTCGTCGGATTCTTGCCAGGCCAGGAACGCAACGCGACCGGAAAGCGTCCCCGCCGACCGAGCCGTGGTCGGCAGCTCGCTTTGTGGAGCATCGACGACGACGAACTGCGCCGCGTCGCCTAGTGCCACGTCGATCGCTGGGCCATAGTCGACCGAGGATTGAATCAGGTCGGCCACCATGCCGCGGACTCGCGTGAGCGGACCGGAATTGGCTGATTTCGCTCGCGCCAGCAGGTCTTTCACGCCGGCGCCTAGACCCTCGTGGTTGCGTTCGAGTTCCTCGATCACGGTCACGCGCTCGAGGACGCCGCGTCGTCGCCCGATCAATTGGGCCAGATCGTCCTGCCGCGAGGCGAATAGGTTGCGCAGCTCGGCCAGTTCGCGTTGGACTTGTTCAAGCTGCTCCTGATAGCCCGCTTCCTGGCCGGCGAGTTTTTCCTCGGCCTGCCGGCTGGTTTCCAGGTCGGCGGAGAGAGTCTGGGCGACGGATTCCAGGTCGCTTTGCTGGGACTGGAGCGTCGACCGCTGCTGTTCCTGAGCCGCCAGCTGCGACAGATGAGCTTCCAACTGACTCGCCAGGACAGCGGCCGATTGCATGCGAGCGACGTACTGCTGCCGCCGCTGATCCCCTTGCTCGCGCAACTGGTGCTGCTGGGCAACGATCTCCGAAAGCCGACTTTCGGCCTGCGAAGCCTTTTGTTCGAGACTGCGATGAACGTCCTCGGCGGCATCGAGTTCGGCCTGGGTTTCGCGGAGACGTTGCTTCAGGTCCCCAGCACGGTCCGTGAGCGCCAACAGGTCGCGGCGGAGGCGAACGGCTTCCTGCTCCAGCTCGCTGCAGCGAACGCTTTCGTGCTCGTTCGATGTGGTGCGCTGGGCGATTTCCTGCGTGGTGCGGGCGAGGCGGGCCTCCAGCAGCCGAATGTTCTCGGCGCAGGTGGCCATCTCGGTATCGAGTTCCAGCAAGCGGGCTTCGAGAGACTCGGCCTGAGCGAGCGATTCGGCGGCTTGCTGGCGATGGGTCTCGGCTTCGGCTTCGAGGGTCGTCAATTGCTCGCTGAGGCGACGCCAGTCAACCTGGGCCACCTGCGTGCGCAATTGCTGGAGCCGCTGGCTGTACTCGCGATACCGGCGGGCCTTGGTGGCCTGGTTACGGACGCTCTTCAGCCGGCTTTCGACTTCTTCGACGATGTCCGAGAGGCGGAGCAAATTCTGGTCGACGCGTTCGAGCCGGCGCTGGGCTTCGACCTTCTTCGCCTTAAAGCGACTGATGCCAGCCGCTTCTTCGAAGATGGCGCGGCGATCCTTGGGCGAGGCTTGCAGCAGGCGGTCGACCTTGCCCTGCTCGATCATCGAGTAGGCGTCGGCTCCCACGCCGGTGCCGCGGAACATGTCCTTGATGTCCTTCATCCGCGCCGGCTGGCGATTGATGAGGTACTCCCCTTCGCCGCTGCGATAGACCCGACGCGTGATGTGGATTTCCGGAGCGTCGATCGGGAACCGGCCGTCGCTGTTATCGATAACCAGCGTGGCCTCGGCGGTGTTCATCGGCTTGCGGCCGGCGACGTCGGAGCCTTTGAAGATGACATCCGACATGTCCTTGCCGCGGAGGCTCTTGGCGCTTTGCTCGCCGAGAACCCATTTGATGCCGTCGACAATGTTCGACTTGCCCGAGCCATTGGGGCCCACGACGACCGTGATGCCCGCCGGGAAGTCGAACCGGGTCTTATCGGCGAAGCTCTTGAAGCCGTGCAGTTCAAGGGCTTTGAGCATGGGGCGGAAGGAGCAAGGAGGTAAGAGCAAAGCGAGAAGAGACGAGACCGGCGCTCAGAGTCGGGCGAGCAAGGTCGTCCCTTGCCGCCTGGCTCTTACCTCTTCTCACTCTACTGCGTGTCCGAAACGTTGGCTTTCGTAGGCGCCCACGGGTTCAATTTATCAATTATCCGCTTCTTCTCCGGCTGCTGGTAGGCCGGATCGACGTAGGTTTCGGTGATTTCCGCCTTTTGGCGCTCGGTTTCGGCTTCGTCCTGGAGGCGATCGGTGAACATCTCCGAGGCAGGAGTCCGAGCGGTCCTCTCGCTTGCTAGCTGATCCCCTTCGGTCGTCTCGTCCTCGGTCGGCGGAGCGTCCAGCGACGAAGGAATCTCTGGGTCGCTCGATCGCTGGTACTTGCGGCCGGGCGTCGGCAGGGCTTCGACGGCAATCCGCACGCTCAAGCAGCCGGCGGCCTTAGCTTCGTTGAGGAACTGGATGACATCCGAATAGCCAGCGCCGAATTGCACCAGGGTGCGGATCAACTTATCGAGCTGGTTGGAGCAAACCTCTGACTTATCTTCCTCACCGGGAGCGAAACGGCTGACCTTGATCTCACCCGTTTCGAGCCCCTTGATCATGATCCGCTTGCCGGCGTTCAGGAACTGCGGATTGTTCAGCCGCATGTCGGCGCCGAACAGGACGATTTCCGGCCGCTTGCTGCGCGTGATGTGGATGAGCGGCTCGCCGGTCGTGCTAATGACGTGGTAGGCGAACTTCCTGTCGAGCACTTCGCCCTTGGTGAGCGGGTCCTTGGGATTGCGAGTGCGCAGAGCCCGGAAGGCGCCGTAGCGAGTCTCAACGCTCTTCACATGCAGCAGCTCGTTGAGCGCGTCGTAGGCTGCGACGTGATCCATCGAAGTAAGCGCCGTCAGAGCATGCCAGCGGAAGGCCGATTCCTCCTTAGCAGAGGCTGCCAGCGGCCCGGCGGCTTCCGCCTGATCGAGGTAGCCCAGCGCCTCGGCGGAATAGAACCGCACTTCGGGATCAACCGACTGCAGCCCGTTCTTCAGCACGTCCACGGCCGGTTTGCCGATGGCTTCGAGCTGCAGGGCGGCGGTGGCCGCCAGGGTCGGTTCGAGCAGCTTCTTTTCCAGTTGGGCAATCCGTTCGGTGCGCTCAATCTGGTTTTCTTTGAGGACAATCTGCCGCATGACGCGCAGGTAGCGCGCCAGGTTGTGCTTGTAGCGGGGGGAGATTTGCAGCTCGATGAAATTGTCTCGCTGGGCTTCGGCGGCGCCTTTCTTCACGCCGGCGTCGTAGCTGTAGAAGCGGGCGTTGATCGCCGCCGCCACCAGCATGCTGATTCGGATCGAAGCCTCTTCCCGGCTGATCGCCAGGCCAAGCTTGCGCGTCATGCCCGAGATGCCGCCGCCGAGCACGCGGGCGCGAGTTTCCTTGATGCGATCGCTCGTGCCGTCGAAAATGGCGTCGACGACCACATCGCCTTGAGCGAGACCTTCGACCGCGCCGGTGCGGATCGCGCCCCCCATGATTTCCATCTGCCGCAGACGGGTTTGCATCAGCCAGCCGCCGCGCAGGCTGGTCGTTTCGCTCCGCGAGGGGTTGCGGACTTCCACGTCGAACGTTTCCCCCTTCTGCACACCGGGGGGCAGGTAGCCGCGCACGATGACCATCGCGTTTCGCGGATCGGCGAGAACCTGGTCGGCGTTTCGCACTTCGTGCGACTGCATTTCTTCGAGCAGCCGTTGTCTCTGGGTCGAGGGCGGGGGATCGCTCCCCGTATTATCGAGGTTGGTCACCAGGGCGATCGATTCCAGCTTGACCCAGTTGAGACCCCAGGGACGCGTGTAGCGGCCCACAGTTTCCAGCCGCTTCTCTTCTTCCTCGGGCGAGGTCACTTCCGGCTCGGGAGACTGCCCACGCATCAAGGGCGCGGCGCAACCCGAAAGGCTGGCCGAGCCGAGCAAGGCCAGGAAGCTGCGGCGGGTCAAGCGGTGCGTCAGATCTTGCAAGTTCGGCTTCATGCCGCGGATTAGCTCCATCCTGGAGACAAGTGGCCGGCATTCCACACTGCGAGCGCAGAGCCTGCCAGGCGCGGGAAAGTTAGAGGGGGGGATGGGATACGTCAAGAGGAAGTTGCGGGTGCGCGTTTTGCGGGCGTTTCTGACAGCAGGCTGCGATGATTGGGCGTGTCCGGCGAGTGCTGGCCGTTTCTGTCGTTCTCCGGAGCGTGTTACGCTCCGGCTATTTGGGCGGTGAACCTTCTTCGCCCTTGTCCCCTCTCTGCAGGCAGCTTAAATAGATGGTTGCCCCAGCCCTCTTTCCCGCCGCAGGTTTGTGTGTCGCAGTCGCCGGCCGCTCCTTCTGCTCCGAAGCCCGCCCCGCTAGCAGTGCGCGCCGATGAGCAGCATCCCAAGCAGCACCATCCCCAGCCGAGCAAGCCCAACTACTGGCTCTCGCTCGCCCGCAAGGACGAGCAGCGGGAACCCGATAAACGGCCGCTCGACCTGCGGCTGATCGTCCGCCTGCTCGGCTACATGGCGCCCTACCGGGCCAAACGGAACTTTCTGCTGCTGTGCGTCACGTTGCGAGCGTTTCAACTCCCGGCAATCGGCTGGGCGATTGGAGCGGTGATCAACGGACCGATCGACCATGCCGCGCCGTTCTCGTCGATTCTCGCCGGGGCCCTGGGTGTGCTGATTCTGGCCGGCAGCACGCAGATCGTGTTTCACTTTCGCCAGCGACTCGCCTTGGAACTGGGGGAAGCGGTCATTCACGACCTGCGGGGGAAAATTTTTGCCCACCTGCAGGCAATGCCGCTCAGCTTTTACAACACGACGAAGATCGGCCGGATCATCAGCCGGATAACGTCCGACTGCGAGGCGCTGCGGATCGGCGTGCAGGATGTGCTGTTCGTGAGCCTCGTCGGACTGGGTCAAATGACCGTCGCCGCCTTGGTGATGCTGTACTACGACTGGGCGTTGTTTCTGATCGTGGCGGCGATCAGCCCGGGGCTGTGGCTGCTTAACCGATACTTCCGTCGCAAGCTTTCGACCGCTTATCGGACGACCCAGGAGAGCTTTTCGCGGCTGACGTCGACGCTCGCCGAATCGGTGAACGGCGTGCGGGTGACGCAGGGCTTTGTGCGGCAGGACGCCAATGCGGCGGGCTTTCGCGAGCTGCTGGACTGGCACGGCGGCAATGTCGTGCGGGCCTCGCGGATGGAAGGGACGCTCATGCCGCTGCTGGAACTCAACAGCCAGGCGTTTATCGCGGCGCTGCTGCTGGTGGGCGGCTACCGCGTGCTGACGCCAGGAATCGGCATGCCGGTCGACGACCTGATTACGTTCTTCTTCCTGGCGAACATCTTCTTCAGCCCGATCCAGCATCTGGGGAACCAGTACAACCAGGCCCTCACGGCCATGGCTGGCGCGGAGCGCGTCTTCGGCCTGCTCGACCAGCCGCCGGAGTGGCAGGACGAGCCCGACGCCCAACCGCTGCCGCCGATCGCAGGGCGGGTCGAGCTGCGCGGCGTCACGTTCGGCTACGATCCGAATCGGCCGGTGCTGCACGACATCAACCTGGTCGCCGAACCGGGGCAGAGCATCGCGCTAGTGGGCAAGACCGGCAGCGGCAAGAGCTCGATCATCAATCTCGTGTCGCGGTTCTACCTGCCGCAGGAGGGGCAGGTGCTGATCGACGGCCACGACACGCGGAGCATCACCGGCGATTCGCTCCATCACCAGATGGGCATCGTGCTGCAACAGAATTTTTTGTTCACCGGCAGCGTCCTGGAAAACATCCGGATGGGCCGGCCAAGCGCCACCGACGATGAGGTGCGCGAGGCGGTTCACTCGCTCGATTGCCTCGACCTGATTGAAACGCTCCCCCGCGGCCTCGATACGCAGGTCGGTGAGCGAGGCGCCCAGCTTTCGCTCGGCCAGCGGCAACTCGTCTGCTTCGCCCGAGCGATGCTCGCCAACCCGCGGATCCTGATCCTGGACGAGGCGACGAGCAGCGTCGACACGCTCACCGAGATCCGCATCCAGCGAGCCCTCGATCGCTTGCTTGCCGGACGGACGAGCTTCATCGTCGCCCACCGCCTGAGCACGATCCGCCACGCCGACCAGGTCCTGGTGCTCGATGCGGGACGGATTATCGAACGGGGCACGCACGACGAGTTGCTGACCCACGGCGGCGTGTACGCGGGGCTGTGCGAGCAGTTCGTCCGCGGGGCCGCGGCGTAGACGCTTGTGCTTCGAGTCCCGCAAGGAGCTTTCAACGTCACGAGAGTGAGCAGCCGGAGGCAAACTTGCCTCCGGGCCGCCCCGCGCGTGGACACCGCTCTCGCCGTTCGAGCCCGGCGGCAAGTTTGCCGCCAGGCTATTTTCTGTGCGCCAAATGAGCAGCGAAGGCAGTCGGTGCGTCAACCATGGAAGCCTACGATGATCGTATCGGGATGCTTGGCTGCCTCGCGGAGCCAGCCAAGGGCCGTTTCCAGCGACTCTTTGGCTTCGTCATCGTCAACGATTGGCATTGCCCGCGCGAGTGGCTCCATGGCTGACAGCGCAGTCGGCCCCCAATGACCGATGCAGGGCCAGTCATCCGCCCGGGGAATCGGAATCGGCAATTGGGAGATCAAGTCACGGAACTTCAACGGCACGTCGTGTTGCTGCAGCAACTCGTCCAGCTGTTCGTACCACTCGATCTTACAGGGAGAGAAGCCACCGTTGCTCAAAGGCGTTCCGAGGAACCGGCAAATACACTCCAGCGCCCAGCCATACCGCGAACCGTTGACGTACTCGGTAAACCGCCCCGCAAAGATCTCTCGCAGGGCGTCGGCGTGGCTCAGATCGACATCGTAGGTATCCAGATCGGGCGCCTCCATCTGGACGTCGTACGCCGCCAAGTCGTCCTTCACTCCATCCAAGACTTGCTGCAACAAGGCCTGGTCGTTTTTGCCGAACGCCCGATCAAGTTTCTGGCGCGGCACGAGGTACACCGATAACGCATAGCTCATGGGCGAACTCGCTGACTTTTGGATCTCTCACTCCAACTCAATGCGGGGGTTTCGTCCCACCGCCGTGAGATCGTCACGACGGACCTGTGACAGGTAACCGTAACAAAGACCAGTTCGTCCTCCGCAAGGAAGGGAACCGCGTACGAGCGACGTTGGCCGGCAACGAGCGTTCCCGCTTGAAACGCCTGGCCCTAGCTCGAAGCGGCAAGAGGCGGCTCAATACGTTCGGCTGAGAGTCCAGGTTTGCTTGTCGGCGTCTTGTTTGCAGATTTTGCGTTCAGCCCGGTCATGCAGGAGTGTATTGTCGTCGGAGTCTTTCTCCAGCTGGGTACGGTCGACGTACTTCAGTTGTTTGATCGCAGCGACCAGGACTTTCATTTGGTGGATCTCAACCAGGTTGCCCTGAACGACCAACTTTCCCTCTTCGGTGATGTGACCGACATAGGCTTTCGGCGCCGCCTTCTGGATGGCGGCCGACAATCCACCGAAGCCGGGTTTTCCTTGCGCAGGCTGAGGCAACAGTTCCTTGATGTCGAGATGCACAATCGGCCGAGGCACCGCCGCTGCTTGGAAAACGTCATGATTCGGGTCGTTCAGGGATCGGCCCAACCGAAGCGTTCGAAGGAATGCCTGGATCTCGCGATGGCAGGCTTGCTTGTGGGTGACCAGCAGCGAGAGATGTTCTGGGTTGTAGGCGATCGTGGCGTAGCCGCCCACGTCGGCCCAATCGTGGCGGTCACCGACCGTTTCGCGGAGCGTCTGGGTCACGAAATCGATGTCCTCCTGCTTCGGATCGATCGTAATCAGGTCGGCGAGGAAGTATTCCTCCGTGGTCCTTTGAGTCGCCAGATACTCGGCAGCTCCACGCTGATAACCGGAGCGGTAGCCGCCAAAAAACCCGCCGACACAGGCTGTCAGAAACAGAAGTGTGCCGAGGCCGAAGCGGAGAAGCGTGTTCATGACCACGATCCTGAGGGACGAGCGGTTCTGCGGAGCATAGCGGGTCCGAGGGTGTGCGGCGAGTTTTGACGGAGATTTGAGAGCAGGGAAGAGGAGGAGGGGGCGAGTCGGCAGGCGAGCAGGAGCCGACACTCTTTTCGACAACTATTGATTACCTATTCATTTATTCATACAATGCAGGGTGGTCGGTTGCGCCCCTGGGCTGAAGCTTCCGTGGGGAACTCCAGGTGTCAGGCCAGTCGCGGAGGACGGGTCGCGCGGACTTACGGCGACTGCGGACGCGGGAAGCGTTGGCCGGCGTGTTGATAAACCCCGGGGGTTTATCAACAAGTTGGGGGCCCCTGGGGCGGGTTAGGTGTTGATAAACGTGGTGGGTTTATTAACAGGGGTCGGCTGCCGGGACGGTGGCTGATTCGTCGTAAGTGGTCGTTGCGTGGGACGGGTGGGTGGCCCGTCAGCCGCATGAGGTTCTCGGGGTTGGCTGCCCCGGGGGCGAAGGTCGGTCGGCCGCATCTGGCTGAGGAGCTGTTGTGATCGTTGGCGGGTGATGCGTTCGATTTGGAGAAAGTGTTGTATCTTTTCGGGGGCCGTTTGGCGTAAGAGTAGTTGAGGACAGTATTTACTGCGAAATAGCCAGTGAGCAGATGTGTTGTGAAAGGGGTGGCGACGACAAGCCGTACAACGGAGGGCGGGTTTCCGAGGACTTGGTTGTTCGCGGCTGGGGTGGTGGTTGGTCTGAATTCTGGCGAAATCAGCTACGGCAGACAGGAATGTCTGCCCCACCGGGTCGGCGGGCGGTTTGGCGTTAGGGTTGTGAGAAAATGCAGGCGGGCCCTATAATCCCGGCTTCGCTTGTGCGCATTGTGCGGGTGATATTGGGCAATTTGGTGAGGAGCGTACTGTGGCTGCGGGAAAGTTTTTGTTCACCAGTGAATCGGTCAGCAGTGGTCATCCTGACAAGCTAGCGGACCAGATTTCGGACGGCGTGCTCGACGCTCTGCTCGCCCAAGACCCGATGAGCCGCGTGGCCTGTGAAACGCTCGTCACGACCGACTATTGCTGCCTCGCCGGTGAGATTACGACCACCGCGAAGGTCGACTATGAGAAGATCGCCCGCCAGGTGATCCGCGAAGTTGGCTACACGCACGACGACATCGGCTTTGACGCCGACACCTGCAAGGTCGAGGTTCGCCTGCACTCGCAGAGCCCGGACATCGCCATGGGTGTGAACGACGATGCGACCAAGGGGAAGGACGTTGGCGCTGGTGACCAGGGCCTGATGTTCGGCTTTGCTTGCGACGACACTCCGGAACTGATGCCGCTGCCGATCGCCCTGTCGCACCGGATTCTCAATCGGCTGACGAAGGTTCGCCAGTCGGGCGAAGTGAAGTGGCTGCGGCCCGACTCGAAGAGCCAGGTGACGGTGGAATACGACGGCGACAAGCCGGTGCGGATCGACACGGTCGTCGTTTCGACCCAGCACGCGCCGGAAGTGAGCCAGGAAGAGATCAAGAAGTACGTCATCAACAACGTGATCCTGCCTGAGTTGCCGAAGGAACTGGTCAACGGCGACATCAAGTACTTCATCAACCCCACCGGCAACTTCGTGGTCGGTGGTCCGCACGGCGACTGCGGTCTGACGGGTCGCAAGATCATCGTCGACACCTACGGCGGCTGGGGCCGTCACGGTGGTGGCGCGTTCAGCGGCAAGGACCCGACAAAGGGCGACCGCTCGGCCGCCTACATGGCCCGTCACGTAGCGAAGAACATTGTGGCTGCGGGACTGGCTGATCGCTGCGAAGTGCAGCTGGCTTACGCGATCGGCGTGAGCGAGCCGGTGAGCATCCATGTCGATACGTTCGGCACCGGACGAGTGAGCGACGAGCGCATTTGCGAGTTGGTGCGTGAGGTGTTCCCGCTCACGCCGAGCGGCATCATCAAGTACCTCGACCTGCGTCGTCCGATCTTCCGCAAGACGGCAGCCGGTGGCCACTTCGGCCGAACCGAGCCGGAATTCGCGTGGGAGAAGACCGATGCGGCTGCCCGGCTGACGGAGTTGGCGGGCCTGGAAGCGGCTGGAGCTCGATAAAGTCGCTCGCTGGGAGCGGAATTCGACGCTTCGGTTGTTAGGAATCGAAACCATTGCCGCTGGCGATGCCTGGTGCATCGCCAGCGGTTTTTTGTGCATCGGCGGAAGCAGAAGTCGCAGCGAGAGATGCTGC
This sequence comes from Planctomycetota bacterium, assembly GCA_023430365.1. GTDB lineage: Bacteria > Planctomycetota > Planctomycetia > Pirellulales > Pirellulaceae > JAEZAS01. The sequence goes on from JAEZAS010000531.1 coordinate 27,817, forward strand.
GACATTTTCGACGACATGAGCGACACCTGGATCAGCAGCGAGGAGCAGATCGATCAGCGACGGCTGACGACGGAACTTGTACGCGCCAGTCGAGCGACGATTTGGGTATTGCTGACGGTGCTCGCGGTGCTGTTTGCGGTTCGTCGACTGAGCGGTGAGATGAGGCAGGCCCTGCCGGGTGAGCTGTTCATGATTTTCGCGTTTTGCGTGGAGGTGCTCGTGGGCTGGTTACGCTGGCCCTCAATGAGCCGGCATCACTCGAACGAGTCGGTGACGCGGTTACCTGCCTGGCCGGGCTGGATGGACGAAGTGGGCGCCTGGTGGACCCTCAATCGAGAGAGCCTGCTGCGCGTTGGTCGATCGTGGATCGTTGGCGCCGTGGTCGTTGTACTGCTGGTCGGGGCTTTTTCGCTGCCTGGAACCGGTGTAATTGCGCTGCTCGGGGGCTGGCTATTGGTGCTCTGGCTTGAGGTCGCGTATTTCGCTTTCGGGTGTGGCTGGCGGCGAGTTGGGCCAAGGGAAACGGGCTCTGCGGTGGTACTAGCGAACCCGGATGAGGCTCTGCCCGTCTCCTCTTCTGTTGCTCCAGGGTTCCGTTGCGCGGAATTCACCGAGGGGCGGGCTCCCACGGATGAGGAGGAACCGACCGAAGAACTCGAGGCGGACGAAGGCGACGAAGTTTTGCCGGCCGATGTGGTGCAACTGACCACGCGCAGCCGGTTGCCGGATGGCAGCGAAGCCATCGAGCAGTTCGTGCGTTGCACATTTTCCGATTCTGATCCGCTACGTGTGGTGCACGTCGGGTTCTGCCCGCCGCTGAGCACCAAGCCAAAGTTAGAAATCGATCAATTGGCAGGCCCGGAAGCGAAGCTGAAAGCGACGCTTGCCGAAAGTTTTGGCGCGCGGGTGGAAGTGCGGTTGTTGGAATCAAGCGAGGAAGCCGCCGAAGTCGTGCTGCGGCTCTATGCGGTCGGCTGAGGACGCTTGACCTAAGATTGGTCCAGAGATTCCGGCTGAGCGGGTGGCTGACCTTGGCTCGCATCGATCTTCGCAATCGCAATCTGAGCCAGCTTGCGCACAGTTTCGTCTTTGTCCTCGAGACATTTTTTGAGGGCAGGTAGCGCTTCCTTGGCCGCAGGGCCAAGCCGCGACAGGCAGGCTACGGCAAGTTGGCGAGTGGCGGCCGACGGAGCTTCCAGCTGTTTCACAAGGGCAGGCACTGCGGCGGGGCCCAGTCGCACCAGCGCCTCGGCGGCAGCGGTGCGGACGCGCTCGTCGGTGTCGTTCAAAGCTTCGGATAACGAGTCGGCGGCAGGAGCCGCTTCCTTGCCAAGCTGCCTCAGACGGGCGGCAGCAACCAGCCGCACGCTGGCGTCGTCGTCGCTGAGCGATTTCTGTGCGGCGGGGACGACTTCCGCGGCGGGCGCCACTTGAGCTAACGCCACCAGGGCAGCCGCACGGACTTTGGCTTCGGGATCGGAGTGGGCAGTCTTGCTCAGGCTGCCGGCCGAGTCGGCGGCCTGAGACTTCAGCCGCTGCAGCACGCGGATGACGGCTATACGCTGGTCGGCACTGGGTTCGCGCTCAGGAGAGAGCACCTCGGTAAGCAGCGCCTGCGACGCGGCGACATCGGCCTGACGCATTTGCTGCACCGCCTGAACGGCGATGCCTCGCACCAGTGGCTCCTCGTCCTGGAGACGACGGAGAAAGGCGTCGACTTGCTCGGGCGCATTCGGATTAAACTCGCCCAGCAGGAAGAACGCAGTGCCGCGGCGGACTTCAGGCGACTTGTCATCCAGAAGCGGCCAGAGCTCATCCTCTGCATTCCCGCCGCGCTTTTCTAGTTCCAACGCAGCCTGCTCGCCGATTCGCCAGCCGCCCGCCGGGTCAGGCTCAATAAGCCGGACCGCGAGCGTGCGAATGTCGTCGGGGGGAGGTTCAGTAGGCTTAGCCTGTTGTTCTGATGCCGAACTTGTCGACGTTGGCGGTGCGGTCGGTGGCTGTCCTTCGTCGGACGGCGGCGATGGCTCGCTAGTAGGAGCTTCCGCAGGGTCAGCAGGCGAGTTGGATTCGGCAGCGGGGGGCTCCGACCGGCAACCACCAAGCGCCAGCAGCAGCACGACAATCAGCGAGTTGATACGAACCATGATCGCTTCCTTGCACGATGTGAACGAGTGGCCCATCAGCCTAGCAAACGTCAGGTGAGCAAGTCGATGGCTCCAACCACCAGCAAACCCAGGCTGATGATGGCGTTGATGTTGAAGAAGGCGATGTTGACCCGCGTCAGATCGTTCGGCCGAACCAGCAAGTGCTCATAAGCCAAGAGCGCCGCTACCACGGCCACGCCAATGCCATAAATCCATCCCAGCGGCACTTGAGGACACAACCAAGGCAACGCGGCGAGGAGCAGAATGGTCACCAAATGACAAACCGCGGCCAGACGCAACGCGCCCGGCACACCGAGGGTGGCTGGAATGCTCCGCAGCTTTGCCTGACGATCGAAATCGGCATCCTGACAGGCGTAGATCACGTCAAAACCGGCCACCCAGGCGAGTACCGCCGCGCCTAGCAGGAGCGCGGGCAATAGATCGAGCGGATGGCTCAGCAGCACCTCGCCCCGAATAGCGATCCAGGCCGAGACCGGGGCCAGCATCAGCGCCACGCCAAGCCAGAAATGGGCCAGCGACGTAAACCGCTTCGCAAAGCTATATCCCAGCAAGAACAAGAGCACCGGCACGGACAAATAGAGCGGCAGGACATTCGGCAAAAACAACAGCGTCCCCGCCACAAAGGCCAGCGACGTCAGGAGCGTAAACAGCACCACGCTTCCCGCTGAAAGCAGCCCCGCAGGAAGATGCCGCGATTTGGTCCGCGGGTTCTCCGCATCAATCCGCCGATCGGCCAGGCGGTTGAACGCCATCGCCGCACTGCGGGCCGCCACCATGCAGACCAGAATGCCCAGCAAGTGCTGCCAGCGGAACGCCGGCGGCGGTCCTGCAGGGGTCGGCGTCGTCCAAGCCATCAAAGCCGCCAACAGCGCAAACGGCAAAGCAAACACCGTATGGCTGAAGCGGATCATCTCGAGAATATGTCGTAGCGTCTGCATGGCGTTTTCAATCCAACCGCGAATCCCGTCGCGGGTTCACCCATTCTGTGCCGCGAGAGCCAGCGCCCCATGCACGACCACCTCTTCTCCCAACTCCGCCGCCGCAATCCGATACGAATCCTTCAGCGGCGGAAACACATAGCGGGCCACTTCCCCCCGCAGCGGAGCAAAAAAGAACTGCTCGCCGATCAGCGACACACCGCCCCCCACCACAATCACTTCCGGAGCCAACAACGTAATCACCTGGGCAATCGCCCATCCCAGCACCTGGCTCGCATGAGCGAGAACCTCCCGAGCCACTTCATTCCCATCGCCGGCAGCCTGGGCAACCATCTTCGCCGTCAATTGATCCGTGTCGCCGCTGCAGCGCTGCACAAGATCCGCAATGTATTCCTCTTCGGTCTGCTTGACGTGTTCTAGCCGCTCGCGAACCGACTCCCTCGGCTGCTCCGCATTCGGTCGAACCGAATCCAGCGGCCGCGACACCTGCCCGGTCATCCGCGCGACCGCCGCCGCGGCAATGCCCCAACCGCTCGCATGCGATTCCACCGTCATATCGGGCCGGTCGTCGTGCAATCCCGGCCGCAAATGACCAATCTCCGCCACCGCCGGCCGCCCAGCGCCGTGCAACCGGCCGCCGACAACGCCCCCGCCGCCACCCCCCGTGCCGACCGTCACATAAAACATGCTCCCCGCGCCGCGGGCCGCTCCATACTTGGCTTCCGCCAGGGCAGCCACATCGCAATCGTTGCCAATCCGCGTCGGCCGACCGAGCGTCTCTTCGCACCAACGCCCCAGGGGCACATTCTCCCATCCGCCGACCTGATGGCTCTTCGTCACCACGCCGGTCAGCGCATTCACGGGCCCGCCAAAGCCAATCCCAATCCGCTCGATCGAATGCTTCTGCAATAGCGCCGTCCCCGCCGATTCGATCTGCTCCAAAATGCCCGCCGCCCCACGCCGCGGATCGATGTCCAGCCGCACCATCGCGGCCATCTCCGGCGATTCCCCGGAGCCAACGCCCAGCTGCAGCTTCGTTCCGCCGATTTCAATTCCGAGAAACATGAGCGTGCAGCACACGGGTGAACGAAAGAAAAACAAAAGACAGAGCGCCGCAGCCGCCCAGCGCGACGCTACAGCGACGAACCCAACCAGCGACAAGCCCCAGCGTCTACCGGTTCGCCGAGTACATCTCGGCATACTCCAGCGCCCACGCATCCACCAGGCCAAGGAACTTCTGAATGTCGACCTGGTGCAGCTCCTCAAAGTAGTTCCGCGAAAACACCTCGCGGTTGTGGATCGTTCCCTTCCCGGTCAGCTCCAACACGTGCAGCGAAGAATAGGGCCGCACGGTGATCTCGCACCGGCTGTAGTCGGTCGTGCGCGTCGACCGATCGCGAGGCAGGCGAATGTCGTCCCGGCTGCAGGCTGCTCCCCAGCCCCGCTCGCCATAGACCGTTTCGCATTGAAAGCCGGGAAAGTAGTTCGGCAACCGCTTCAAGCAGTCTTCGATGTGCTCGGATAGTTCCAGGCGATATTGAGAATGCAAACGCCGATACTCGTCCTCGGTCATCTGCTTCAAGCGCGCTTCATTGGCGGCTGCGTCGCCTCGCCGTTGCCCGCGCTCGATGGCCTGCCGCAAACGATCTTCAAATTCCGAACTCATGTGCGCGTGTCAGCCGAACTCGCCAGCGTTCGCTCAGCTCCTGCATCGCTGAATTCTGGCGAATCCAGCCTGTCGGCGACGCCTCCAACCGGCGCCGCCCAATCCACGCACTATTCTACACTTTTTCCGGCACCACGAAGGGAGCCCGATACGGACGCGTCAGCAGCCGATTCGCGTCGTCGGCCCCCACAAACTGCTCCTTGGCCGGGTCAAACTCCAGCGCCCGACCCAGCGTGTAGGCATCGCCGTCGATCTTCACGCCGACCGCCTTGCAGTTGGCGTTGATCTGCTCCAGCGACTCCTTCACCAGCTTCTGCTGCTCCTTCTCCGCCTGCTGGGCCGCGGTCGACTCGGCCTGGCTAAGCCCAGCCGGCTTGCCGAGACGGTACGAGATGTTGGCCAGGTGGCAGAGCGCCGCCGAGTAGTGGGCCACCTCTGCGTCGCAGTTGTTGTCCTCCGGTTTTCGGCTGCGCATCGCCGCGAGAAAGCTGCCAAACGCCCCGCCTGGAGCAACGTGCAACTCCTCGTCTACCTTGAGCGACTCTCCCTGCTCGCTTCCCTTGGCGTAGAACTTGCCGCCGCGGATCACGCCCTCGGTCGTGTAGTACTCGTTGGCGACCTTCGGCGCAAAGTCCTTGTTCTTCCCGACCAGCCCGCGGGTCTCGAACACGAGCTTCACATCGCCAAACTCCATCACGGCCAGCTGCATGTTCGGCGTCTGTCCCTGATCTTTCCCCTCAGGCACGAACCGCCCACCGACGCTCCACACCTTGGTCGGCAGCGTGGCGTCCTTGATCGCCCACCGCGCGATGTCCATTTCGTGGACACCTTGGTTGCCAATGTCGCCGTTGCCGGTGTCCCAGAACCAGTGCCAGTTGTAGTGCACCAGGTTGCCGTGAAAATCCTGCTCCGGGGCCGGGCCCAGCCACAGGTTGAAGTCGAGCCCCGACGGCGGCGCGCCGACGGGCTTCTGCCCAATGCTCCACCGCGGCTTGCAGCAATAGCCTTTGCTCACCAGCAGCTTGCCATACTTGCCCGACTGCACGGCGGCGATTTCCCTCGCCTTTCCCCCGCTGCTGCGATTCTGCGTGCCATGCTGCACCACGCGGCCATACTTCTTCGCCGCCTCCACACACTGCCGGCCTTCGAACACGTTGTGGCTGATCGGCTTCTCGACGTACACGTCCTTCCCAGCCTGGCAGGCCCAGATCGTGATCAGCGAGTGCCAGTGATTCGTCGTGGCAATCGAAATCGCGTCGAGTTCCTTGTCCTCCAGCGCTGCACGGATGTCCTGCACGCACTTGGGCCGCGCTCCATACTTCTGCTCGACTGTCTTACTCCGCGAATTGAACAGCCGACTGTCCGGATCGATCAGGTAAGTGACCTGCGCGTCGCCACCCTTCGAAAACCCGTCGATATGGGCCCCACCGCGACCGTTGATCCCGGCGACACCGATCCGAATCTTGTCGTTGGCGCCCAGCACTTTGCCCGACGCCTTCGTTCCGGCGACGGTAAACAGCGGAAACACAGTACTGGCCGCGGCAGCCTTCAGGACGGAACGGCGGGAGGGGCGAGGCATGATCAAGCTCCTGCAGATACGGGGTGATCGCGGGGCGGGAAGGCCCGTATTACACCACGCCCCCCAACCAGTGTCCAGTTTTCACCCCCGCCAACCCCAATCACCCACCAACTCAAATCCGTAGCTGAATTCGCCAGAATTCAGACCAACCCATTCTCCACCCGGTTCCGCCGTGACCCGCAACTCCTGTCTGCCTCCATCACCCGCCAACAATCGCCGTAAGTCTCCGCAGCCATCCTCAAACCAACCACCACTTACGTCACGAACACCAATCCACCCAACTCCACTGGCTGTTGATTTACCCCCAAGGTTTATCAACACCCACCCCGGGTACAGGGGCCCCCAACTTGTTGATAAACCCACCGAAATTTTGAACACCCACCTGCCGACTCACTGATCGGCGCATCGACGTAACTCGTCCGAGCCAGCGCCAATTCATCACCGACTTACGACGATTCCCCAAGCCCACCGCAGCGGCGCCCTTCTAAAGAAAGCCAACCCAGAAACGGGTCAACAACACCCCACTCGATCCACCATCCCGCACCATACCAAGCAAAACACTATTTGTCAACAATTAACAAACACCGAATCAACTAACAACCACCTCACGCCAACACACCCGCCTGCTTCTTGGCGACTTTGCGCCTTCGCGGCTTCGCGTTCGAAAAACAACCTCGCCACACCCGCGCACTCGCCCCGCCCAAGAGATCAGCGGTTAGTACCATCGCTTATCCGGCTTGCTCCGCCAGGCTTCGAAGGCCGCCAACGCCTCCTGCCGCATCACCTGCTCCGCCTGCAGGCTGCGGGCGTCCATCGGACTGACGAGTTCGCGGCGGATCACTTCGTCGTCAAATCCAATCTCCGCCGCGTCCTGGGCGCTGCAGCCGTAGAACAGCCGGCCGATGCGCGACCAATAGATCGCCGCCAGGCACATCGGGCAGGGCTCACAGCTCGCGTAGATCTCGCACCCACTCAGATCAAAGGTCCCAAGCTGCTGACAGGCGTCGCGGATCGCCACCACTTCCGCGTGCGCCGTCGGATCGTTCAGCGAAGTGACCCGGTTCCATCCACGACCCACGACGACTCCCTCGCGCACAACGACCGATCCAAAGGGCCCGCCACTACCTTCTTGAACACCGCGGAGCGCCAGCTCGATGGCTTCGCGCATAGCGACCACGTTCGGCGATGAACCGTCAGCGGCCGGCCCCCGTACCCCGCCGCCCGCGTCACGGTCGGGCAGGAGAAACGACCAATCCGACGACGCGTTGAACGGCCCGGACGGATTCCAGCGCATGCGTTCGCTTCCGTGGAGAGGAAAACAGGCAATGTTAGCGAGAAGGGGCGGGCGCTTCCCAGGCGCTGGCAATGTCGGCGGCCCCAGCGTCCTTAAAGACCCGCTTCGCCACTTCGGCCTCTTCGCTGTTCTCAGTATGCACCGAGATCAGGATATTGCCGTCCTTGATTTTCCCCTCGTAGCGTTTCGCCTCGTACTCCGGGATTCCCATCCCGATCAGCGCGCCACCCACGCCTCCGAGCGTTCCTCCGATCGCCGCTCCACTGAGGGCGGCCAGGATCGGACCGGCGGCGATCATGGGTCCGATGCCCGGAATGGCAATCGCCCCAATCCCCGCCAGCCAGCCGAGAGCGCCACCGACAGCAACCCCCGCCCCGACTCCGGTGGCGATTCCCTCGGGCGTTTTCGTGTTATTGATATGAGCGAAGTCGTGCGACCCCAACCGGTCGGGAAACAGCACAGAAATGTCGTCGCTTTGAAATCCGGAGGTGCGCAACTGGTCGACAATCTCCTCCGCTTGCTTATTCGTCGCTGCGATGCAGAACACTGCGGTAGCCATCATGGATTCTCCAGGTGAATTCGGCAGTCCGATCTACGGTCATTCGCGCTCGACATCCAACATGCTCGTCACGTTTTCCGCGCCGGCCACTTCGTGGGCGATTCGCTCGATCAACTGCTTCTCGTCTTCCGTCTTCACCGGGCCACGCAACGTGACTTTGCCGCCCCGGGTGATGATTTTTACGTTCTGGCCATTGATCGAAGTCGCTTGCTCCACGACCCGCTTGCGAATCGTCGCCGTCGTATTGATGTCGTCCTGTCCTTGCCCTTGATCGATCGGCGTCGGCGCGCTGCCGTCCCGGTCGCGGGCGTTGAGCGCCGTGTTGTCGACGTCGAGACGGTCGGAATCCAGACCGTCAGCGGCCGGCTGGCCGGTCGAACTGCCGTTTGTGGCAGCGCCGGATTGGCTGGCCGTCGATTCACCTTCCAGCGAGGGACGGCAGCCGCAAATCAACAGGGACACAAGAGCAAGGAGCAAGAAGGACCGCATATCAGAGCTACCTTTCAAGCGGCGCCCGCACTTTGCGGCGCCGGAGCGCCAAGCTATCGCTGGCAAGTCGCATGCCATCCATTTTCGGCCCGCAAGCTTGCGGCGGGCCTCCCCGTGGGCGCATGAATTGCACCTAAGCTCGGGAGCAACCAAGCGAACCCGCCCCAGCCCCCAATCGGCCAAGGCGCCGCCTTGCGGCGCTTCAGCCAGGGAGGAAATACACCCATGTCGACCCCCAGAACCATTCGCGCAGGCGTATTTACGAGCGAAGACGATGCGGAGCGGGCGGTCCGCGCCCTCATGGCCGCTGGGTTCACGTCCAAGGAAATCACCGTCATCTGCTCGGACGAGAATGTCGAAAAACGGTTCGCCCGCTTCCACCATCAGGACCGCGCCGGCGAGCACACCCCTGAGGCGGCGATGACCGGCGGCTTGATGGGAGCCACGCTCGGCGGACTGACGGCCATCGGCCTGGTCGCCTCCGGCGGGACAGCCCTCCTCGCGGCGGGCGGCTTTGCCGCCTTCGGGGGCATAGCGGGCAGCCTCATCGGCGCCTTCATGACGCGCGGCCTGGAGAAGGAACTGGCCGACTACTACGACCAGGCGGTCGTGCAGGGCAACATCCTCGTCGCGGCCGAACGCGAAGACGATCCCCAAGGCGTCGCCCTGGCCGAAGCGTCCCGAATCCTCGAATCCAATGGCGCGCACGCGGTCGCGCTGCCCTCCGGGTAGAACCGCGGCTGGTGCAACAAGGGAGAACGCCTCAGCTCAAGAGCGGCTTGAGCTGCGCCTCGTCGGGGAATTCGCGCACCAGCCATCGCTCCGGGTAGACGTCCTGCGGCGCCATCAGGTCGCCCGTCTCCTTTTGGAGTTGCCGCCAGTCAAACGTTCCCACAGGACGGCCGTTGTCGCGAACCAGCGTCACCATATCGGTGACTGGCAACAGGCTCGCGACACCTTCGGTCCAGACGCAGTAGCTCGAGAAGAGCTGCGTCGTGGTGTCTTGCACGACATGAAACGTGGCGGGCAAAGCGCCCGCGCTCTCCGCCCGCTGAACGGCGGCCAGCAACTCGGCTTGATCCGCGTATTCCGCCGCGAGCGTTCGTAGCCGCAACTCGCGAAACACGCCGTACAGCGGCGAATCGGGCTCCGGCAGCCACGGCTGCCAATCATCCCCTTCCAGACGCAGCGCGATCGTCGAAATCGGTCGCGGCTGCTGAAACGATTCCCGCGCGAGCTTGCAGAGGATGCCCAGCCCCTGCGGATCGTCGGCGCCGGTGATCAGGAGCGAATCGCGGTTCGGCACCATCGCGATATAGTCCCCCCGGACCGGCAGCCGGCGGATGAGTTCGGTAAGGATCAGCCGGGAAGCGTCGTAGTTGTCCCCCGTCGCTGAGGCGAAGCAGCGATTGTTGATGTTGGCGAACGACACGTTCCCGAGTTGCTCGAGGTTGTGCCGGGCCACTTCCAGAGCCTGGTAGAAACTCGTATCCCACATCTCCAGTTCTTCGTGGCCGATGCTGCGCATCGCCTGCGGCAGATCGTAGACCAGCGACAGGGCGAGGTGGTCTCCCACGACGAGATGCGGCACGTTCAGCCCCTTCGCGCCGCGGGCCTGCGATTGCAGCATGGCCGACTCGAAGTAGAACCGCGACCGCACCACGGGAAGCAAGTCAGGTTGCGCGTCGGGGAACTCCACGGGCAATTCGAAGTTGCCCATGCCGAGACAACCGCGCACGAACCGCCGAAAGACCTCCTCGCGCGCGGCGCGGGGCGTGTGGCAGTACTCGTGATAGATGTTGGCCAGATTCACCAGGCCGCCGTCGCTCCGTTCGACGACGAACTGCTCGGAGTTGTAACGCAGCGTGTCCTGCACCCCGCAACGCTTCATCTCCGCGATCAGCCGGCTGGCGAACCGGTCCCGACTGGATCCAAAGAGAAAATCGAACCATCCCATCACGGCGTTTCCTGAGGTCGCGGCTCAAATTCCGTGGGCCCATTGTACGGTGCGGCGCGGAGCCGGTCTGTTGCGTACCCCTCTCCACTACCGGCCGACCGCCTGCGGCAACCCGCAGGCCAAAGCCGTCACTTTTCCCCTTGCGAACTGGCAAGAAAAGAGTAAAAACACCTCCCTTTCCAGGGGACTCATCCAGTTTGGGGCAGTGGTCGATCTGACCATTTTGGGATGGTTAACAAGGCGCATGTCGCCACGGTGCGACGTATTTGCGAGCGTTACGGGGGAGTCGTTGACCACGGCGAGGAAGTGGATGTCATCGCGGGGGAGCTGCGGATCGAGATCGAAACCTGGGCGACCCTGGCGGACGGCATCGAGCGGCTTTCCCAATTGGATGGGCTCCGCTACCTGGCCGTCACGAACAAGGACGCCATCCCAGACGCCCTGCGACTGACGCAGAACACCGGGATCGGCGTGATGGACTCGTTCGGCCGGATCCTGCAACCGGCGACGGGCCACTCCGAACTCGGATAGGTCGCGCTGATGGCCCATGGTTGGCTTGCCGTCTCGCCACAACGCAGCGGGTTGCGCTTGCTTTGTCCCCGGGCGGGGGGCCACACTATCGGTATCCGGCCGGTTGCTCTTCGTAGCTCAATCCCAGCAGGCGCCGCCATGTTGCGCATCGATCGCCGTCAACTCCTGACCGCCGCTTCGGCGGGACTCCTCGGCAGCACCGCGGGCGGTTGGTTCTCCGCCCTGGCGAGTGAGCTGGAACGTCAACCGCGGCGGCGGCACTGTGTCCTGCTCTGGATGACCGGCGGTCCGACCCAGACCGATACGTTTGACATGAAGCCGGGACACGCCAATGGGGGCGAGTTCAAGGAAGCGCCGACGAAGGTTCCGGGACTGCGTTTCAGCGAGCATCTCCCCAAGCTCGCCCAGCACGCCGACAAGCTGGCCATCGTCCGCAGCTTGAGCACTAAGGAAGGTGACCATGGCCGGGGCACCTATCTCGTTCGCACCGGCCATCAGCCGATGGGCCCTGTGCAATACCCGAGCATCGGTTCGTCACTGGCCAAAGAACTCGGCCGGGCGGACGACGCCATTCCGCAGAACGTCAGCATCGGCCCTTACCAGGCCTTTAACCAGGCCGCCTTCGGCCCCGGATTTCTCGGCCCTCGCTACGCCGCCCTGACCGTCGGCGCCGCGAACTCGATCCAAACCACACCGCTCGCCCCCGGCGCCTACGCCGAGCTCAAGGTGGACGATCTGACGCTCGCTCCCGGCGTCGAGGCCGAGCAGTTTCAGCATCGCCTCGAGTTGTGGCGGATGCTGCAGGATGGCTTTGTGCGCAAGCATGTCGGCGCCGCGCCCATCGCTCACGACACCGTCTATCAACGCGCCCTGCGCCTGATGGACAGCAAGGCGGCCGAGGCGTTTGACCTCAGTCGCGAGCCATCGAACGTTCGCGACGCCTATGGCCGGGGCCGCTTTGGCCAAGGCTGCCTGATGGCCCGTCGATTGATCGAAAACGGCGTGTCGTTCGTCGAGGTGACGCTCGGCGGCATCGAAGGGAACACCTTTGCCTGGGACACCCATCAAAACAACTTCGCCGCCGTGCGTTCCCTCTCCGAACAACTCGACGCCGGCTGGTCGACGCTGATCGAAGAACTCGACGAGCGTGGCTTACTGGAGTCGACCACGTTTCTCTGGATCGGCGAGTTCGGCCGCACGCCGCAGATCAACGCGCAAGGCGGCCGCGACCACTTTCCCGCGGCCTGGTCCTGCGTGCTCGGCGGGGCCGGCATCCAGGGTGGGCAGGCCTACGGCAAGACGAGCGAAGACGGAACCACCGTCGAAGAAAACAAGGTCGAGATCGGCGACATCCTCGCCACCCTGGCGAAGGCTTTGGGCGTTGATCCCGAAACCCAGAACATCTCCGACGGCGGCAGACCGATTAAAATCACGGAAGGCAAGCCGATCGAAGCAATCCTCGGCTGAACTCTCCCTGCAGCGCACGCCACCCGCCCATTTTGCCCTCCGCGTCCCCTCCCAGGACTCCCACTCCGGTGGAGGGCCCAATTCCGCGCGCCCGCGGACTATAATCGCATCCGGCAATTCCCACCTGGCCCGTTCGATGGTACCCCCATGCTGCGACAAACCTTCCTGGCCGCCGTTGCTCTGCTCGTCTTTTTCGCGAACGCATCCCTGCTGATCGCTCAACCCGCAGGCGAACGCCCCAGCGGCGCAGCCAGCGTTCCGCTCTCGCCTGCGGACGCACTTAAGACCTTTCACTTGCCCGACGAGCTGAAGATCGAACTCGTCGCCGCCGAGCCCGAAGTGGTCGATCCCGTCGCCATTCGCTTCGACGAGCAAGGCCGACTGTGGGTCGCCGAAATGCGAGATTATCCCACCGGCCCCACGCCCGACGGCAAGCAGCAATCGCGCATTCGCCTGCTGGAAGACCGCGATGGCGACGGCCGGTATGAGAAGGCATCCATTTTTGCCGACGGACGCTCGTTCGTGACCGGCCTGCAGCCGTGGCGCGGCGGCGTGATCGTCACCGAGTCGGGCAAGGTCTCGTACCTCAAGGACAACGACGGTGATGGCAAAGCGGATCAGGACGAGACCTGGTTCACCGGCTTCATCGAGGGCAACACGCAGTTGCGGGCCAACCATCCGCGGCTGGCGCTCGACAACTTTGTCTACATCGCCAACGGCTTGCGTGGCGGCTCGGTGATCGACCACCGCAGCGACGACAAGACTCCGATTCCGATCAACGGCATGGATTTCCGCTTCAATCCGCTCGGTGGACGGGCGGAAGCGGTCAGCGGCGTCGGCCAGTTCGGCATGGCCTTCGACGACTGGGGCAATCGCTTCATCTGCAGCAACCGCAATCCGGTGCGGCATGTCGTGATCGAAGATCGCTACTTGAAGGCCAATCCGCAGGTTTCCATCGCGGCAGTCGCCAACGACGTCGCCGCCTTCGGCGAGCAATCGCGGGTGTTCCCACTAACGCGCGCTTGGACGACGTCCAACCTTCACGCCGGCCAGTTCACGGCCGCCTGCGGCGTGTTTGTCTATCGCGGCGACGCATTGCCTCGCGAGTATCGCGGCAACGCGTTCACCTGCGATCCGACGGGCAACCTCGTCCATCGGGAGATCATGGAACCGCGCGGAGCCACATTCACGAGCAAGCCCGCCTACGAAAATCGTGAATGGCTGGCGTCGACCGACGAATGGTTCCGACCGGTCAGCATGGAGCTCGGCCCCGATGGCGCCCTGTATGTCGTCGACATGTATCGCGCCGTGATCGAGCATCCCGAGTTCATGCCCGACGAGCTGAAGAACCGACCCGATCTGCGCCTGGGCGACGACCGAGGCCGCATCTATCGCATCACTGCCAAGAATTGGCAGCCGACCGACCGCCCGAAAACGCTCGCCGCGGCCGACAAGCCGCAGCTCGTCGCCGCTCTCGCGAGCGACAACGCCTGGCAGCGAGAAACAGCCCAGCGGCTCCTGCTCGAGCAAGGCGAGGACGGCTCCAACATTGCCTCGCTGCTGAAATCCGACGCTTCACCCGCCGCTCAAGCCCACGCCCTGCGTTTTCAACCCGCCGAGGCCGAGCTGATCGGCCTGCTGCAATCCAAGCATCCTCAGGTCCGGCGACAAGCCCTTCTCGTCGCGGAAGCAAAGCTCAAGGATTCGCCAGCGCTCCGCAACCAGGTCCAGAATTGCCTGTCGGACGACGACGCCTCGGTGCGTTTCCAGGCTCTGCTCTCGCTCGCGCTCCATCAGCAGCACGAAGTTCCGCGCCTCGCAGAGGCGCTCAAGCCTGCTGATTTTGAAAATCCCTGGACCCGCTCCGCCATCGAGCTTGCAGCCGGTGCTCAGGCTGGCGACCTGCTGGCCGCGCTGCTGGCGAAAAGCTCGGCTGCGGATGAGCCTGCCGGCGCGCGAGCGCTGTATGCCGGCCTGGCCCACCGCGCTGTCGCCCTCGGCAAACTGCCAGCCGCCCAGCGGATCGTCGGCGACATTGCCCGCGCCTCGGGCGAACGTCCCTCCGACCGGCGACTGGCGCTCGTGCTGATCGAAGCCGTCGCTCGTGCCGGCAAGTCGCAAGGCATTGCCCTTGCATCGACCGCCACGGACGACTCTGCCAAGACGTTCCTGGAGAAACTCAGCCAGCAGTCTGCCAACATCGCTCGCGACGCCAATCGCTCCGCCGCAGAGCGGACCGAGGCCATCGCCTTGCTCGCTCACTTCGCCGATTCGGCCAACACGCTGACGACTCTCATCCGCGCGGAGCCCGATCAAACGCTTCGCCAGGCCGCCGTCACCGCGCTCGCCCAGCAACCGAACCAGGAAGTCTGGCGTGAGTTGCTCGAAGGCGTCGGCGGGATGACGCCAGCCGTCCGCCGGTCGATCCTCGAAGCGGCGATCGGCCCCGCGGCCCGTGCCAGTCTGTTGCTCGACGCCATTGAAGC
>JAEZAS010000054.1 GCA_023430365.1 Planctomycetota bacterium
AATCATGGAGCAGTCTCTTCAGCGTACTTGTGGAAGGGACCGGCCACTCCTTGGCACGGTAAGCAGGACGGGCACTTGCAACGCAGTGGAGACGTCCTCCGGCGTCTTCAGGGAGCGGTCGAGAAACTCACACACAAAGGCCAATGACAGAGAGCCGCCCAAAGCAATTACCATTGCTGCGGCGAGCATGACCACCGGCTTCGGAAACGTCGGAGAGGCAATCAAGATCGCCGGGTGAACAAGGCTGATGTTCGAGATCCGGTCGGCTTCCAGCGCCTTGTCGATCCGCGACTGCTCGACGTTCTCGGCATAGCGTCGTAGGTTCGCCGCCAGCAGGTCGATGCGGCGCTGGGCTTCGTCGATCTTGCGTTCCCCTTCATTGAGAGCTTCGATCCGGGCCACTAATGCTGCCTGTTCGGCCTCAATGGCTTGCAGTTGTGCCTGGTGCGACTGCAAGCGGGCCTTTTCCTGCGCCAATTGCAAATCGAGCGAGAGCTTGCCGGGATGTACCGCCTCGGTTGTTTGGGTGCGGAGCACCGGTTCGCTTTCGACTGATTTCTGCGCCTCGGCGATGCGCTCGCGGACGTCGATCACCTGCCGGTGTTCGGGGGTGAACTTGGCCAATAGTTCCGATTCGAGAATCTTCAGCTTGTAGAGCTCTTGCCGCATGGCATCGGAAGCCAGGTTGGCAAAACCACTCACCTCCTGCGACACATGTCGCTGGGGCAGAGCGTTAAGCTCCTTGGTGAGACCGTCGACCAAAGCCTGGGTTGCGGCAATCTGGGTGACCGCCGTCACCCTCGCCGCCTCCACCTGCTGGGCTTCGGCTTCGAGACTCTTCCGCTGGCCGTCGATCGAGACAAGTCGCTGCTCATTTTTCAGGTCGCGAAGTTGGGCCGACTGCGCCTCCCATTCTTTCTCAAGCAGGTTCAATTGCTCGACGAAAAACTCGTGCGACCCCTCGGCGTGGTGGACCCTGACATGTTGCTCCTTAGCCGCTTCGAGGAACGACTGTACGATCCGCTGGGCGCGTTCTGAAGCGTTCGCTTTGCACGAGATAACGATTACCGACGAACTGCGTTCCGCCGAAACGTCGAACGCCCTTTCCAGTGTCCGAATCGCCTTTTCGCGGAGTGGCACGTCATCGAGTAGACCGATCTGAATTGCCGCTGTGCGAACCTGGCTTTTCAGTTCGACTGGCGAGAACCAGGGTTTTTCCGCTCCTGTGTTGGCAGCTTCGGACTTGGGTTCGGGGCCTGCAAGGATGTACTCGGGAGTCAGTTCATCGACGACCTCTTCGTACAGTGCCCGGCTGAGCATCAGGTCGCGGACCGACTGTAGTTCGGCTTCCACCGACTTGTGAATCGGGTTTGTTGCGCCCGTGTTGGCCGTCGGGTCGAGCGTGACCGACTCGCGTCCGACTCGAACGAGGACGCGGGCCTGCGAAATGTAGGTCCGCGGCATCACGATGATCGCCCCAACCGCCGCCACAATGGTCAGCAAGAAGGTGGCGACTACCTTGCGGCGATGGCGCAGGACGATGCGCGCAATATCACGCGGCTGGATCGGGGGAGGGGTTCGGCGTGGCATGGTGCAACTCGTAGGTGCCGCTTCGGGTTAGGACATCCGCTCCTGCAGAAGGTCACGAACCGTCAATCGGGCTATATCCAGTAAAATTGCGCAAGACGACATTGGAAGGGCCTTCCTGTCGCATTGGCAGCGCGAATTCGCAGATTCGCCAGTCTCGGGGTGGGTTGTAGCGTCGGCAGCCTCGAACCGGGGCGGATGTTAAGCCTTCTTAGCGCACCGATAGCGAGCGATTTGCCAGAAGGGGCGATTCCGCGTGAGGAAATCAACGGCAATCTGCCCAGGTTCGCCAGGACATCGAACCGCTTTCCTCCCAAGCGTTGGGTGGTAGTAAACGAGAGGAATGGACGCCCATGCGGCGGCGCTAGGCCGGGGTCGCGGCAGCCTATTGCTGCGGTTGGCCCATGAGCGCGGAGAAGCCTCTGTTCGATGCGCCGGCGGAGTTGTCCTGAGGATCCACTATCGGCGACGCTTCACGCGCGTGCGTTTTTAGTTAACCCATCAGTGGGCGATGAGGGACTCGAACCCCCGACATCCACGGTGTAAGCGTGGCGCTCTAACCAACTGAGCTAATCGCCCTCGTCGGAAGCAAGCCAAGGCCGGGTATCGTGCACTCAAGCTCGCATCCTTGCTAGGAACATGCCTCTCGGGCCAGCCCGCTACGCGAATTGAATCGGTTGCAAAGCTTTGCCGTCGGGGCAGGCTTTAACAATCTAGAGATGTGGGCGAAACGCTGTCAAGCGGCAAGGCGAACGGATTCGTTACGGTTCGCCAGCATCTTCAGCGATTGAACGCGTGACCGAGGAGTATTTAGCCGTTTGGCCGACGCTCGACTTCTTGCCCTGCCTGCTCCGTCCGCTTCTCCTGGGCATACCAGTAGCGCCAGGCTCGCTGGTCGAAGCCAAAGTTGCTGCCGCCGCTCAGACGGGTCAGCGTATCGAGCACGTGCTGATTCTGCACGCGGGCGATTTTCACTTTCGGACCCTCGTTCTGCATCATCGAGCCGCCTCCCGCGCCAAAACTGACTGCGGTCGCCTCGGCGCCGAACTTGGAGGGAGTGACGCTCGTGTGCGTAGTAATCAGAGCGTCGATCAGAGGCGAGACGGCTGAGCGGTCGTTCAGCCGAGCGAGCGCCACAGCCGCCTTGTTGACGCGGTCATTTCTGGGATCTTTCAGCGCCTCGACATAGCTCTCGACAATGCCGGGCTGCTTCATTTCGACCAGTCGACCAACGCAGTAGTGAAAGACTTCTTCATCGGGATCGTTGAGCGAGGCATGGACGAGCGCCTGCGCCGCGTCCCCCGTGTTGATCGCCGCCAGAACGTCGACGTAGAGCACTTTCACGCTGCGCACTCGTTCGCGCGTGAGCAGGCTTGCCAGCGGACGAACTGCGACGGGGTCGTCAATCTCCCGGATTGCCGCAGTGGCCGCTTGCGCCTTGGTCCGGTCGTTCAGGTTCAGGCGATGGCGACGCAATCGGCCGAGCCATTCTCGCTCCGCGAGTTCGCGCTTGGCGCGGGTTTCCAGGATCTCGATCTCCTGGGCGGTACGCCAGCGGCCTTTGTAGTATTCGTATCCTTCCTCGCGGCGGAACTCGTCCTGCGTGACCCAGCGGCCGTCGACAAAGGTGAAGCCCAGGGCCCTGCGGGCCGCCTGGTGATCATCTTCCAGTTCGAGAATCCGCCGCAAGTGGCTCGTCCGCTGGGCTCCTAGCCCGTTCTGACGGCACCATTCGGCAAGTTCCCAATGTCCCGCAACCGAATCGGCCACTTGGGGAGCGAGGCGCTCGTAAGCCAGTTGCTCGGGAGATTGCAGGACGGTCTCGCGGACATCGGTCGTCTGCAGTTGAATGACGATCCCCTGAGCGGTCTTCACCCGATACGAGGTGAGCGGCTGTTCCTCGCGGTTGAGCCATTCCCCTTCGATCTGGCCGCCGCTGCGAAGCACAAAGACGTCGGCGGCTGCCGGTGACGCCAGGCCAAACAGCAGCACAGCCCCCGCGAGAAACTCGCCGAGCCCGAGAATGTGTCGGCCCGTCTGAGATCCGTGCATGATTGTGGAAACCCACCCACCGCCTGGCTGGTGATCCGCCCGCCGATTGCCTGCCCCCTGTTTGGTTCTCACCCAGTATAAAAGGGGCGTTCGCTCACCAGCAAGTTGCAGCCGCCAGGTAGCAGTCCATTCACAAAGTGCACTGGCGATTTCGCTCGACACTATCCACTCCGGGCAACAGCCTATGTCCTCCGTCTCCCAGCAGCACGAAGCCACCGCCCCGCAAGGGCTGCGGTGTGCAGTCATCACCGTGAGCGACACCCGAACGCTCGAAAACGATACGGGGGGCCAGACGGTCATCGACCACCTCTTGCAAGCAGGGCATGCTATCGCGGCCCGGGAAATCATTCCCGACGAGCCGACGCGGATGCGGCCGCTGCTGGAGTCGCTGGCGGCGCGGGACGACATCGACGCAGTGCTGCTCACAGGCGGAACCGGGATCAGCAGCCGGGATCAGACGTTCGAAACCGTCTCGGCGCTGCTCACCAAGGCGTTGCCCGGCTATGGCGAGCTGTTTCGCATGCTCAGCTACCAGGATATCGGCCCTGCCGCGATGCTCAGCCGGACGGTTGGGGGGCTGATGGGGCGGACGGTGGTCCTGACGATGCCCGGCTCGCCGGCGGCGGTGCGGCTGGCGATGGAGAAATTGATTGTGCCGCAGCTGCCGCACCTGGTTCGCGAGGCCCGACGCTAGAGGCTTCTCGATCAGAAAGACGTTAGCGGGCTTTTCGCGTCAGCGTCCAAACCGTTGGCGCAATCACCAGCCCAATTCCAATCAGCGTCAGAGCATCAAACTGCCGCCGCGAGATGCTCAGTTCCAATAGCATCGCAAAACCGACCTGCGACAGGCCTACGACCGAAACCCGCGCCGGCGGTCCCGAGGCAAATGCCTTCGTGAGCAAGAGCTGGCCCATCGTCGCAAACATGCCCATCGCAACCAGCAGCCCAGCCGTCTGCCAGTTCATCGCTTCGCTCGTTTCGTGAGGGAAGATGAGCACCGCCACCAGGCAGAAGGCCAGCGACACCGCCGAAAAGTGGACCACGATCGCCCGCGGATCGATCTGCTTCAGCCGGTGCAGCCCGATCATCGCCACTGCGCTGGTGAACGAACTGAGCACGGCCGCCGCAATCGCCAGACTGAAGCCGCCCGAACTCCCTTGGGAGAACGGCTGTTGCATGACGACGACACCGACGATGCCCACGGCCATCGCCACCCAGACTTCCGACGGCGGCGACTCGCGCAGCATCGGCCAAGAGAGGACCGCCACCCAGAGCGGGAACATGTTGGTCAGCGTGAGCACCTCGGACACATTGTGGTGCGTCATTGCATAAAAGCCGCCCACCAGGCTGATGCTGCCGGCAATGCTTCGCATCCAAAGCGTGGCGGGGCGAAAGAAAACGAGCTTCGTACCAGTTCCCAGCGCCAGCCCGAGGGCGAAGAGCAGGGCGAAGCCGGTGCGCGCCACAGCGATCCATTGCCAGGGACATTCCTCGCGCAGCGAGCTGGCCAGGAACGACATGCACGCAAACGAACACGCCCCGCCGAGCATCCAGAAATAGGGCATCAGCGAGGCGGATTGGGCGGGCGTCTCGGGGCGGGACGGCGAAGCCGCGGGTTCCATCCGCGCAGCAGAGGCTGGCGGATCGGCAACAGCAGAGGCAGGGTCAGGGGGGGCCATCGGCGGGGTGGCAACAGGCGGTGAGACCGGGAGAAATCTCACCGGTCCGACCATTATAGACAACCACGCTCCGGTTGGGTTCGCCGATTTCGAAAACCGGCGACCACCACGACAAAACGCCGGTCATTCGCTGTCGTACCGAGAGCGGCCCGAGTACCGCAGCAGGTAGTAGAGCAGCGTCAAAATCGCCTGCAGCGTTCCCGCCACATAGGTCAGTGCTGCGGCGTTGAGCACGCTCTTGACCGGGCCCATTTCATAGGCGTCGACGATTCCCAGTTCGACCAGCAATTGCTTCGCGCGCGAGCTGGCGTTGAACTCGACCGGCAGGTTGATCACCTGGAAAAACACCACGCAGCTAAACAGCATGATGCCGATCAGCAGCAGCCACTGCACGTTGAAAATCAGCCCGCCGATCATCAGCAACATGCCGGCGTTGCTGCCAAACCCAGCGGCCGGCACGGCGAAGTTGCGGATTACCAGCGGCAGGTAGCCGTGGGCGTCCTGAATCGCGTGCCCCGCTTCGTGAGCGGCGATTCCGACCGCGGCCAGCGACCGGCCGTGGTACACGTCGCCGCTGAGGCGCAGCACCTTGTCGCGGGGATCGTAGTGGTCGCTCAAATGCCCCGGCACTGCTTCGATGCCGACGTTGTACAGTCCCGCCGCATCGAGAATGTGTCGAGCCGCGGCGAAACCACTCATCTTCGCGGCAATCTGCTGACCGCGCGAGTAGGCCGAACTGACCATCATCTGGGCGATGAACGCCAGGATGAGGGCCGGGGCGGTGAACAGCAAAAGCTCCAGGTTGTAAGGCGTGAAAAACGGCACTTGATTCCTCGTCTAAGCAAAAACCGCCCGCCGATAGAGCAGGGCGGTCTTAAGTGTTCTTCGCAGCATCGGCCGCAATCTTGCGCAGCCTGCAGACAGCGAGGAATGCGAACCTCGTGCCAAGAGATCGGCTGCCGTTTTGGCGGCGAGATGCCGCAAAACCCGTTACGGCGCCAGCCGGCCGCGGATGAAGATGCTTTTGTCCCACTCGCCCAGGGTGACCTGCACGGTGAGCTTCTTCTGCGCGGCATCATTATCTTCGTCAAAGACGATTCGCTGCAGTTCGACGTTGACCGTTTGGCCAGCCTTATAGTCCGAAATGCAGGCGGTGAGCTCCTGGAAATCGGCGATTTTCTTCCCGTCGAAGGTGAGCAGCGTGTCCTGGTCGCGGATGCCCCCTTTGTCGGCGGGGCTATTGGGATGCACATTGGCGATGATGCACTGACCGTTCACCGTATCGCAGCCGACTCCCAGGAAGGCGCCATTGCGATAGTCGACCTTGGTAAGGCCCAGGCCCGCTTGCAGCGTTTCCACGGCGGGACGGGTGGTGTTTGTGCCGTACAGCCGCAGGGTAATCAGCGACTTGCATTTCTCGAGCGGTTTCAGGGCGGCGTCGCTCAGCGGGATGTAATAGATCCCAAGCTCCTGCAGCTTCTCCATCTCGGCAATTGCAGCCAGCCCTTGGTCGCTGAGCTTCGCCTGGTAGGCGTGGAGCGACGTGAGCTGCATCTTGGCGACGTCCGGCAGCGCCTCGTCCCCGATCTTGTCTCCGACGAGGATCAGGCGGTTGATCGGCTGCAGCCACTTCAGGCGGCGGAGATCCTTCGATTCCCCTCGCCACTCCTCGCCGATTTCAATTGCGTCGACAATCTCCTGGATGCCGCCAAAGCCGTCGGCCACCTGCGTCCGCGACACGTTGGCTCCCAGCTCCTCGAGTTCCGCCAGGGCGTGCGAGCTCCGTTTTTCGTTGAGCGATACCAGCACCGTCGCGGCCCGCCGGCCAGTCGAGGTATCGCGGCGGTCGGCGACCTCCTCCAGCAGGGTGCGAGCGGCTTCCTGCGTGTCGAAGTCGGCAATCAAAGCGAGCTGCTGCAGGATGTGCAGGCAGCGTGTCGTGGCTTCCAGGCTTAGAGCGCCGGCGAGCGACTTCTTCAGCGGTTCGAGAGCAGCCGGCCCCGAAGCAATCAGGTTTTCGGTGGCAGTCTCGCGGACGACGAATTCGTCCGAGTCGAGCTCCGCGAGCCAGGCTTGCAGTTGTTCCTTGGCCGGCGGAGGGTCGAAAAACTTGGGTTTGCGGTCCGCAGGCTTTTTCCCGTCTGGGGCCGTCGATTTCGGACTCGCCGGGGTCGGTTCGCCTTCTCGCCCCAGAGCCGAAGGCGCAATCAGCACTGCGCACAGCCATGCGAGCAGGAGCAGGCGAGAGAGCGGCAAGCGGGACATACTGCGGACCTCCTGGCGAGCGGTTAGCCATACCGGCTGACCGAGTCCTTAAGTATACCGCATGACCCGTCGAAAACGGCAATAGAGTTCTGAGCCACATTCGCGGCCCAACGAACAGCAAACCGCTCTCAGTAGACAGTTAATTCGTCCCGCCTGGGGCCCACGATAGCGTTGTCGTGGGCTGGTTCGAAACTGTGAACTGTCTACTGTTTACTGTCTACTTGCCTCACGCTACCAACGTCGCCGCATGCTTCTCAGCATAGGCCAGGAGCGCTTCCTGCCCCATCCGCTGGCAGAAGTCGCCGAGCGTCTCGCCTGGCTCGCGGAATTGCTTGAAGCAGGCAAACACGGGCGTGAGGGTCGGCACCACTTCGTCGTGCGGGATCATGTCCTTGTACATGTAGCTGATCCGGTCGCCGAGCGCTCGGCCGCCGAGATAGATCGTGTACTTGTCGCGGGCCCGGCCGACGAGGCCAATGTCGCTGTTGTAGGGACGGGCGCACCCGTTGGGGCACCCGGTCGAGCGAACGGTGAACCGCTCGTTGGACAGTCCCAGGCGAGCCAGTTCGACCTCCATCTGGTCGATCATGCCCGGCAGCGCTCGTTCGCTTTCGGTAATCGACAGACCGCAGGTCGGCCAGGCGACGCAGGCCATCGACCAACGGCGAACCGTGGAGATGTCTTCCGTCAGCGGCACATTGTGCTTGCGGAGGATGGCTTCCAGAGTGGCTTTGTCTTCCGGCTTGATGTTCGTGAAGATCAGGCTCTGGTGCGCGGTCGTGCGGATGCCCGGGTTGAGCGTCTGGCAGACCTCGCGGATGGCCGTCTTGAGCTGGATCTGCGGCGTGTCCTTGATCCGGCCGTTCTCCACATTCAGGCCGTAGAACCAGAGGCCGTCGCCTTGCTCGTCCCAGCCCATGTGATCCTTGATCTCCTGCACGTCGGCAGGATTCGGATCGGCGAGCGGGCCGCCGTAGTACTCTTCGACCTTGGCTTTGAACTTCTCGACGCCCCAGTTGGCGACGACGTACTTCAAGCGGGCCTGCTTGCGGTCCTCGCGATTGCCATAGTCGCGCTGCACCTTGAAGACCGCCTCGATAACCTGGAACACCTGCTCCGGAGTCGCGAAGCAGATGCGCTTCGCCACGGCGGGGAACGTCTTCTTGTTCGACGGGGTCATCCCCATGCCGCCACCAGCGAGGATGTTGTAGCCGATGATCTTGTCCCCCTCGGTGATCGCGAGCAGGCCCAGATCGTTGGCGTAGACGTCGATGCAGTTGTCGAACGTGAAAGCGATGCCGATCTTGAACTTCCGCGGCATGTATCGCTTGCCGTAGATCGGTTCGACGTCGAAGCCGTCGCCCGTGTCGTCCGTGGCGCCGCCGACGAGCTGCTTCTCGCCCGTCTCGGTGTCGGTCAGCCAGGTTTCGAAGTAGGCCTTGCTGCGCGGAGCGTAGTAGGCGGCCAGCTTGTCGGCCAGCTCCTGCGTCTCGCGGTAGATGTTGCTGGCGTAGGGAGCCGGGCAGCACATCACATTGCGGTTCACGTCGCCGCAGGCGCCCAACGTGCTGAGCTGAATGTCGTTGATGCGGCGGATGACTGCCTTCAGGTTCTTCTTCAACACGCCGTGAAGCTGCAAACCCTGCCGCGACGTGATGCGAAGCGTCGTGTTGCCCAATTCGTCGGCCAGGTCGAGCTCGGCGAGCAGTTGCTCGCTCGTCAGCTTGCCGCCCGGAATCTTGGTCCGGACCATGAAGATGTAGGTCTTCTTCTTGGTCCCGTCGGGATTCACCTGGCCACGATCGTCGCGGTCGTCCTGCCCGTACGAACCGTGAAACTTCAGAAGGGACTCGGCATCGCCGTGAAAGGTCTCGGTGTCTTCGCGGAGCTGGGCCGCGATGTCGCCCGCCAGATAGTTGCTGGAGGCTTTGATCGATTCAACTTTGCTGTGCTTCTCGGACATCGACTTGCTCGGAGGGGAGATTGCCTCAATGCTGATGTGTCCAGGCGCGACCCTGCGCTTGGCCTTCGCTCGGCGAGCGATAGATCAGCATGTTTACAATCATTGTCGTGATTAAGCTGTAGCGGTCAAGCGAGTATATCCTTACTTATCGGTTAGGCATACGCCAACGGTTCAGCCTACCCGGCCCACGACCAGGGATGCGCAAAACCTCTCGGCCGCGAACATCCGGCCCTAGCCCCCTGAACACCACCCCAGCGGAGGGTTTGTACAATAGATCGATCGCGGCCGTAAATTACACAACCGTAGTCTGGTAAAGGGTTTGTACGATTCGGCACGGCGATCTTCACAACCCCTGCGCACAACGCTTGAACAGTCATGATTCAGCTCCCGAAGCCACTCCTGCTGACGGAGAACCCGCTCCACAACCCATCGCAACCGCCGACCAGCGTCGGACTAAGACCCGTCCCGGACATTCCGGAGCCGAGAAATGCCTTCCCAGCCGCGCAGCAACGAACGCCCCACGCAGCCCTTGCGGCCACGAGGAGGCGACGCCAAATACTATGCGAACTTTACGAGTTTGTCAATAGTTTCGGCCCGTAGGGTAGGCTTTCAGCCTGCCCGTCAAGAAAAGGGCATCATAAACCACCAGCCAAGGCCAGCGCTCACTCGCCGCATGGCCTAAGACAAACCCACAATTGCTATTCGCCCGAATCACCCCCAGCGGCGGGCGACATGCATCTTCATGAAAGCCAGCGAGTCGATCGCGAGCTGCTGCTCGCTGATGAACATGTTGCGCCAGATCTTCGTCGCCGCCGCAATCTCGGGCAGCGCCCCGCCGAAGGCTTCGACGGTCATCCAGCCGTTGTAGTTGATCTCACTAAGGGCGTCGAACGTCTCTTCCCAGCGGATATTTCCCTTGCCGGGCGTGCTGCGATCGTTCTCCGAGATGTGCACATGGCAGAGCATGTCGGCACAAGCGTTGATCGCCTGCGAGATGCATTTCTCCTCGATGTTCGAGTGAAACGTGTCGTACATCATCCGGCAGCGAGGATGATCGACCTCACGGCAGAAGCGGGCCGAGTCGGCGTGCGTGTTGAGCAGGTAGGTCTCAAAACGGTTGAGGCATTCGACGCCCAGCGTCACGTGGACTTTCCCGGCGTGTTCGGCCACGGCCCGCATGCTCTCGACGCCCCACTTCCACTCGTCGGCGGTCGGACCGGCGCCGCTGAAGTGGCCGATGGCTGAGTGGTACGGACCGACGAGCGCCGTGGCGCCGACGGCTGCACAGGCGTCGAGCGTTTTCATCGTCGCTTCGATGCCCGCCGTGCGTACCTTGGCGTCGGAGCTGATCGGGTTGTCGTCGACGCCGCGGATCGTCACGGCGGTGCGTTCGAGTCCCAGGTCGTCGAGGATCTTGCCCCACTTCGCGTAGTCGAGGTTCGGATTGAAGATCGGCACTTCCACGCCGTCGTAGCCGAGGCTCTTGAGCATCTTGAGCGTCGGGATGATCCCGTCGTTCAGCTCACCGGTCCACAGCAGCAGGTTCATGCCGTACTTCATCGTCGTGTTTTCCTTGGGAGGGTGGTGTCGTTGTGTGCTTGCGAACTCGGCTCGCCTGGAGCGAAGGGGAAAGAGCAAAGAGGTAAGAGAAAAGGGAGAACCACAACCCTCTTACCTCTTACCTCTTACCTCTTACCTCTTACCTCTTACCTCTCAGCCGCCCAGCAAATCATCGCGCCGCTGCCGCACCGTCGCCCGCGCTGCCGGCAAGAATTCGAGCAGACTCTCCGGCAGCAGCGGCAGGCCGACGCGGAACATCACGTGGTTCAGTCGCGTCAGCAGTTTGCCATCGTCCAGATAGTCGTACAAGAACCGTTCGCTCAAAAACCGCGGGATCAGCAGGGCGATTCGGTCGCTCGTGCGCGTGGCCAGCGTGTTGATGATCGCCTGAGTCCCCACTGGGTCGAGCGCCGCCACTGCCGCATAGTAATCGTCCAGCCGGCGCGGCTCCTCCTCGGCAATTGCCGCGTCGAGCAAGAGTTCCACCAGGATGTGACCGACAAAGCTCGGCCGAAAACCGTCGTCCCGCGGCAGCCGGTTGCGCACCTCCACGGTGAACTGCCAGCTCAACTCGGCAAACGCGGTCGTTTGATGGAACCAATCGTCGTCGGCAATGTGCCGCATCACGCCGGCGGCAAACTGTCGCGTCTGCGGGTCGTCGTGCTCAAGAAACTCCGCCGCCCGCCGGCTGCGCAGCCGCATCTTGCGATCGATCACGCTCAGCCAATCGGGCGCGGAAGTGCCGGCAACAAAATACGGCTCACCGGTGAACCGCCAGCCATGGGCGAGATAATTCATGATGTGGGGTCAAGTGTCGCCATTCCACAACTACTGCAACAGCTTGATGACGACGACTTCGACGCGACGGGCCGCGTCGTCGACAGTGAATATGGCTCGCAGAGGATGCGCATTGATGCCCCAAAGTCCTTCTGAGATCTCTGTGCCGCTCAGCTTGGGGTTGGTCGAAAGAAGCCGATCGATCAGTACCGACGCCCGACGGATCGCCTCTTTGTCCGCACTGTCTGCAACCCAGAGGCTGGCAAGGGAGTTTTCCGCTTCGAGACGCCACGTTACTTGATAGGAACTCATTGCCCGGCCAATGAGTCGAGACGGAGGAGTATCTCCGACAACGGGCGACCGCGTTCTGCCTTCACAGCAACTCGCCGTGCTTCTTCGATCTCGTCCTCACTGAAATAGACGGCCGACGACGTCGGTGTCGCATATGCGATTAACCGGCCCTCCGGGTCAACAACCCGAACAGGTGCGTTTGCCGAGGTGAGGGCCGCGGCGACATCGGACGGGACAACGATTTCTGTCATGCACTTATTCTAGGCACGACCTTTCTCCATATCAAAGAGACACTGGTCACTTCGCAGACCGCTTCAAACCCAGCACGGTCACCAGCTTGTCCGGCTCATCCACTCGATAGAGCACCTGGCATGAACCGGTTTCGGCGAGGCGGGCTCGGCCGAGCAGCTCTTTGCCCTGTTGCGCGGGAGCTTCTGCCAGCAGCTTGCTCACCGACTGGACGGGTTCGGCGAGCGCTGCGGCCTCTTTGTTGGCAGCCGATTGCTCCAGCTGGGAACGGGCACTGGGAATCCAGACCACCTGGTAGGCGTTGGCAGATTGATTGCTCGCGCCTTGCTGCCCGAGCAACTGCTCCGCGGTGAAGCGGTCGCCGCACTTGTCGGCTTCCTGGGTGGCGGCCGTAATTTCTGCGTCGGTGAAAGCGCCTTTCTGGCGAGCCTGCGATTGAACGTCGGCCATGTATGCACCCTTGTCCGTGATGAATTGAGTCGTATCTCGCAGCCCAATCGCTCGCAGCAGAAGGGGCTGTTGCCTAATCCATTCAAGAAAACGAAATCGGGCAGTTGAAGCCCGTTCAACTGCCCGATCGGTGCAATCGCAATGCCGCTGGAGCCCGCTTCCGGGCTGGCGACACTAAACCTTGGTCCAGCTGCCGCTTTTTGCGCTATTCAGCACGGCGTCGCAGACCTTTTGGGTCTCGAGGGCATCGCGGAACGTCGGCCCGGCTGGCTTGCCGCTGGCCAGGCCTTGCAGGAAGTCGGCCACCTGGTGGGTGAACGAGTGTTCGTAGCCGATCTGCAGACCCGGCACCCACCACTTGCCCATGTACGGGTGATCGCCGTCGGTCACGTGGATGCTCTTCCAGCCACGCAGCGGGCCTTCGTCGTTGTAGTCGAAGTACTGCAAGCGATGCAGGTCATGCAGATCCCACTTGATCGACGCCTTCTCGCCGTTGATCTCGAGCGTGTAGAGCGCCTTGTGGCCGCGGGCGTACCGGGTGCTCTCGAACAGCCCGAGTGAGCCATTCTGGAAGTGGCACAGGAACGCACAGGCGTCGTCGATCTTCACTTCTTCGACCTTGCCGGTGAGCTGGTGCTTGCGCTCCTTCACGAACGTCTCGGTCATGGCCGTCACGTTCGTGATGCCGCCGTTGAGCCAGAGGGCCGTATCGATGCAGTGAGCGAGCAAGTCGCCGGTCACACCGCTGCCAGCCGCCGCGGCGTCCAGGCGCCACAGCGCCGCGCCCCCTTGCGGCAGGTCGGCGTTGATCGTCCAGTCCTGCAGAAAGTTGGCGCGGTAGTGGAAGATCCGGCCGAGGCGACCTTCGTCGATGAGCTGCTTGGCATAGGTGACGGCGGGCACGCGGCGATAGTTGTACCAGACGATGTTGGGCACACCGGCCGCTTCGACCGCCTTGCACATCTCCTCGCCTTCGGCCGTGTCCATCGCGAGCGGCTTCTCGCAGAGGATCATCTTGCCCGCCTTCGCGGCGGCGATGGCGATTTCTTTGTGCAGGTTGTTCGGCGTGCAGATATCGACGGCGTCGATATCCTTGCGCTCGAGCAGCTTCTTCCAATCGGTCTCGACCGACTCGTAGCCCCACTGCTTGGCGAACGCTTCCGCCTTCGCCTTGTCCCGGGCGCAAACGGCCTTCAGAACGGGCGTGTACTCCAGATCGAAAAAGTGGCTGACCTGCGAGTAGCCATTGCTATGGGCCCGGCCCATGAAACCATAACCGATCATGCCGATGTTGAGAGGCTTGGGCACGCGTGGGGTCTCCGTCGTTTGCTTGTGGCGTTAGTTTGGGAATGTCGAATGTCGAACTTCAAATGTCGAAGGAATGACGAAGCTCGAAATTCAAAGGGATTTCTAGGGAGTCTGCCGCTTACGGCGATGGATGGCGGAAAATATCAGATTCAATTCCTTTGCTTCCTGCCAAAGTGTTTTCGCCTCGTCCCGCATATCAGGAACGGCTCGCACAAGCATTCGCAGCCAGTGCTTCGTCTCTCTCGATTCACGTTTGCAAAGGCTGATGCGGTAATAGAATTCCTTCTTGGAACCTGCGTCGTCAGCCTCGCAAAAATTTGCTCCGACCGAGGTTCCGCAGCGAACGAGCTGCGGAATGAGTGGCGTTGTAATCAATGTGACAGGCACTCGCTTGGCGAAGTCAACGAT
The DNA here is from genome assembly GCA_023430365.1 of Planctomycetota bacterium. Classification (GTDB taxonomy): domain Bacteria; phylum Planctomycetota; class Planctomycetia; order Pirellulales; family Pirellulaceae; genus JAEZAS01. Next base: position 14,590 of record JAEZAS010000054.1, read on the forward strand.
TGCTTCGCCGAGTTTGGCCGAACGTTCTTCCAGGTCGAACTTGCGCGAATCGCCATTGCTTTCGAGCTTTGACATTTTCGTCATTCATTCGACATTTGAAGTTCGTCATTCGGGCTTCATGATCAGCTCCACCCGTGCGCCTCGCGCACCTTGATCATCGTCGCCAGGATCGTGTTCCACGTTTCCTGCTTCTCCAGCGTTTCGTTCGGGAACATGCAGCCGTCCCAGCAGATGTGCTGAATGCCGCGTTCCTTGGCGCCCTTGAGCCAGCCGCCGGCCGTCTTGACAATGTCGAGCTTGCCGTTCGGGTCGTCCGCCATGCAGTGGCGGCCGGTCTTGTCGTGCGAGCCGGTGCCGTGCACAGTGCCGTCGTTCTGGGCGACGTGGAAGTCGATCGTCCAGGGGCGGAGCGCGTCGGTCATCTGGGTGAACGCCGCGTCGAACTCCGCCTGGCTGTAACCTTCCTTCAGCAGGGCGTGCTGCTCGGCGTTGTAGCCCATCAGGTAGAGATAGGTGTGAGCCTGGTCCGCCTGGAAGCCGACCGTCTCGGGCATGTTCACCTCGTTGAGCAAGTCGAGCATGTTCTTCCACGAGTGCATGCCGGCCCAGCAGATTTCGCCTTCGGCGGCCAGACGCTCGCCGCTGTCCTTGGCCACCTTGGCAGCCTCGCGGAACGTGGCAGCGATCTTCTTGGTGTTGCCCTGCGGATCGGCGTCCCAGTGGGTGGGGCTGTCAGCCGAATCAATGCGGATCACGCCATACTTCCGCACGCCATGTTCCTTCAGCAGCCGAGCGATGCGGCAGGCCTTTTCGACGGCGAGTACGAAGTTCTTGCGATCCTGCTCGCTACCCATCGCCGAGCCGCCGACCGTGCCGGGCCAAACCGGCGCCACGAGCGAGCCGACGTTCAGACCCTTCGCGGCGATCTTGTCGGCCATCCGGCGAATGTCATCGTCGCTCGCGTCCGGATCGGTGTGCGGATGGAAGAGGAACAGATCGACCCCTTCAAACTTCTGACCGTTGACCTCGGCATTGGCAGTCAGTTCGAGCATCCGATCGAGGCTGATCGGCGGATGGTCGGTCCCCGGCTCTTTACCAACGAGACCGGGCCACATGGCATTGTGCAGTTTCGGATAGGCGTGGGAGGGCATGAAGAATAGGTCCTAAAACTGTTGACGACGTTGATTAACCACCCAAGCCGACGGCTTAGCCGTCGGAACTCTGTCCATCACAGGCCGGCAAGGCGAATTCATAACCCGGCCAAGTATAAACCACCGCCCCGCGCGTCGCATGCCCCGCCACGTAGCGACAAGCGGCGTCCAGCGAGGCATCGTCGGTGAACGATTCCATGTGGCAACCTTTGGTCCAGCTCCGTTTGGGATCGAAGGTTTCGTCGGCGTCTTTGATCGCCCGCGTGGCCACCGATTTTAGCCGACCAACGGTGGGCCGAATCGGCAGGCCGCCGAACTGTGCGACCAGGTGGACGTGCCAATCCGCAACGGCGAGCACGGCGACATGCACATTCAGCTCGTTGACATCAGCCACAATCGCGTTCAAGGCGACCTGTCGGTGGGGGACTTTCAAACGCACGCCGGTGCTGGATTGTGCCGCTGCTTGTCGGTAGCGAGCGGCGTATCGGGCCGGATCTCAAACGTCGTCAGCGTGCGTCGCGAACCGCCGGGGCGGCGCAATGCGTTCCCGCCCCCGCCAGGTACGAAAACCACGCGGATCGCCCGGCAACCACGAGCCATACGTCGTACAAGTCACCAACCACCAACTGTCCATAACTCCCC
>JAEZAS010000065.1 GCA_023430365.1 Planctomycetota bacterium
TTTTATTCCAGCCCTCGGCTGGCGGGCGATGCGACGGCGGTCGTGCGAGCTTCCTGCGGCAAGGCCGGTCGGTCCGTTGGCAGCGGTGGGCTGAGCGCTTGCTCGGGCATTGCGGTTGCGGCTGCACGTTCCTCGCGCTGCGACTCGATCGAACGGCGTACGAGCTTGCCGATCGCGGTGGCGATCGAGGGTTCGTTCGTCTGGCGGTAGAGCGAATCGGCTGGGAGCTTCTCCATCAATCTCCGATGGGCCGCCGCCAGATTGTGGTAGGGGAGGGAGGGGAACATGTGGTGCAGCGCGTGGAACCGCAGGCCGACCGGATTGAGGACCAGTTCGAGCGGCGAGTTGCTGTTGATGTTGACGGAGTCGAGCATTTGGTCGACGAACGTCACTTCGTGTCCGTCGCTCCACCAGCGATGGGCGGCCAGAGTGCGAAGGCAGTTGAACGTGAGCAGCACCACGGCCGTCAGGTAGCCATGAATGATGAACGGAATCGGCCAACGGTCGAGAAACACGGGCGGCACGATCGCGATCGCCAGCAGCCACAGGAAGCAGAGCACTTCCTGAACGCGAATGACGCGCATCTCCTGCGGCGTCGGCAGCGGGCGCAAATAGCGGGGGTCCATGACCATCGACGAAGCCCGCTGGTGGATCCAGCGGCCGAAGGCTGGGCTGACCCAGGTGAGCGGCGTCAACACGAGGAACCGCAGCACGGCAAGCGGCGGGATCCACAGCGGCTGCGACAGGTAGACCAACAGCACCCAGGGGGAGTACCGCGAGAGGGGCAGGTACTCGCCATCGTGCTCGGTGCCGAACAGCTTGCGGCGATGGTGATCGAGATGGGTCTGGTAGGTGAACGACGGCATCAGAAAGGGGATGCCGCAGAGCAGGTTCCAGGCGAAACGAAAGCCGCGGAACTTGCGCTCGGGCAGGTGCACCACTTCGTGAATGAAGCTCGCCGCCCGGAAGTAGAGCGCGCACGTGATCGCGAAGGCGACGACTTGCAGCGTGTAGCGGAGCCAGATCGGCTCGGCGACGATCGCCCCCATCCGGCGCGTGAGAGCATAGCCGATATGGCCGGCGAAGATCGTGACCAGAAAGTCGGTCCAGTAGATCCACGCCCTCGGCTGAAACTGGTCGCGAACAATGGCCCGCGCCTCGGCCAGGGAGAAATCGGGAATTCGGCTGGAGTGCGTGATCATGCAAACGGTTTCCTGACGCCCGTCAGCTTTCACATCGGACCAGATTGCCCGCTCGTTCGACTTTTTCGCCGCATTCATCGGCAAGAACTTTCGCAGGCATCAACGATTTCGGCCGCTAGCAGCAATTTTCCGGGATGTAGCGCCTGCGGTCAACCGCTGCGAGCTGCCGCACTTCGTGGGCCTGAGCGATTTTGCGTGCGCCTTGCCAAGCGTGAAATCATTGAAAATCCTGGAACCGCTCGGGTAGCATTGGGCAGAATCCAACGTCCACTCACCCTTGTCCATGGAGCCTTTTTGATGAAGATCTTCGCAACCGGTGGATTGCTCCTGCTCTTGGCCATCAGCTCTTTCGGTGTGGCGCAGGAGACGCCGGAGCCGGCGGACGTCGTATCTGTTTTGAAGGTGGGGGACCGCGTTTCGCTCCGAGAAGGGCCGGGTGGGTTTATGCTCTTTGTCTTGCGGTCGGGCGAGTTCCCGGTAAGAGGCGACGCCTACAAGGTGCGTAGCGTCGGCCGAAGCGTGACCGCCCTCCGGTATGAGCCCAAAACCGAAGCCGATACTAACCGTTTCGAGCGTTACCTTGCGAACTCGGCGATCGTCTCTGTCGGTCGGTATTTAGAAGCGGACAAGGCATCGAAAAACGTCCCGAGCGAGCGCGAACCCGATTAGCGTGATTCTCTCTTCAATCCCTTTCCGCTTTCGAGCAACATGAGGGATGTGGAGATCATGAGATGAACGGTTGGCAGATTCGCGAACTCACCGCCGAGGACCATCCAGCGGCGATGGAGCTGTGGAGCCGCTGCGAGGGAGTTCGCGGCAACGAAACGTGCGAAGAATTCGAGCGGATCCTGGTTCGCAATCCTGGCTGCAGCTCAGCCGTCGATGCCGACGGGCGTCTCGTGGGGGCGGTGCTGTGCTGCCACGATGGTCGTCGGGGCTATTTGTATCACCTGGGCGTCGACTCGAAATATCGCCGGCAAGGAATCGGCGAGGCGATGGTCGAGCGGTCGCTCGAAAAGCTGCGCAAAGCGGAAATTCGCCGCTGCAGCATTCACCTGATCGTCGGCAACGAGGTCGGCGAGAAGTTCTGGAAGAAGATCGGCTGGCGCTTTCGCGAGGATCTGCTGGTGATGGCGATTGATCTGTGAATCAACGCCATAGCCGGAGCGTAACACGCTCCGGAGAGATTGCGGAGACTTCGGTTCGACGAGGTTGCAGGTCGAAGAAAGTGCGATCGATGTCGCCTCGCCTGGGAAATTCACTCGTCGGTAGTGCGTGATTAAGTGTTGCTGGCTAAGGAGTCTGAGGTCGGTACTCCCGCATGTACTTGTACGCTTCGGCAGCGATTTGCTTTTCTGTGAATTCTGCCAGAAAGGTATTCTCTCGCCGCAACCGCACAACCTCGACCAAGAGCCCCACCACCACCATCGCCCAAAGCAAATCGCGAATGCCGAAGCTAAGCCAACGTTGGTGGGGTTTGTTCTCGTCCATGCGGGCATTGTAGGCGGGGAAGGTGGCTGCGAACTACTAAGCGGCTCAGCCACGAGTCGGCGGGGCTTTTTCGTGCGTGGGTGGGTAGAATCCGAACATGAGCAAGTTCTCCTTCATTACTGACCCTGACACGGTGCGGTTGCTCGACATCACGGCGCATTTCCTCAACGCCTACTTCGGTCACAACGAAGACTCAGCGATTGCAGCGATCAACGGCTACCATGATCTTCTCAAGCAGCAGGAAAGTGAACATCCAGGCGTGCCAATGCAATCGGCGGAGGATCATTTTCACCACGAAGGTGCGTACTATCTAGCGTCGCTAATCCATTATCGGATGGGCTTGAGGGGCGATCCTGGCGACTACCTTTCCTGGCGATTGAAGCACGCCGACCGTTTTGCGCGCGATGCGAGCGAATACTTCAGGGAACACTATTTAGACCTCGAGTCGCCGCCCAGCAACACTTAATCACGCACTACCCACTCTTCGTTCTCCGGAGGGTGGTTACCCTACGGCTGCGAGGTGGTTTGAGCTGGGACGGGCGAATTACTTCTTTGCCAGCTCGGTTTCGATCGTTTTGATCACGTCGGCGTCGCTCGGCTTGGTGCGGGGAGCGAAGCGGGCGGCGATCTTGCCGTCGCGGTCGAGGATGAACTTCTCGAAGTTCCACGAGATCTTGCCTGGGCCGACCGGCTTGGTTTCCGCCGTGGTCAGCTCCTTGTAGAGCGGGGCGGCGTTTTCGCCGTTGACCTCGATCTTCGAGAACATCGGGAACTCGACGCTGTAGTTCGACTTGCAGAACTCGGCGATCTCGGCGTCGCTGCCCGGTTCCTGCTTGCCGAACTGGTTGCAGGGGAAACCGAGCACGACGAGACCCTTGTCCGCGTACTTCTCGTGCAGGGCTTGCAGCTCTTCGTACTGCGGCGTCAGGCCGCAGGCGCTGGCGACGTTGACGATCATCACGACCTTGCCCTTGTACTGCGACAGGTCGACTTCCTGGCCGCTGATGGACTTCACCTTGTGATTCAAGACGCTCTCCGATTTGTCTTCGGCCAGGATGGGACTGACACACGCGGCGACAACGCCGGCGAGCAGGAGCGAGGACCACTTGGACATAACGGCGATCTCCGGTTTTCGAGGTGGGCAAGGGAGGGCCGAGGAGGCCCGGTGTGCGGCTGATTATCGTAGCACGGCGAAAAACGGATTGCGACTTCTTCGTAGGTTAGGCTTCCAGCCTGACCGTGAAGAAAATGACGAATGACGAAGCCCGAATGACCAATGCTGTCACGGAAATCATTGGTCATTCGTCATTTGAGCATTGGTCATTTGCCCGGTCAGGCTGGAAGCCTAACCTACTAGCCGAACATCTGATCGAGGGCGGTGAGGGCCACGCCCCAGGGTGGTCTGCCGTCGCGGTAGGTGCACCACCAGTCGGCGATCAGGGCGGTCGGCTCGATGTCGGCGGGGACGGGCAGGTCCCAGGCTTCGATTGCCCGGGCGAGCAGTGTCGGGGAGGCGTGGACCAGTTCCACATCCTCGGCGGCCTGCAGGATCGGGGGGAGCAGGGCGAATCCGGCAACGGCGGGGAGTCGATCGGCGTGGATGTTTTCGCCGTACCGCGGCAGGTCGGCGTTGAGCTGGGCGATCAGCCAGCCCAGGCGGACCGTTTCGGGGAGCTCGGCGTGCGGGTTGGCGAGCACGCCTTCGATCGTGACGAGGTTGTACGGCAAAAACGCGTCGCCGCCGCCGCCCAGGGCTGGGTGCACGATGACGATGTCGGCATTCTCCGCGATCACGCCGTCCTCGGTCAGCCGCTGCACGCCGCGCAGCAGGCCGGGGCCGCGCGCCTCCCACTGCTGTCGCAGTGGACCGACGCGCAAGGGCAACTCCTCGTCCAGCCGGGGCAGGGCCGCGCGCATTGCCGCTTCGAGGTTGGTAATTGCCTGGGCCAGGGCCGACACATGAGCTTCGGTGCGGGCTGTCTTGCCGACGACTTTCGCGAGCGCCACTTCGGCGAGCTGGCGGTTGCTTTCCAGGTTGGCCGAGAGGGGAATCAGGTGTCGCCAGAGCTTCTCGCTCGGCAGGCCGGCGATGTCGATCTGCCGCTGCAGCTCCGCGGCCGAGGGAGCGAGCGCCGTCGCCAGCCGCGCATCGGCCAGCGTCCTGCCATCGAGAATCGCCTTCGCGGCATGAAAACAACTGGCGGAAAAACTGGGGCGGCAGGAAGAGTTCACGGTTGGAAGTTTTCAGTTGTCAGTTTTCAGTGATCAGTCGGAGTAGTCGGTGGATGCGGGCGGCTGTTGCGGGGCGGCGCTCCCGGAGGGAGAGGGGACTAAAGGTCGGCTGACGCCCTTGCAACTTTCATCACCGGTAGCTGCGCCCTTATCCCTTATCCCTTGTCCCCGATCCTCATCCCTCGCCTCGCACCACCCTTCGCCCCTTCGCCTCTTAGCCCCTTCGCCCCTCCCACTCTGACCTCTTCGCTCTCCCCTCTCCCTAAAGCAACTCACTCGCCAAATCCGCCAGCATCGAGCGTTCTCCTTTTTCGAGCGTGATGTGGGCGTAGATCGGTTGGCCGACCATGCGGTGGATCAGGTAGCTGAGGCCGTTGGAGAGAGCGTCGAGGTACGGCTGGTCGATCTGGCGAATATCGCCGGTGAGGACGATCTTGGTTCCTTCGCCGGCGCGGGTGATGATCGTTTTCACCTCATGCGGCGTCAAGTTCTGGGCTTCGTCGATGATGAAGAAGATTCGCTGCAGGCTGCGACCGCGGATGTAGGCGAGCGGGGTGATCATCAGCTTCTCGCTCTCCTTCATCTCGTTGATCCGCTGGGCCGCCACATCGTGGTCGCTGAACTGATGGCGGATGACGGTCAGGTTGTCGTAGAGCGGCTGCATGTAGGGATCGAGCTTCGCGCCGATGTCGCCCGGCAGGTAGCCCAGGTCGCGATTGCCCAGCGGCACCACCGGGCGGGCGAGCAGGATCTGGCGATAGCGCTGCCGGCATTCGAGCGCCGCGGCCAACGCGAGCAACGTCTTGCCGGTGCCCGCGGTGCCGGCCAATGTGACGAGCTTGATGTCGTCGTTCAGCAGGGCCTTGAGCGCGAACGACTGTTCGGCGTTGCGCGGAGTGATGCCGTAGGTCGTGTTCTTCTCGACGCGGACGAAGCTGCGATCCGACGCCCGGTAGGTGGCCAGCACGCTTTTGCTGCCCGAGCGGAGGATGAAGTTCTCGTTGGGGACCGGATTGTCGATGAACGACGCCATGTCGGCGGGCACCGTGTGTCCTTCGGCGTAGAACGCCGAGATGATCTCCGGCGGAGCGTCCTCGACGATTCGCTTGCCCGCGTAGAGCTTCGAAAGGCTCTCGACCTTGTCGGTCGAGTAATCCGCCGACGGCAGGCCGAGCGACTTGGCCTTCATCCGCAGGTTGGTGTCCTTGGTGACGAGGATCACCCTTCGCTTGCGCTCGTGCTCTTGCAGTTGCAGGGCCGTGCTGAGGATGCGATGGTCGGGCGAATCCTGCAGGAAGGCGGCCTTCGTGCGCGGGTCGAGACCCGCTGTCATCACCAGTCTCAGCGTCCCGAGATGGGGACCAAGCGGGGCCCCTTCATCGGAGAGAATTTCGCCCGTCAGGGCGTCGATCCGCCGCAGAAATTCGCGAGCCTGAAAGTTGATGTCCTCGTTGCCGCGCTTGAACTTGTCCAGCTCTTCGAGCACGGTCAGCGGAATCGCGATGTCGTGCTCCTCGAAGTTGTTGATGCAGCCGCTGTCGTGCAGGATGACGTTCGTGTCGAGCACGAATAACTTCGTAGGAGCGGACTCAGCCATCGCGATCTCCGTGCGGCGTCAGAAAGGACGTCCTTGCCCTTTCAGTCTGACGCGCGGCAGCGCCGCGGGCAATTGGGGAAGGGGTGGGGCCTATCGCCGGGGCGTAACACGCCCCGGAGAGATTGCGCGCGGAGGTTCCATGTGCACTGGCTGCAAAAGTAGTCCGCACATTCCACGTGCGGACTGC
>JAEZAS010000111.1 GCA_023430365.1 Planctomycetota bacterium
GTAAACGCCGGCGGGGCTATCCTTCGGAGACGAAGGTGAAACGCGGCGTACGGATCGTTCACGGCGACAAGCTGCTCGAAGAGAAGCTAGGCCGCAACGATCTCTGCCCCTGCGGCAGCGGCAGGCGCTTCAAAAAGTGCTGCCTGAGGAAAGGCTTGTTTTGATGGCTCCAACCGCGACAGCTACTTTTAGGGAGTGATGAATCCATCACTTTGCTAAGGTTCGATCGTTGACGTCCTTGGGCAGGGCGTCCGCCGCAGACCAGTGGAGGGCGAGCGGGACGCGTGAGCGTCCCGGTCCTACCGCGACCGCACGTCGAACTGCGAGCGAGTTCAACCGGGAGACTCACGTCTCCCGCTCGCCGTATGCTTTGCGACTTCGCGACTTGGCGCCTTGGCGTTGCAAAACAATCGACGTCAACTGAGTAATGAAGCTGGTTGCTTGGGGGACGCAAAGCCGCCAAGGCGCAAAGTCGCGAAGGAGGAACGAGCGAGACGGGGCATGGCGTGCTGCCCGACCTGCCATTCGCTCCCCCACCCCCAATAGCCGGCGGGTCACACCCGCCGGAAAACGGCCGAAGGACTCCGCCATGTCGAACCGGCATGGCCAGGATCGTTGAGAGCCGTTCGGGATAGCTGCCCGTCTCGCTGTTCTCCGGAGCGTGGTTACGCTCCGGCTCATTGAGTCGGTGGCTAGGCGATTTGCAGTTGAGCGGTCGATCGATCGCGTTCCTTGCGGAGAGCGAGAGTCTCGCGGTATTGGGCCGCTTCTGGCACCGTCACGAACGTAATATGTCCATGATGTTCGGCGACTGCGGCGCGGATTTCGTCGAGCGTTACTTGGAAAAACTCTCGACGAAGGTTGACCATGTTGACCCGCCGTTCGGCGAAATGCCGATGCAACGCCGACTCGAGTCTCGGCGCGTCGTCACAGTAGATCATCGCGTGAACGTCGAACGGGAAGGGCACCGAGGCGCCACCGAGTTCGGCGACTCGCTCCAACGGTTCCAGACGGCGCGACATACCGATCTTGTAGACGCCTTCGCCGAACGTACCGATGTTCGAAAGAACGTAAACGTGCCCCGACTTGGTCAATTGGGCCCGGGCGATCGCTTTTGCTTTGCGGTCCAGCGCTTCATGCAGCTCGTTTTCCAGGCGAGCGACGAGCGCCTCCAGTCTGGCGGCCTGCTGTCCCTCCTTGAGTTGCAACTCCGCGCGAGCTTTGATCAGCGCGCGTTCCGCCAACTCTTCTTCTTTTTCCGCTTCGCTTAGCGCTCGCTCGATTTCCTTTGCGACCTTCTCTTCTTCCCTCATCTGCTCGCGAAGCTGGCGCTGGGCTTCCTTCTCGTCTTCCTTCTTGCGTTGGAATTCGTGCGCCAGATGGAGTTCCTCGAGTTTCAGGTCACGGAAGGCGGGCACAATGTTGGTGCGTTGGCTTTCGCCGAGCTTGTTGATTTGGTCGTAAGCTTTCTGGATGCGGTTTTCCAGAGACACGACGTTGTTGTAGCGCACTTTACCGACGGCGGCGTCGCATTCGCCGTTGAAAGCTCGCAGCATGAGCTTGATCTGTTTGTCCACCATCTTTTGCCCGGCGCGGCGATCTCCGTCCACCGTCCATTCGGTGGAACAAACGCAGGCAATTTTGCCGGACAGCATCTTCTTTTGTTGGTCGCGAATCCAATCCAGCCTTCGCTCATACTCGGTGGAAGAGTCGAAGTTATAGCGTGGTCGATAGTAGCCGAACTCTTGAAGCTCTCGGGCCTCCTCGACAGCCTCCACTTCCGACTTCAGGACGGCCAGCAGGTTTTGATAGTAAGTGGCCTGCGCCGCGATTTCGGAGGTGGAGCGAGCCGCTCCGATCGCTTGGGCAATTGCCTCCAGTTCGGCCTGGTTTTGGGCGATGGTCGCCTCCTGGCCTCGGATGTAGTCCGCAAGCTGCGACGCCCGCTGAAGTCCAGCAAGCGTGGCGGCGATTTGCTGGGCCGTAGCGCTGTCCTGCTTGATTCGTTGCTGCAAGTCGGCAGCCGTTTTCAGATTGCCGAGCAGCTTCTGGTACTGAGCGACTTGCTGCTTTTGAGTCGCAAGTTGTTGGCCCAGCGCGTTGGATTGACCCGAGAGCGCCTGGACCTGGGCCACTGCCGCATTGGCCTGCTGCATGCAGGCGTTCCTATGCGCTTCGGCATCGGTGATGGCCTGATACCGCGTCAGGGCCTGCTGGGACTTCAAGTACAAGACCAGCAAACCGCCGATGACCGCGAGCAGGACCAGCAGAGCGAAAATGAGTAGAACGATCATGACTGTCATAGCACCCTCACTTTAGGGGAGCCATTATGGTTGCGACCGCTCACATCGACAACCAATTTTTGTCAGCCTTCTTCCGCGGCGGATCGGTAGCGCAGGTAGTTGTTGAGTGAAGCTTTGATAGCTCCCAATAGCCGGCGGGTCACCACCCGCCGGAAAACGGCTGAAGGACTCCGCTACTTCGAACCGGCATGCCGGGGATCGGCGGAGGTCGTTTGAGGTAGCAGCTCCTCTCGCCGTTCTCCGGAGCGTGGTTACGCTCCGGCTCATTGTTGGTGATGGTGGGCCGGTGTGAGCTCTTAGATCGGCACGGCCCTTACCATTGACATACTATCGACCATTTGTTAAACTATTAATAAAGCACACACGGCGACATCTGCCCTGAGATTTGGGTTTGAGGCGTTCTGTGCTGCGCGGTGATTGGGGACGGCGGCGAGCGGTCGCGACGGGGTTGGGGCGTTGCGGAGGTGTTGTGGAGGTGGCTCGGAAATGCGGCTAGCTGTTGTGAACTCGGCGGGCGGTTTCGCGCTAATTCGTTGGGGGGTCGGGGGTTGGCGAGAAAGTGGGGCTGTGCGTAGCTGCTGTAGTTCATCACTTCGCTGCGACAGAACAACCCACCCGTTGGGGGTATTGTTAAAATTGGGGCTGGTAGCGGGCAAAAACTCGGCTAAGAGGTTTGCCACACACGGCTTCGGAGATGAATCGAAGGCATTGTGCGCTCTAGTAACAGAGGCCATTAAGTGTTGTGAAAGGGTTGTGGCCGGAGGCGGTCGTCTTCGGCTACGGGTTGTTGAGATAGGTAGGGAAGGGAAAGATGCGGAGGGTGATGGGAACCAGCGGAGTTGGCTGGAAGGTCGGCCGATACTGGTAGCGGATGCCGAGCGGAGTGTCGGTCGGTGTCCGTTCTGCGAAGCGCTGGGTCCAGGAGGGATTGCCCTGGGAAATCGCGCATTCCGCCGGAAAGGGAGCAAAACGCGAGAGCGAAATGAGCCTCGCGCGTAGAATCGAAGCACGTCGAAAGCGTGCGTCCACTGCCCTTCGAAACGGAGAAACAGACACGAGTTTGCGGGCTTGGAAGGACGGGTAAGCTGTCTTGACCTGTCTTGCAAACTTCCCGTATCTTGTTTGGTTTACTTGGCACGGGCCGGACTGCGGTGATGTTGTACCTCCGCCCCGCCCAGGAGCGCCAAGCGCCGGAGATGATCTCCGGCCCCTGAGTTCCACAATCAATGGAGGACGGTCGAAGTGGCATCCGTCGCTGAACGCGTTATTGACATTGTCGCCGAGCAACTGGGCGTCGACAAAGAGAAGATCAAGCCGGAAACCTCGTTCGTGAACGACCTTGGGGCCGATTCGCTGGACACTGTCGAACTGGTGATGGAGCTCGAGGAAGAGTTCGACATCAACATTCCGGATGACGCTGCCGAAAAGATTCAGACTGTCGGCCAGGCGATCAAGTTTATTGAAGAAGCACAGAACTCTTAGTTCAGTTCGGTTTTAAAGCATGAAACGGCGCGTCGTCGTGACGGGGCTGGGGATTGTGACCTCCCTCAGTTGCCGCGTGAATGATTTCTTCCAGCGGCTAGCCCAGGGCGAAAGCGGCGTACATGCGCTGCGCATCGTCGATACCGCGAACTTCAAAGTGAAGATCGGCGGCGACGTGTACGACTGGGACCCCGAGTCGTGCCCGGAAGCGTTTACGGACAAGAAGGAGATCAAGCGAGTCGATCGCTTCAGCCAGTTCGCGCTCGTCGCGGCTCATGAAGCGGTGGCCGACTCGGGTCTCGACTTCTCGAAAGAAGATCCGTATCGCTGCGGCGTGATCATGGGGAGCGGCATCGGCGGGCTGCACGAAATCGAAGAGCAGATGACCCGCATGGTGCTCAAAGGGCCCGACCGCGTCAGCCCGTTCACCGTGCCGAAGATGATGCTCAACGCGGCGGGGGGCAATCTCTCGATCCGCTACGGGCTGCGGGGCGTGAACTACTCGGTCGCCACGGCTTGTGCGAGCGCGAACAACGCGATCGGCGACGCCTTCAAGGCGATTCAGCACGGCATTGCCGACGTGATCATCACCGGCGGCAGCGAAGCGGCGATCACGCAAATGGGCCTCGCCGGCTTTCAGAACATGAAGGCCCTGAGCATGCGGAACGACGATCCCGCGCGGGCCAGCCGGCCGTTCGAGGTCGATCGTGACGGCTTCGTGCTCAGCGAAGGGGCCGGCCTGATCATTCTGGAAGAATACGAGCACGCAAAGGCTCGCGGGGCAAAGATCTACTGCGAAGTGCTCGGCTTTGGCGCTAGCGCCGACGCCGGTCACATCACTCAGCCCGACGACGCCGGCACCGGCGCCGGTCGCGCGATGGCCGACGCCTTGGCGGACGCCCAGATCAATCCGTCGGAAGTGGGCTACATCAACGCTCACGGCACCAGCACTCCGCTGGGGGACAAGGCCGAGACGAACGCGATCAAGCGCGTGTTCGGCGAGCACGCCAAGGTGGTGAACATCTCGAGCACCAAGAGCCAACTCGGTCACACGCTGGGCGCCAGCGGCGGCATCGAGCTGGTCGCGACGGTGAAGGCGCTGCAGAGCGGCGTGATCCCGCCGACGATCAACCTTGAGAACCCTGATCCGGATTGCGATCTGGATTACACGCCCAACACGGCTCGCGAGAAGCGGTTCAACGTGGCCATGAGCAACAGCTTTGGCTTCGGTGGGCACAATGCTTCGGTTGTCGTTGGGACGCTGCGGAACGGGGCGGCGTAGGTTCGTCTCTTCAGTGGGATTCCTTCGTAGCTGAATTCGCCGAGAATTCAGCCAAACCCGGTCTCCAACTGCGGGACGTCTGAATTCTGGCGAATTCAGCTACGGTGCGGCGGGCTGCTTTCTTGAGGGCCGAGTTGGTTTGCTTTTCTCCGGGCGGTGTTGCCGCCCGGCTGTGGGTTTGTTGTTCGCTTCGGCGAACCATCTGCTTGGCTCGGGCGTCTTGCTCTTGAGCCCACGGCTCGTTTTGGCTACAAGTCGCCGGCGTTTGTCTCTGTTCTATCCGGCTTTTCTTGTCTCGCAGGAAGCGAACCATGCGCCGGCAATCGATTGTGATCGCGGCTGTGTGCCTGGCCGCCTTATCGGGCTTTGGAGCGTCGGCGACGACCGCCGCGGAGTTTCCGTACACCGCGACGGTTACGCGCGACTCCGAGGCGTACGCAGGTCCGGGGCACAAGTACTATGCCACTGATCGCCTCGCCGTGGGTGACCAGGTTGAGGTCTACGCCCGCGATTCGGCGACCGGCTTCCTGGCGATTCGCCCGCTCGAAAAGAGCTTTAGCTGGGCGCCGGCTGAGCACGTTCGCCTCGACGCCGGAAACGAGCAGGTGGGCGAGGTGATCGCTCCGAGCCACTCGTGGATCGGCACTGATGTCGAGCATATTCGCGAGCACAAATTCCAAGTTCGCTTGCCGGTGGGCGAGGTGCTGCAGATCCTCGGTCAGCGGAAGATTCAAACGGGAGATGGCCAGGTGCAGACCTGGCTGAAGATCGCTCCGCCGGCGGGTGAGTTCCGCTGGATCGACGCCAAGAGCATCGCTCCGCCCGAGGGAATTGCGGACACCGACGAAGAACCCGCCGACGCCGACGCGAAGATCGAGTTGGCCTCGGTCGAACTACCTGCCAAGAGCGGAAAGACGAAGGCCCGGACAGCGGTGAAGAAGAAGGCCCCTCGGAAAGAGCCCGAGGAAGAGGTTTCTTCGGCAGCCGAAGTGGAAGAAGAGGAAGAACCCCGGCGGCCTGTGGCCCCGGCGATTGCGCTGCGGGATTTGCGTTCGGATGAAGCCGAAACCAACGCCCGCGAAGCGGTAAAGAAAGTTCAGTACGCATCGTCGACTTCGTCGAACATTGCGAAGTCGACCAAGATCGGCGACGGCTTTGTGCCGCGGAAGCCGCGAACGCTGGAAGCCGGTTCGTCGACTCCATCGCCCGTTTCCACGTCGCCGGCGTCGTCGGTGAGGTCCACCGGAAGTCGTGCGTCTTCATCGCTGAGGAGCGAGGAGCGTGTGGCTCGTCTGGAACGCTCGCCGGCGAACCTTTCGCGGAGTGCGCCGGTCGTAGGAAGCAACGGGTTGATTTCGTCGGACGAGGTGCGGCGGCAGTTGGACGCGGTCGACGTCGATCTGTCGCTGATGCTCGCCCAGCCAAGAGAGACCTGGAACCTTGGGGCGTTGCAGGATCGCGTGCGGCAGCTCGTCGACAAGGGAGAGACGGCAGCCGATCGGGGCGAAGCCCGTCTCATGGAGCAAAAGCTGGATCAAATTGCTCAGACGTTCAACGTGAGCGATGCGCCGGCTGCCGCTGCGACATCCGGTTACGCGGCTGTTACTCGGGAAGCGTCGGACCCGCGGTATGATGGCCAGGGTTGGCTGAAGCCGGTGCTCTCGCGCACGCGTCACGCGGCGCCGTACGCCTTGGTGGACAGCGACGGCAAGCCGGTGTGCTTTGTCACGCCGTCGCCGGGCTTCCGGATCGAGGGTTACGTGAACAAGCGCGTCGGCGTGTACGGCCGGCGGGGTGTGATCGAGTCGCTCAATGCCCAGCACGTGCTGGCGGAGCGGGTGATTGACCTCGATCGGCAGTTGCGGTGAGAGCGCTGTAGGGAACGGCTCTGTGCCGTTCCGCGAAGCGCGAGAAGAGACCGCTACTGCGGGGCAGCTGCGGGGCAGCGGAACGCCACAGAGGGCGTTCCCTACACGTTAGTTGCCTGTGACGACGGTGAAATAGCTCGGCACGACGCGGTCGAAATAATCGGGACGCATCTCGACCGGAATGCCGTGGTACTTGCACAGGTTGCGGATCTGGTTCATCAGATCGCGCGGCTGGCAGCGGCGAAGCGGGCGGCCGGTGGGTCCGTAGTGGCGATCGATCAGGTGATCGACGGCCTCGGGCCGGTACTCGCAGCTGAACGACTTGGCGGCGAGCTTGAAGAGCAGGTGAAACTCCTGCCGATCGGGGTCCTTCACCTCGATCTTGTACGGGATGCGGCGAAGGAACGCGTCGTCGGCCAGGTCCTTGGGCTCCAGGTTGGTCGAGAAGATGATGAGTTGCTCGAAGGGAACTTGAATCTTCTTGCCGGTTGCGAGCGAGAGGAAGTCGTGGCGGTTTTCGAGCGGCACGATCCAGCGGTTGAGCAGCTCGGTCGGTTCCATCCGCTGGCGGCCGAAGTCGTCGATCAGAAGGCAGCCGCAGTTGCTTTTGAGCTGCAGCGGAGCCTCGCCGACATTGGTGCGGGGATCGTGACGGATCTCGAGGCTGTCCATCGTAAGCTCGCCGCCGACGATGACCGTGGGGCGGCGGATCTTCACCCAGCGGCGATCGTTCTCGGCCGACTTGAGGATGCTGTTGGCGTTGGTCTCGAGCGTTTCGTGGAAGGCGGCGTCGAAGAGTTTGACGAACTGTCCATCTTCGGTGATCGTGCGCGGAATCCAGATGTGCTGGCCGTAGCACATGGTGATCCGCTTGGCGAGCGTCGTCTTGCCGTTACCCGGAGCACCGTAGAGGAACAGGCCAGCGCCGGAGTTCACGGCGGGGCCGAGCATGTCGAGCATCTCGGGCTCGCAGGCGATATCGGCGAAGGCTTTTTGCAGGTGGCGCTTCTGCGGAGCCTCGGCGCGGATGGTTTGGGCTTCGACCGAAACGATGTAGTCTTCGAGCGGCACTGGGGCGGCGCCGACGTAGCTGCAGGCGTCGTAGGCGGCCTTCGCGCGCTGACGGCCTTGGTCGGTGAGGGTGTAGATGTAGTCGTTCAGCTGGGCGCTGCCTGCATGGACGAGCAACTGCCGCTGGCGGAGCGAGGAGAGCAGGTTTTCGAGGATGCCGAACGGCAGGCAGATTTGGTCCGCGATATTGCGACCGCTCGACGAACCGATCAGCAGCACGTACTTCAGGATGAGCGTTTCGATCAGCGCAGCGGTGAGGCCGGTTTCTTCGATCGACCGGGGTTCGGCGGGACGGAAACTGTCGTCCGAAAGAATCGACGCCAGCAAGCTGGAACCGGTTGCTGCGGGTGCGCTGGTCGCTGCCATGCTCATTGCTCCAGAGGACATCCCGCGTGCTGTCGCATCGGGCGACAACCACGACTGCGGGGCGAGCAAGTGTAGGTCACGAGACGAGCGAAGCGAGGCGATCTGGCAACGAGGCCCGCCTAGGGTCGCGTGATGGCTTCGTCCAGATTGAGCACCGTCAGGGCGACGTTCGTCCAGGCCGCAAGTTCCGCAGCGGCAAGGCTTTGATCGGACGCGGCTTCGCCGACCTGCAGCAGCGATTTCGCCGCTGCCGGGTCGGACGCATAGCGATCCTGCTGACGGGCAGCAAAGGCAGCGAGCAGGCCCGCTTCGGCCGAAGTCGGCCCACGGGAAAGAACCGTACGAAAGACAAAATCGATACGACCGGCCGATTCGTCGTGGGCTTTGATCGCCCGCTCGGCCAGCAGGCGGGCGGCTTCGACGAAGGTCGTGTCATTGAGGAGGACGAGAGCTTGCAGGGGCGACTCGGTGGTCGCGCGAACCGCCGAGCAGAGTTCTCGGTCTGGAGCATCGAGCAGCGCCAGGTTCGGCGGCGGGACCGATCGTTTCCAGAATGTGTAGAGGCTGCGACGATAGAGATCGGCTCCATGGCTCTGGCGAAAGACCTGGGCCGAATAGTCGGTCGCGTTATACGCCAGTTCGCTCCAAAGCTCGGCTGGTTGGTAGGGCTTCACCGCTGGACCGCCCAGGTTGGTCTGCAGGATGCCAGCCGATTGCAGGGCAGCGTCGCGAACCATTTCCGCCGGCAGCCGTTTGCTGGAGCTGCGGGCCCAGAGGCGGTTGTCGGGATCGTCTTCCAACAACTGCGGGTCGGCTTCGCTCGACTGCCGGTAGGTGGCCGAGGTGACCATCTGTCGATGCATGGTTTTCAGATCCCAGCCCCGATCCCTCAACTCGCAGGCGAGCCAGTCGAGCAGTTCCGGATGAGTGGGACGCTCACCGAGCAGACCGAAGTCGTCGGGTGTGCGGACGAGAGCCTCGCCGAAGATGATTTGCCACTGGCGATTGGCCGCGACCCGAGCCGTCAGCGGATGCTGGGGCGAAACGAGCCAGCGAGCGAGGCTCAAGCGGTTCTTCGGACCGTCCTGAGGGAGCGGCGGCAAGACTCGGGGCACATCGGGCGTGACCTGCTCGCCCGGCAGATCGTACCGGCCCGCAAGATGGACGTGCGTCGGACGGGGAGAAGGCATCTCGGCCATGACCATGACCGAGGGTGCGTCGCGTTCGATTTCCGCGCGACGCCGCTGGAGCTTGCGCTGCTCGGCCAGGAGCGAGCGGAACTCTGGGTCGATGTGCTCGAGATAGTAGCTTCGCAAGGCGCTCTGCTGCTCCGGCGTTCGCTCGGTTTCAGGCAGTCGGGCGATTTCGCGCAGCGGATCTCCACCGGCAAGCCGGGCGACTTCTTCCGTGGAGAGGGTGCGAGGGAAGACCTGCAACTCATCGAGCATGCCGCGGAACAGCGTCGTCGAATCTCCTCGGCCGATCTGGAGTAGCTGATCGGTGGCCACGTGCTGCGATAGGTTGTCACGTTCGACGTCCAGGTCGATGGGCTTGCCATCCACCAGCAGCTTCACACCGGCTGCCTTCCCGCTGCCGTCGTAGCCAAGAGCCACGTGCTGCCAGCGATTGAGTGTGAGCGTCGGTTGGCTGCGGACGGCCAGCTCGTCCTTTTCCGCGGCATGAGTGAGATTGAAGTAGAGAGCCCGTTTTTCAATTCCCCACTCAAATCCGCGGCGGTATTGCGTTTCGTCCAGGCGACTGAGGATCGGCAGGCGGTCATTCGTGGTTGGAAAGACCCAGGCCGAGAGGGTAAATGGGGTGTCCGCCTCGTTGGCAATGACTGACTTCACCTCGCCGTAGGTCTGTCCGTCGCATAGCAGCGCCTGACCGAATTTTCCGTCGATCCAGGTCGGATTTCCGTGCAGACGAGCACTGATCTGGGGGTCAACCGAATTGGCCGCCGCATCGCCCGCAGTTTCGTCGAACGCAAAGCGGAGTGTGGCATCGGAGGGAGGCTGGCTGGCAGCGTCGGCCTTGTTTGACCACTGGGCCAACCAGTCGGCCAGATCACGGGCAATCGCCGGGCTGCGTTCGCGGTTGACCAGCGCCGAATCCACTTGCTGCAAGCGGTGGTCGATCTCGGCCAACTCGCGCTGCTGGGCATGGGTCGGCACGTTCAAGACCGGCGGGGCGTTGCCATTCCGCCCGCCGAGTCCGTTTTCGGGAACGCTATTGAAGAAGGCGTAGAGCTGGAAGAACTCTCGTTGCGTAAATGGATCGTGCTTGTGGTCGTGGCAACGGGCGCAGGCCAACGTTTGCCCCAGCCAGACGGTGGCCGTGGTGGAAGCCCGCTCGGCCACGTACTCGGCGAGATACTCCTCGGGAATCGCGCCGTTCTCATCGTTGAGCATGTGGTTGCGATGGAAGCCCGTGGCCAGCCGTTGCTCGAGCGAGGCGGAAGGCAACAGGTCGCCGGCAAGCTGCTCGACCGTGAACTGGTCGTAGGGCATCCCGCGGTTGAGAGCGTCGACCACCCAGTCGCGCCAGCGCCACATGTGGCGTTCGCTGTCGCTGTGATAGCCGTGTGTGTCGGCATAGCGGGCCAGATCGAGCCAGGGAACCGCCATCCGTTCGCCATAGCGAGGCGAAGCAAGCAGGCGATCCACCAGCCGCTCATAGGCGTCGGGAGATTCGTCGGCCAGGAACGCGGCGACTTCGTCAGGAGTGGGCGGTAGCCCGGTCAAATCGAGCGTCACCCGGCGAATCAATGTCGTCCGATCAGCCTGCGGGGCAGGGGAGCGTTGCTCTGCTTCCAGCCGAGCGGCAATGAAGGCGTCGAGTGGTTGCCGCAGCCAACGGTCGTTGGCCGTCGTCGGCAAGGCTGACTTATGGGGCGCTACATAGGACCAATGCTGCCCCGAGATGGTGGATTGTCGCTGCTGGCCCTGGGCAGCCAGAGCCCCGACCGTTGCCGTCGCGACGCCCAGGAGCAGGAGAACCGCCCCTCTAAGTGGAACGAACATGCGACGGAACGTGGTGCGACAAGCCATAGCTCCATTATGGCTTGGCGGCAAAAGGTGTCGAGCAAATCACTGCCCGCCATCGGAAATGCTGGCCGCAAACCTTCGTCCATTTCACCGTTACCAGCGTCGCGATCTGACCAATGCGCCTGCGCATGTCCGCAGGCTCCTCTGCCAAGGGTATGACGCTTTCTGTCAACGTTTCCGAGTCCCTCACGTTCAAGGGTTGAAACATGTTGCCAAACGGCAACGTTGTTGGGGGCGGAGAGCGGCGAGTCGCAAGCCATTGGCAGAACGATAGATGATTCAAGCGGACCGATGCTGGCGGCAGGACAAGCAGGGCATGGCACAGCATATGCCTTACGCACTCGCCGCCCGCTGCGATTGCGCGCGGGCAACTCAGCGGCTTCTTTTTGGAAGCTCAGATCACGACAGACGCATGACCGGGATGAAATCAATGTTTCCAAAACGGCGGAACAAGCGACGCGGGGTACTGACGCTGGAATGGATTCTCCTGGTGACCGTACTCGTCATCGGCATCATCGGCGGCCTCGGCGCCGTGCGCAATGCCACGGTCGGTGAGCTCGAAGACCTGGCCGACGCGATCGAAGCGCTCAACGTCCAGCCGCCGCAGCCCATCCAGCAGCAGCAACAGCAGCAGAATCCCTAAGTCCGCTCCGCCTGCCCTGGCACGCCCGGCCCGCTGGTTCTAAAGTGAACAGCCGGTTTTTAGCCACGGAAGGGGCTCTTCGGGCATGCGGCAGATCTATCTCGATTACAACACCACCACGCCCATTGCACCGAGCGTGCAGGAAGCGATGGTTCCCTTCTTGACGGACCACTTCGGCAGTCCGTCCAGCCAGCACGCGGTGGGTCGCGCGGCGGCAGAAGCCTTGCAAGATGCCCGCGGCCAGGTCGCGCAAATGCTCGGCGCCGATCCGGACGAAATTGTCTTCACCTCCGGCGGCAGCGAAGCCAATAATCTGGCGATCAAGGGGCTGCTGATCCAACGCGGTCCAATCGGACACGGACACATCGTCCTGTCGGCGATTGAGCATCCGAGCGTCGCCGAATCGATCCGCTTTCTCGAACGGCTGGGCTACGATGTTTCCGTGGCGCCGGTGACGCGGCAAGGCATCGTCGAGCCTGGAGCGGTGAGCGAGCTCTTGCGATCGGATACTTTGCTCGTCAGTGTGCTTCATGCCTGCGGCGAAGTAGGAACCATCCAGCCTCTACGGCATATCGCCGAAGTCTGCCACGACCGGAACGTCCTGCTGCACACCGACGCCTCACAGTCGGTCGGCAAGATCCGGACGATCGTAGGCGAGTTGGACGTCGACCTGCTGAGCTTCTCGGGTCACAAGTGCTACGCCCCTAAGGGAGTCGGCGCTCTCTACGTCCGCAGGGGAGTTGCTCTCGAACCTTGGTTGCACGGCAGCGGCGAAGAGGCGGGATTGCGTGCCGGCGCTGAAAACGTGGCGGGAGCCGTAGGCCTTGGACGCGCAATGCTCTTGGCTGCTCAGTGCCTCGACGAAAGTAGCGAACGTCTTGCCCGCCTCCGCGACCGGTTCATCAAACTGCTACAACACGAACTCGGCGACCAACTCCTCGTCCATGGCGAAGGGGCTCCGCTGCTGCCCAATACGCTGTCAGTCAGCTTCCCGATCGTGACGGGGCACGAGTTGCTCGGACGGATTCCGGAACTGTGCGCCTCTTCAGGATCGGCCTGGCATGGGAGCGCCGCCTCGATCTCTCCCACCTTGGCCGCCATGGGGCTTGGGGCCGAGGCGGCCCGCGGCGCTGTGCGATTCAGTCTCGGCTGGCAAACCACGGAAAGCGAAATCGATCGCGCCGCGAGCTTGTTGCTGGAGGCCTGGGAAGCCCTAACCTAGGTTGTGTTCACCGATTCGGCCAGAATTGTTCGGTGGTCCACCCAGCCTACATGCCGCGGTCCGTTGTCTGTTGGCAACCGGAATTCAGCTTGCCTCAACCAGATGCAACCTCCGGAGACCCGTCCATGACTGATCTGGTTCGCCGAAGAATGCTCCAAGGCTTAGCCGCTTCGGCAGCGACTCTGGCTATCATTCCGCCACGTCTCGTGGCAGCCGAAACCAGGCACGTCGATTGGCTCCGGGAAATCCAATCCCCGCCCAAAAACCTGCCGGCGAATTCGCCCAAACTGGTCTCGCCGCTGATCGACGCAGCGGGCCAACGAATCACCGACAGGGAACAGTGGGGAAAGCACCGCCCAACGATTCTCTCCTGGTGGCAGGATTTTCTCGGCGACGAACTTCCGGGTCGCGACCGCGAGTCCATCTCCTGGAAAATCCTGGAGGAGGACAAGGTCGGTGGAGTAAAGCGACAGAGGATCGCCTACGAGACCGAACCGGGCATTTCGACCGAGGCCTACCTCTGTCTGCCCAAGATGGTAGACCGCCGGCCAGCCGTGGTTGTGCTGCATTCCACGGTCGATTACTCGATCTATCAGCCGGCCGGTTTCAAAGGGCCCGCCGAGAAGATGTTCGGTTTGCAACTGGCGAAGCAGGGATACGTCACCCTGTCACCGCGAAACTTCCTCTGGCCACAAAACGAGGGCATCGCCGCCCGCCAGGAAGCTACCCGCTTCCTTCAGCGTGCCCCAGGCCGTAAGGGGATGCGGAAAATGTTGCACGACGCGCAGGTGGCGGTTGATCTGCTCGAGCAATTGCCGGGCGTCGATGCCGCTCGCATCGGCTCGGTCGGACACTCCCTCGGCGCCAAGGAGGTCCTTTATCTCGCCGCCTTCGACCCTCGCGTGAAGGCCACAGTGAGCAGCGAAGGGGGCGTCGGCATCGGCTTTTCCAACTGGGAGGCAGACTGGTATCTCGGCCCTACCGTGAAGACGCCGGGGATCGACCACGACCACCACGAACTTCTGGCCCTCTGCGCTCCCCGGCCGTTCCTGTTGATCGGCGGCGAGAGCGCCGACGGCGATCGGGGCTGGCCCTACATTGAGGCGGGGTTGGAAGCCTACCGGCTCTACACCGACCAGCCAGCCCTTGGCCTGTGGAACCATCGCCAGGGGCACGCAGTGCCAGCCGAGTCGGTGCAGCGGATCAGCGAGTGGTTTGAAGCCTATCTCTAGGCCGCGAAAATTTGTGTCAGACGGGAGGTTCCAGCTCTCTCCAAACCAGAAACAGCAGATACTGTGGCGTCCAGAGAACCAAGGCGGCAATGCCGACGATGAGAGGAGCGGGGCCACTTACGATGCGTTCCGCCATCTTGAGCGTGGCAACAAACAGCACTACCAGAATCAGGTTAGCAATCGCGACTCGCAACTGTCGGGAGCGGATCGGCAGACACTCGCTCGCGAGGTGGGCAAACCAGGGCCCCACTGCGAAAATGAGAAACCCATAATGGACAAAGGCTTCCAGGCCGGCGATTCGGTAGACGCCCAGAGCAACGCCGACCAAGGTGACCACCACGAGCATCTGCCAGATGCTGATTTGCACGCGAGGTCGGCTGGGAGGCAGGGCAGGGCTCATGCCTCGATTCTAACGCCTTACCCCGGTCCGACGCACAACTCGCGACAGACTTCTTCGACGGTGTCCGCGTCGATGGTCAGGATGTCCTTCGCCGCAGCGGCGACCAATGCGAGATTGGCCAGCTGCCCAAGCCGGCGCGGGTTGCCTTCGCTCGCTTCGAACAACACGCTGATCGCCCCGTCGTCGAACAGCGCGGATGGACAACCACACCGGGCCAGGCGGACGCTCAAATACTGGCGTACGTCGTCCAGATCCCAGGGAAAGACTTCGATTCGCAAGTCGGCCCGCTGGGCCAGCGAAGCCGGCAATCGTTCCACTGCTTCATAGCTAGCCGCAAGCACCACGGAGAGCAGGGGAGTCTGCGGCAGGCTGGCGAGCAGTTCGCTGACCTGCTGGAAATGATCGTCGCCCACGCGGTCCAGATCGTCGATCAACAGCACCGTGGACGTCTGGTCGTAGCGCAATTCCGCCAGGCGATCCGACAGCAGGCGCATCAAGCGCGACGGCGTCTGCCAACCGGGAAGAGACACTCCCAGTTGAGCGGCTATGCTGAACTGCAGTTCGCTCAGGTCTCCCTGCGCGGCGCTAACTAGCGCGGCCGCCAATCCCTGCCGGCGACGATTGCGGGCAAACACGCCGAGCAATAGCGACTTGCCGCTTCCGGGTGGACCGACAAGAAATCCCAGCCCCGACTGCGTGTCGCTCAGGAACTCCAGGCGGGCAATCGCTTCCTCATGACCCGCCGTCGGCACGTAGTGGGCCGGGACCGGCTGACTCATAAAGGGGGTTGCCGTGAGTCCGAAATGGGCGTGATACACCGGCGGTCCTCCTTGACCACAGCGGAAGCGCGAGACATTCCGTAATTGTTCCTCAATCGGTAAAATCGTGACCGCTTCTTGACAGTTTTTCGCCGAACCGCCTTTTCTCCTCGCTTGATCGGCTCACCCTCCCGCCATGTCATCCCGCTTCTTCATAGAAACTCCCATCACCGGCCAGCAGTGTCGGCTGACCGGTCCCGAGGCGCATCACCTGACGCGGGTCATGCGAGCCCAGATCGGCGACGAGATCACCTTGTTCGATGGCAGCTGTTTTGAATTCACCGGCAAGATCACAGGCATCGCCAAGGATCGGGTAGAACTCGAGATCGTCGATCGGCGACTGGTCGATCGGGAACTTCCCCATTCGGTGACGCTCGCGGTCGCTCTGCCCAAGGGGGACCGGCAGAAAGTGCTCGTCGAAAAACTGGTGGAACTCGGAGTCACGCGTCTCATTCCGCTGGTCACCGAGCGCGGGGTCGCTCAACCCGTTGAGTCGGCCCGCGAACGTCTGGCTCGCAGCGTGATCGAGGCGTCGAAGCAATGTGGCCGGAATCGCCTGATGGAAATTAGCCCGCCGGTTGACGTCGAGCGACTCCTCCAATCGACTCCGGAAACGGTTTTGCGACTCGTAGCACATCCAGGCGACCGCCAACTGACTGAACTGGGACCGGTCAGCGGCGATATTGTGGCGGCCGTGGGACCGGAAGGTGGCTTCACGGCGGAAGAAGTGTCTGCCTTCGATCAGGCCGGCTGGAACCGAGTCGCGCGCGGCGCCCGCATCCTCCGCATCGAAACGGCCGCCATGGCGATCGCCGCCTGGGCGTCGCTTCGCTAAGCGAGCGGCTAGAGCGCCGCCTCTCTGATAGTCCGCCTAACGACTCGCTTCCACTTCAGCGCCGATATCCGCTCCGATGGAGCCGCCGATCGCCGCTCCTTCGGGCCCACCGATCAACTCGCCAATCGCACTGCCGATCCTGGACCCCGTGCGAATCCCTTCACCGGGATACACCGGTCTGCCGTAGGCGCGGCGATCATCGTACGCTCGGCCATCTTCGTAGTAAGGACGATCCGAATAGCGGCGCACCGGTGGATCGCGGTAGTAAGCCTTCTCCCGATAGTACGCCGGCGGATCGGAGTACGCTTCGTCCTCATAGAATCGGCGGCTTCTGCGATCGTAGTACGTCCGCGAGTCGTCATATCGCCGCTCGGGCGCGTACGACCGGTAGCGTCGAACCTCGTCGCGGTAGGTTAACGGCGGCGGATAGCTGTCATATTCGTGAATGGCTGGCGGGTAGTCGGAATAGGACCGATAGGATCGCCGCGAGTACACCCGCCGATCGTCGTCCCAATCGTCTTGGTCATAGTGCTCGCGGTTGCGTTTATCCCACTCCCGGGCCGCCTCTCGCCGGTCCTTGTCGAGTTCTTTCAGAGCTTCGCGGCGGTCCTTCTCCCACTCGCGCTGGGCCTCCCGACGATCCTTTTCCCATTCCTTGAGTTCCTTGCTCGATCGGTCCCAGCCCCGACCGCGCCGGTCGTCATCGTCATCGCCACGGGTGTTCCCCAGGAGAATAGTCGCCAGCGCGACTACGGCAATAGTGATTGTGCGGCACATGCTTCAGCCCTCCTTCGATAGCTCGCCGTGCAAAGACTATTCCGCCTGCCTGGAGGCGGATCACCGCCCTAGTTGGCCAAAACCGGTTCTACATTCAGGTCCAGCAACCGCTCGCCGCGGACGACCCGCAGGACAAACGGCCGATCCTGCGGCAATGTCGCCAGCAGTCGATGCAGATCGTCGATGTCGCTCACGCAGCGGTCGTTCACAGCAACCACGATGTCTCCACTCTGCACGCCTGCGATTGCCGCCGGTCCCCGTGCCAGCACTTCGGCGACTTCAACGCCTCGATCGGCGAGCAAGTCGAGATCCCGCACCAGCCGTCTCGGAATGAGCGCCGGCGCCACCGAGATGCCGAGCGACAGACGTCGCACCTTTCCATGGGTGAGCAATTCAGTCACAACCCACCGCGCCGTGCTCGAGGGGACCGCAAAGCCAAGCCCCTGGGCCAGCGCAATGATCGCCGTGTTGATCCCAACCACTCGGCCCCGACTATCGAGCAGCGGCCCTCCCGAGTTCCCAGGATTCAGCGGCGCTGTGTGCTGCACGATGTTCTCGATCAGTCGGCCTTGCTGGCTGCGCATTGAACGTCCGAGAGCACTGACCACGCCGGTCGAGACCGTCGACTGAAAACCAAGCGGATTGCCCATGGCAATCACCAATTGCCCCGCCTGCAGCGACTCGGAATCGCCCAACTCGGCAAAGGGCAAGTCACGCGCGGCCAGCCGGATGAGCGCCACATCGGTCGCCGGATCTTCTCCAACGAGCGTCGCGTCGAGCGTGTCGCCGTCCTGCGTGGTAGCCTTCAACTTGTCTCGTTCGTGCACCACATGGCTGTTGGTCAGGGCAAAACCGTCCGGCGTGATCAAGAAGCCGGACCCCATTCCGCCGCCAGAGCCCTCGCGCCGGCTTGTGATGGACACCACAGCGGGTCCAACCACCTTCACCACGCTGATCACCGCCTGGGAATAAGCGTCGAGCAGATCATGATCGCGCAGCGGCGATGAGTTGGCGGCCGGCTGACTTCCGCCGGCATCCGAGTTCTGGATCAGTCGTAGTAGGTTTTGTGCTTCAGGAGTTAACATGTTGGTCCGCCTATCGTGATGGGCAGTCGTTGACGGTCAAAATCCGCCCGCCTGCCGAAATTTCAGGTTTCCACTTTGCTCTGCATTCTCTTTACCAGCCGCGAGAGCTCTTCTTTCATCTGGCCGGCCAGCAAATGCACTCGTTGCCCGTGACCTGGCAGCACCCACTCGAACGTGAACTGCTCCAGCCGCTCCATCGAAGCGACCTGCTCCGACCAACTGTGCCAGCAGTAGCTGCGCGAAGCGCCAAGCCGCTGCTCGTCTGGCTCCCACCAAAGATGATCGCCGGTAAACAGGTAGCGATTATCGACCAGCAGGACGACATGCCCAGCCGTGTGGCCGGGCGTTGGAATCGCAACCATTCCGGGCGATAGCTCGCGTGGCTCAAAGCCATCGAGCACGATCTCCGCCCCCGGCTGAGCGTCCAATTCGTTTCGATGAATGATTCGCTGGCTGCCGAACCGGCGGGCATACTTTTCGGCGTCCGCCACATCGTCGCTGTGAGTCAGGAAGATCTTCGTAACGCCTCCAAGCGCCTGAAACTTGTCCGCCAACGGTTCCAGGTACTTCGGCGAATCGATCAACCAATTGCCGCCGTCGCGCCGGACGAAGTAACTGTTGCCGCCGTACGACTTCGGCGAGTTGTAGCCGCAGTAGAAAACATCCCCCTCCAACCGCAGCGGAAAGTCCTCGCGCACTGCGGCCAGCTCCGCCTTCGTTTGGCCGCCGATCGACCCTGTGGGACAGCAAAGGGCCGCCCGCACTGCGGCTCGCCGCTCCGGGTCCCCGTTCGGTTGACGCTTCACAAACGAGTATTCCCCCGCCTCGCCAAACACCTTGGGCGCAAGCTGCCGACAGGTGTCGCAGTCGATGCAGGTCGTGTCGACGAAGAACTCGCCGGGCACATTTTCGGGAACACTCTTTGCGCGATTGGCCATCCAAGTTTCCTTGATGGACAATTGTACGCGCCTGGTCCACTTTTGACCGATCCGCTGGTCAGACCGTGGCACATCGCAACGCCGCGCGCCGAGTGCGCTGGCTTACTCAGCAGGCCGCGGATCGTCGGGGCCGAATCGGCCGCGATACTCGTCGGCTGGATACTTGCGGGCATTCTTGAGCATCTTGTCGTGCATCGCCGCGCTCACGTCGATTTGCAGCTCGTTGGCCAGCGCCAAGGCATACGACAAGACATCCGCCAGTTCCTCGGCCACTTCGGCCCGACGTCGGTCATCGCTGCTCACCGCGCGCGACTCTTCGACCGTGAGCCACTGAAAGTGTTCCATCAGCTCAGCCGCTTCGATGGCGAGCGACATGCTGAGGTTCTTCGGCGAGTGAAACTGCCGCCAATGGCGCTCGTCGACGAATCGTCGGACGAGATCACGAAGCTGGGCGACGCTCGTTGCGTCGTCGCCCGGAGAAGAAGATGCGTGGCTCATGCCCGCATCTTAGCGAATTCAAGCGC
>JAEZAS010000114.1 GCA_023430365.1 Planctomycetota bacterium
GGCTTGGGCGGAGGGGGCGGTGGCGGTGGCAGCTTCACGCGCGGAGCGGGGGCAGGCGGCGCCTCGACAACCGGATAGCGGAAGGAGATTACCTCGTAGCTCGGCGCCGGCGGAGCGGGCGGCGGCGGAGAGGCGATCGGCCAGAAATCGGGGAGCTGCGGAGTCACGATCGGCTGAGGAGCCGGGACGGGAGCGCGGCGCTTGGGCTTCGGCGGCGGCGATGGAGCTGGGAGATCGGCAATCGGCCAGAAGTCGGGCAGCTTGGGAAGTTCCGGCTCGGGTTTACGCAAGAACTCGTAGGCGTTAGTGGGATCGTACCATTGCTCTTCGTTCCCGGCGCCAGCAAAGAGCAGGTTGGGATCTACCGCGGGCAAGCGGGGCACCACGACTTCCTCCGGCGGAGGAGAAGGCGGCGGCACCTCGACGACCGGTTCCGGGGCCGGTTCCACTTTGCGGCGTTTGGGACGCTTGGTCTCAATGACCGGCGGAAGCTCGCTGGGCATCTCCGTGGTCGCGCGGGCTGGGAGGCTGCGGATCTCGACTTCGAGCGACTCGAAGAGGGTGCGGATATGTTCGTGGCAGGTGAAGAAAATGAGCTGGTAGCCTTCGCGGGCAAAATCCCGGAAGACCTCGGCGGCAGCCCGAACGCGGGCAGCGTCGAAGTTGACGAGTACATCGTCGAGGACGAGCGGAATGCGGGCGCCGCGGCGGGCGAAGGTGGCGACGAGCGCGAGTCGAAGGCTGATATAGACCGCTTCGCGGGTACCACGGCTGAGGACGTCGAGCGAGAGCGTCTGGCCCTTGATGTCCTCGACAAGCAGCACCTGGCGGTCGAGTGGCATCCAGATCCGCCGGTACTGGCCCAGCGTGAGGCGTTGCAGGTGCTGAGAGGCGTCGCGAAGGGTCTGCGGCTGACGGTTGGTCTCGTACGACTTGCGGACAGCTTCCAGGCCGCGGCTGACGAGCGTGAGCACCTGCCAGCGGCGGGTGGCTTTGCGGAGTTGCTCCTCGACCATCGTCAGTTCGAGCGAAACGCCGGCCAGCCGGTTGTCAGCGGCCAGGTTGGCCATCTCGACGGAGCAGGCTCCTTGTCGCTGATGAATTTCTGACAAACGAGCGCGAACCTCTTGCAGATGGGCGACTCTTTTGTTCCAGCGCTTCTGTAGGTCGCCCGACTCGCTTGCCAGCAGGTTGGCCACGGCGTCTTCGCTGCAACGACCGGTCAGTGCGGTGCGGATCTTGGTCGAGAGGTCAATATGCTTCTGCTGCAACTCCAGGAATCGATCGTAGTCGGCCGCGAGCTTGCGGAAGGCCTGCTGATCGGCGACGCCGGCAAGCGTGAGGAGCTGCTGGCGGTGGCGCAAGGCGCTCTTGATCATCCGTGCCTTTTTGGAGCGGACGCGGCGCAGCTTCTTGGCCTTCGCCAGGGTGGAAGCGCGACGCTCGACCAGTTCCTTCTCGGCTGCCCACGCCTGGGCCAGCTGATGGAGCATGGCCTGCGGCTTGTCGCTCTTGGGCGTCAGCCGGACATCGGCCATCAGTTGCTGGATGCGCGTCGTGAGGACCAGCAACTCGCGTTTGCGCTGCTCGAGCTCTTCGATCCGGGCGTCGCGCTTGCGGCGAAGCTCGGCGACGTTGCCGGCATCCTTCAGGACCGCCTTCACCTGGCCGATCGCAAAGTCCTCGGGAAGGCCGACGCTGCGGAGAGCGTTGCGCCAACGGGATCTGGCTTCCTTCAGGGCGTCCTGGGCTTCGGTCAAACGCTGTTCGGCGAGTTCTTTCCGGGTAACGGCGGTTTCGCGTTCGCTGTTGAGCGGGACCAGTTTTTCGAGGTCGCGCAGTTCGGCTTCCGCGTCGCGGAGGCGGGAATCGAGGGCTCCACCGCCGGGCGGCAGCTTGGCGTCGAGCTCGTCACGTTCGCGGCGGGCTTCGGCCAGTTGGTTGCGGAGGTGATCGATCTGGCGGTCCGCGCCGGCGGCCGCGACATCGGCCTGTTTCTCCATGAACAACTTGAACAGGGCGGTGCCGGTGAGGAGCACCCCGCCGAGCATGCCCAGCGGCAGACCAGCGCCCGACTCGATGATGTCGAGCGTCTTGCCGAACACGCCGATGCCAACCAGCAGCGCGCCGATCGCGAACAACCCGCCCAAGGCCATCGACTGGCGAAGCGGAGCGCCCTCGAACATCTGGGCTTCGTCGCCGTCGAAGTCGAGCTCTTGGGAGCGGCGCGTGAGTTGGTCGAGTCGCTCTTCGAGTTGAATCCGGCGGCGAAAGAGGGCGACCTTTTCGCCAGCCGCCCGGATGGCTTTGCCAACATCCGGAATTCGCTTCTCGCGTCCAGCGGCTTCTACCTGGGAGGCAATCGAATCGGCCTCCCGACGAGTGGCGTCGGCCTCGCGGCGGGCCTTATCGAGCGTTTCGCTCGCCTCACGAACCACCGATGCCGGGCGACGAAGGACCGAGAGCGTATCCTTCGGTATCTGATTGAAGCTATTGGCGTCGACGCCTTGCTTCTTGGCGGCGCCACCGAGCTGGTTTTCGATGTCGAGCTCGATCTTCGCGATGTCGTCCGACAGCTTGAGGATCTGCTGGTCCAGCGTGATAATCCACTGCGAATGCTCGTTGAGGGCCTCAATGCGAGGCGCCTGGTTGAGCAGCAGTTTGTTGATCTGCAGACCCTCGGCTTCGTCCTCAAGTTCCTTCCGGCGAGCGGCGATCAGCTTGAGCTGCTTCCGGCCTTTGAGGATTCGCTGATTCAGTTCTTCCAGACGCTGGAGAGCATTTTCGGGGAGTGGTTTGACCTCGCCCATGGCCCGCAGTTCACGCTCGATCTGCTGGCGAGTGTCCCAAGGAGTCTGAATGTCGAGCGCAGCTTCGATCAGGCGCGACGAGGCGTCGCTTTTTTCGATCGACTCTTCGAGCGAGGCCGCTTCTTCGGCCAGCGCATTGCGTTCCGAGGCGAGTTCCGCCCACTTTTTGCCAGCCGCGGTGAGCTGGTTCACCTCGGCCTGCAGTTTGTCCCGGCGTTCGAGCAGTTTGAGGATTTCGCCGTTCTTTTCTTCGCTGAGAAGACGGGCGCGGGATTGGGTGACCTCGCGGGCGACGTCGACGAGCGAGACGCGGTCGAGGCCGGAGGTGAGTTTGTAGAGGTGATCGGCGGCCGCGGTGTCGTCGAGCGAACTGAGTTCCTGGATTTCGCGCAGGCCGAGGGCGAAGACGTTCTGGAACGTCGTTTCATCGATGCTCGCGAGCAATTCCGCGAGCTTTTCGGGACCGCGGGGGCGTCCCTGGCTGTCGATGATGGTCAGTTCGCCGCGGTCGTTCTCCGCCGAGTCGAGCGCCACCCGGCGCTGACAGATGTACTCACCGGTCGGATCCGAAACAAGCAACCGGCCACCCGGTTCGCCGCCGTGGGCGGGAGGCAAATAACGCAAGCGGCGCTGCGACGAGAAGCCGTAGAGCACGGTGCGAACGAACTGCATCAACGTGGTCTTGCCGGCTTCGTTCGGGCCGTAGATGACCAGCGCGTCGGCGGGCAGTTCTTCCAGCTTGAGGCCGGTCCAGGCGCCGAAGCCGTCGATATCGATTTGCTTAACTCTCATCGCGGCTGCTCCCTGCCGGCGGTGGGGTCGTGGCGCAGGCTGGAAGGAGTCGGGATCGGGCGGGGCCGACGCTACTTCCAGTTGGTTGCGGATTCGCCGAGACGAGTCCCGACGCCTGGCGCGTTTGGCTGCGTTGCATCATCGTGCTTCCACCCGGTCTTCCGCGCCCAGGAGACGGGCGCCCAGCAACGCCGCTTCTCGCGCCATGGGGGACCGTTCGGCCATGGTCGGAGTTGGCTCCAGCCACGGACGAATCACATCGCGATGACGCTCGGGCATCTGCTCGTCCCATTGCCAGACGAGGTCTCCGACATCGTCGAGGCTGTCGATGGCTCCGAGAAACTCACCGAGCATCGAGTCTTCGTTCTTCCAAGCGACGGGGGTTACCAGCGACGAGAGTTCCACGTCGATCGACCAGATCGGCTTTTGTCCGGCCGCGAAGTTTTGTCGCAGCCAGGGAAGCAGTTCCGTTTCGATCAAGTGACGGCGCTTGGCGATGCCTGGACCATCGTTCGCGATTTGCCAGGTCACGAGCATCGGCCGGTCTTCGGCAACCGCGCGGAGGTGTTCGATCCGCTGACCGAAGGCTTTTTGCAGGTCGGGGAGCGTGGCGTCCTCTTCCACCTTCACCGAGTCTCGCTGCCAACGAACGCCGTGTGCCGGAACGAACTGAACGCGAGTCGGCTGATCTTCGGACACATGGACGAGCGTGCAGCCGTGAGCGCCGGACTGGGCAGCGGTGCGTCCCTGAGGAGCCCCCGGGTAGTGAACGATGCGGCGGTTTTCGTTCCAGTTCTGGCGGTTGGGCTGACCGCCGAGAGCCCAGTAGTCGACGTTCTGAGAACCGAGCTTTTTCGGGTCGACTTCGCCGTGAGCTACGGCGATCGAAAACAGTCGCCCGCTGTCGACGCGGAGATCTTCCGCGAGGGAAGCGGCCGAATCGATTCCGCTGCGTCCAATGATCGTGGCGATCGCTTCATCGCCCTGGATATGAGTGAGCTCTTCCTCTCGCGAAACCGGGAACACTTGCACGCTGCCGGGCAGCTTCACGCCGGCGGACCAATGCTGCAAAGCGTCGGTCGCGCCCGTGGCCCAGTAGATGGCCATGCCTTGGGCTTCGAGCTTCTCGAACTGATCGAGGAGGAAGGCCATGGCCCGAGGCGAGCAGGCCTGCGTATCGAGCAGATTGCCCGAGAGCACCACGAAGGCGACCCGCTCGCGGAGGGCGGAGTCGAACACTCGCTGGGCGGCCGCAAAGGGGGCTTCGGCGACGATGTTTTTCCAGTCATCCGGCAACTCGGCCAATCCGCTGAGCGGCTGGTCGAGACGCAGGTCGCTGGTGTGCAGAAATCGAAACGCTGGGGCCGGCATGAGCTCCCTCCACAGTTCCTCGACCGAACGACGGGTTCGCGCAGTCGGGGTAAGACATCCCTAACTGGGCAGTTTAGCGGAGAGTGGGGAAATCGCCTACGCCGATTCGATTTCCAGCGGGAGTCAGCGACGGGGGCCAGCCGCGGGCGCCGCCTGCTTGCTCATGCGAAAAATCAGCTGTTCCAGAACGAAGCGAGCGCGGTCTTCCTGGGAGTGGCTCCCCTTCATGGCGAGATCGGCCTCGACCAACCAGCGGTAGAGCTTGCTGGCCCGATCCCGACCGAGCTGCTTCAGGCGGTCTTCGGCCTTTTTGATCGAACCGACCGGCCAGTCCCGAAAACCGGCGGCGATCAGGGCGTCGCGCAGGCTGGGGCGATCGCCGCGGCGTTCAGCCTGTTGGAAGAGCTTGGTCGCGGCGGCATAGCGCCGGAGCGACCAGGCGATGGAACCAAACAAAGCCAGCGGGTGTTCGCCGGATTGGAGCAAGCGGTCCAGGACCTGAAGGGCTTCGCTGGCGTCGCCGATCACGGCCGCATCAACCAGGTCCCAGGTGCTCTTCGCCCGCCAGCCGCCCACGACCTCCTGCACAGTGATCGCATCGATCTTCTTACCGTCGGTGGCAAACAGGGCAAGCTTGGCGAGGTTCTGGTCAAGCAACGCAAAGACGGTACCGGTCAAATCAAGCAGCAATTGAGCGGCATCCCGGCCCAGTTGAAAACTATGGTGCTCATGCGCCCAGGCCATAATCCAGTTAACCACCGCCGCTTCGTCGGGCACCTTCGTCTTGCCCTGCATCCGCTGCGGTGGACGGCAATCGATCTGCAGCCCGGTCTGCTCGACCGCTTTGTAGAGTCGAGTATTCGCGGGCCATTCATCGACTTCGAGCACGAGCGTTCCACCGCCACGAGGAGCGGCGACGAAGTCTTCCAGCTTCGGCCGATGGGTGGAGACAAACTTGTCGGCTGCCCGCAAAACAACCAGCTTCGGCCCTCCGCTCCCAAAGAGCGACTGCGTGGAAAGCTCGTCCATCACGTCGCGCCATTCGGGCATCCGCTCTTCGCAATCGAACGACGCGTAAGGTGCATCCGGGTCGTCGCCAAGAGCCGCTCGGATCAACCGCTTGAAGGCGAGTTGCTTCAGGAAAGGCTCATCGCCGAAAAGGACGCAAACCGCCGGCGGCTTGGCTGGCTTAGCCGGAGCGAGATAGTCGAGAACAGCGACGGTGGACGACATGGCTGCATTCTAGCTTCGCAGCCGCGGCCCGACAGTCGTCTCGCTGAAGCGAAGCTACTGCAGGAGCTGCTCGATCGCCGCCAGAATCTTCTCCGGCCCTGCCATGCGGCCTTTGCCCTGCTTGCGGCAACTGAGCCAGCCTTCCTCGGGATCGACCATGTGGACGCCGTCGTCGCGAAGCTGCGCCACATTGCGCTGAACGGCCGGCTTGTCCCACATTTCGCAATTCATCGCCGGAGCCAACAGCACCGGCTGCGAGAAGGCGAGGTACAGCGTCGAAAGCAGATCGTCGGCCAGGCCGTGGGCCGCCTTGGCCATGAAATGGGCCGTCGCCGGAGCGACGACCAGCAGATCGCCGCGTTCCGCCAGCTCGATGTGAGCGCCGAGAGGATACTGGGCGTCGGCGAACATGTCCTTCGCAACCGGACGCCCGGTCAGCGCGGCAAACGTCGCCGCGCCGATGAACTGCTCCGCCGCCGAGGTCATGACGACGGTGACTTTGGCCCCTTTTTGAACGAGGCCACTAACCAGCATCGCCGTTTTGTAGGCGGCGATGCCTCCGGTCACACCGACGACGATTTCCCGGCCTTGCATAAGCGGAACTTACAGATCGCCCAGGTCGAGCTCCATCGACTCGCCCGTGCCTTGGAAGTCGGTCATGCGAACTTCGTTCGAAGCGTCCAGGTAGATCTTGTCCTGGACGATTTCCTGCAGCACGATCTGCATCTTGTCCTGCGTGCTGGCTTCCACGAGCGGCCGGCTGCCGGCGTTCAGCTGAACGAGCCGCTTCTGGATGAGGGTCGACAGCTTAAAGCGGCCGCCGACCTTGTTGACGATTCCCTCTTCGCGTAGTTCGTCGAGCATCTACCGTTCTCCCTGACTCTTCAAAATTTCGCACACTTCGCGCACAGCCTGAGCCACGTCGCGGTTGATTACCTGGTACTTGTACCGGCTGATAAAGGTGAGTTCGCGGCGGGCAACTTCCAGGCGTCGCTGGAGCGACTCTTCGCTTTCGGTGTTGCGCAGCCGAAGCCGGCGTTCGAGTTCTTCGATAGAACCGGAATGGATGAAGATGGTGAGCGTGTCCGGAAACTTCTCCAGCACGGAGAGCGTCCCTTCCACGTCAATCTCCAAGATTACCCACTTGCCGGCTTCCAGGCCAGCGGCAACCTGCGTTTGCAGCGTTCCATACCAGTCGCCGCGGCCGAAAACCTCTTTGCACTCGAGAAACTCTCCCGCAAGACGACGCTCGCGGAATTCCTCGGGCGAGAGGAAGTAGTAGTGGACACCGGAAGTCTCACCCGGCCGGGGCGCGCGAGTCGTGGCTGACACGCTCAAGGTCAGCGGGATGGCGCATTCCTCGAGCAACTGCCGCACGACCGTCGACTTACCGGCTCCCGAAGGGCCGGAGATGATGACCAGCCGACCGCGCTGGGTCTCACGCTGCGACGGATTGGCAGGCGTGGGGGTGGTCATGGTGGGCACTGAAACCTCCAACCGAACGGCGACGACAAAGCGGGAACCAGCGGGACTCTTACTCGACGTTCTGGATCATCTCGCGAATCCGTTCGATGGCGGTCTTGATCTCGATCACGTGGCGGGCGATCTCGGCGTCGTTCGCCTTCGAGCCGATCGTGTTCGTTTCGCGAAACATTTCCTGAGTAAGAAACTCTAGCTTGCGACCAGCCATTTCTTCGTTCGTCATCACCGTGCGGAATTGTTCCAAGTGGCTCCGCAGCCGGACGATTTCTTCGGAAATGTCGCTGCGTTCGGCATACATGCCGACCTCGCGGACCACATCGGCCGGTTCGATCCGCGAGCCGACCTCTTCCAGCAGTTTGTTCAGGCGATCGACGATCCGCGTTCGATAGGCCTCGATCACCAGCGGGGCTCGCTGTTCGATGGCCACCAATTGCTCGCCAATCTGGCGGCAGTTGCCGGTCAAGTCGACCGACATCGCCCGGCCTTCTTCGGTTCGCATCCGACCGAGCGAAGCGAGCGCTTCCTTGATCGTGCCTTCGATCAGGGGCCAGTGGGCCTCGATCGTCGCCCAACCGGCGGTCGGTTGACTGACGACGCCCGGCAGTCCCAGCACCGCCGCGTGAAGCACCGCATCGATTTGTCCAGGCTGCCTGCCGGAGATTGCTTCCAGCTGTTTCAGGTAGCCCGAAACCACCTTCTGGTTCAGCTTGTAGTCTTCTTCCGACGCCTCGCGATCGACACGCAGGTTGATCTGCACCGTGCCGCGTCGAACGCTCTCACGGACGATCGCCTCGATCTGCGGCTCGAGCGACGAATAGCCTTCGGAGGTGCGTACACTCAGCTTGAAGTAGCGGTTGTTGACGGTGCGCACTTCGACCGCGACCGAAACACCATCCTCGTGGCGATGTGCTTCGCCATGCCCGGTCATGCTGAGTAGCAAGAACAACTCTCCCTAAAAACCTGCGGAACCTAACGGAAAACGAGACGTCGAAC
>JAEZAS010000097.1 GCA_023430365.1 Planctomycetota bacterium
TAGCGAGGCCCACCGTTTCAGGATGGATGCCTGATGGATGGGTGGGCCTCGCTGCGCTCTGCCCACCCTACGTTTGGTGTCTCTGACCTGGAAGTCAGACTCCCCACATCAAAAAAGGTTGATGTTGCTGCGGGCCGCGGCTATCTTACGGGTCCTCTTCCGTCCCTACATTGAGGGGGCCCTGGTATGCAGCGCAACGGTCGAACGGGGTTCGCGCGGGCTGGCTTCACGCTTGTGGAGCTGTTGGTGGTGATCGCCATCATCGGCGTCCTGGTGGCTCTGCTCCTGCCAGCCGTGCAGGCGGCACGCGAGGCGGCTCGGCGGTCGCAGTGCGGCAACAACCTGCGGCAGGTGAGCCTGGCCCTGGCCAATTACGAGGGGACGTTCAAGGCGTTCCCGCCCGGCGGACTGAATGGCCGGGCGAGCGGTTACGGCCACTCGTGGTGGGTTCGCATCCTGCCCTTCATGGAACAGGGCAACGTCTACGACAACTTCGACCAGCTCGGCACCTCGTACGGTACGACCGGTTGGCTGGGGAACCAGACTTCGGCGAACATTCACAATCGCGATCTGCTCTCGAACGTGAAGTTCAAGATGATGCGCTGTCCCTCCAGCCCGCTGCCAGAAACGGTGCTGGAGTACAACATCATGAGCCCCAACTACACGGGCGTGGCGGGCGCAACGAATCACAGCACCGCGAAAAACAAAAGCACGGGGGGCGGCGCGAGTGGCCGCATCTCGGAAGGCGGCGTGCTGATCGTCAACCGGACCGTGACGCTCGCCGAGATCACCGACGGCACCAGCCACACGCTGGTGGTCGCCGAGCAGGGAGATTTTTGCCTGAACAACGGGCAGAAAGTGAACTGCCGCGCCGATTGCGGTCACGGCTTCTGCATGGGGCCGGGCAACGACGGCTGGGAGCGTATCTTCAACACGACGGTGGTCATTCATCGCCTGAATGAGAAGTCGTTCGCGGCGCTCGGCATCGCCGGCAACTGCGGGCCGAACACGCCCATCATGTCGGCCCACCCCGCCGGAGCGATGGTGGCGATGGCGGACGGATCGGCCCACTTCCTGCCGCAGACGATCGATGTGCAGGTGCTCTACAACCTGGCCAATCGGGACGACGGCAATG
Source organism: Planctomycetota bacterium (assembly GCA_023430365.1). Taxonomy (GTDB): domain Bacteria; phylum Planctomycetota; class Planctomycetia; order Pirellulales; family Pirellulaceae; genus JAEZAS01. Next base: position 1,136 of record JAEZAS010000097.1, read on the forward strand.
TGGTGAACTGGTGACGGCCGCTTGAAGAAGAGAGATTGCCATGAGCGACTCGCAATCCAGCTGGCTGATCGGCGTCCTGGCGGCTGTCGTGCTTTTGCTGCTCGGCATGCGTTATCTCAGCGGCGAACCGGGCGAGAAGCTCGGCCACGTGAGCGGCCGCGTCACGTTCAACGACCAGCCGATTCGAGAAGGGCTCGTGATCTTTCAGAACCCGTCGCAGGGCGTCTACATGACCGACGAAGTCGACGAGCAGGGACGCTATGAGGTCATCATGGCCCAAGGCGCCGGCCTACCGCTGGGCGAGTACCAGGTGAGCGTCAGCCCTCCGCTTCCCAAGACACCCGAGCTAGGCGACATCCCCGGCCGCCCCTCCCCAGCGGACCAATACCCCCACATCCCACGCAAGTACCGCGATCCCGAAACCAGCGGGCTGGTCCTGGTGGTCGTCGAAGGCTCGAACCGGTTGGATATCGCGATGACGAGCCAGTGAAGCGAATTGGGTGTCGTAGGTCAGGCACCCCGTGCCTGAAAGAATCGACTCGGCTACTTTTACTGACTATGCTCGGCGTTCGGGCCATGCGCCGCCAATTCGCATGGCAACCTCGGTTTTGTCAGGCACGGGTGCCTGACCTACGCGGCTGCGTTACTCTGAGCCGTGACAAATGCCTTGCGTGAGCCATACGATGCCGACAATTGACGAGCTTCTCGGAAGCTTCGCGACAAGCACCGACCAATGTTGGCTCATCGGTCAATTGGAAGGAAGTGTAGATCAGCGCGTGTCTGACCTCTTTGCTCGAATCCTTTCCGACCGCGTCGCAGAGGACATCCTGCGCATCGAGGTGCTGAAGTCATTCGCGATCCGGAAAGAGGTAGGGGCAAATTATGAGCGAATGGCCGGCATCATCTGCTCGCTGCTGAAGGAGTGCAACGATGACCTCTTGGTGCGGCAATATGCGGCCATGTATGCCTTTTGTTTCGCGGACATTCCTGAGGTGTTAGCCACACTCGAGTTCGTTGTGCAGAATGCTGCGGAGAACGAGGATGTTCGCTGGAATGCGCTAGGGTCGCTCCAAACGCTGGCCTACAAGCTTGAGCCGCGTGTACTGGGGTTTCTGGAGAGCTTGGCGTTTCATTCAAAGTTCGGCGACAGTGTCTCCAAGACCCTTGAGCGCATTCAGCCGCAGTAGCACGGTCTGCAGGGAGAACCTAAGCCATGCTGACTCACGTGGTGTTTCGCTCAAACGCCTTTCCGCCGCATGAGTACGAGGAGGATCAGGGTTTTTTCGGCGAACGGCTGGCGAAGTTTCTATACCAGGAGATTTCGCGAGTCGGAGTTGCCGTCGAACCTCCATTTGCAGAGGACTGGGGCTGGGTGGTTCCAGTCCGAAACCCGAGTTTCCGCCTTTGGATCGGCTGCGGCAGCTATTACGAGTACGACGACGGTTACTTGTGCTTCATCGAGCCGCACCAAAGATTCGTGCGCAAGTACATCCTGTTCGGCAAAGTGGACGTCGCACCGGTGGTTGAGTCGCTGCGTCAGGCGATCGACGGCGTCCTCTCGGCCCATCCCGATATTCGAGACGTGCGGTGGTTCAGCTACGAAGAGTTCAACCGGACGTAGATTGGTAGGGTGGGTTTGATTTGCCGGTTATTTACCGAGGCAAATCCGCGTGATGTAGTCGGCGAAATCATTCGCCAAACGATCGACGCCGCCGAAGTCGTGGTCGTTGATCCATACCTTGCCGTCGGCATCCAGCCCCACCGGATTGCCCGCGTGATCGGATGAAATGACCACCCAGTTTTCGCAGCCGGGCCAACCTTCGGATCGATACCGGATTGTCTCCGCAATCACCGACCAGGAGTTTTCCCCCATGACATCCACCGGGCGAAGACCGTATATGGGGTAAGGCCCGACCATCGCGCCGCCGAGCTCGAGAAGGAACCGACGATAGTCCGCTGGGAACGGAACCCCGATGGCTTCTGAGGCGGAGTTCACCTCTTCCACGGTAGGAAGCGTCGCAGCGCGCAGAATCGGGCTATCGAGTTCCTGCTTCAATTCCGCGATAACATCGCTCATAGGGACACCCAATTGCCTTGTCAGACCCGTAGGTCAGGTGCCCCGTGTCTGACGAAACCGAGACCGCCATTTGAATCGATGTCGAATGGTCTCAAACGCCCAAGATTGTCGGCAGCAGTAGCGGAGTCCATCGTGTCAGGCACGGGGCGCCTGACCTACGGG
>JAEZAS010000160.1 GCA_023430365.1 Planctomycetota bacterium
ATCGACACGGCCGCATCCACCGCAGGAGCCGCGGCGATCCTTGCTCTCCAGCAGGTAGGCCAATCGACGGCCACGCTCGGCGAGATCCGCCATCGCTGCGATCTCGTCATCTACTGGGGCTGCGACCACTCACGAGCCATCCGCGCCACCTGGAACGCTACACCGTCGACGCCGACGGAGACTTCGTTGCCCGCAAGAGCAAAACGCTTGTCGTGATCGACACCCACCGCACCGCGACCGCCGCTCGGGCCGATTGCTTCCTTCAGGTGAAGCCTGACAGCGACTTCGAACTCATCGCAGCCCTGCGCTGCCTCATCGCCGGTCGCCCACTTTCCGACTCCTCATCGGTCGGTGGACTTTCACTGGCTGCAATCACCAACCTCGCCGATCGGCTGAAGGCCTGCCGCAGCGGTGTCGTGTTTTTCGGATCCGGACTGACGGATCACCCCGACCGGCGCGCAACCGTGGCCGCCCTCTTCCGCCTCGTGCGAGAACTGAACTCCCATACCCGCTTCTACGCCCGCGGCATGACCAGCCAGGCGAGCGTCATAGGCGCTGACAGTTCGCTGTGCTGGCAAACCGGCTTCCCGTTTGCCGTCAACTTCTCCGCTGGCTTTCCTCGCTTTGGGCCGGGCGAATACTCCGCTCAGAAACTGCTCGAGCAGGGCGAAGTCGACGCCTGCGTCGTCGTCGGTTGCGACAGCCTGCAAAGCCTCTCCCCCGCGGCCATCAACCGCCTCCGCTCCATCCCGACGATCGTTCTCGACCAGTCCGACAACGAGCTCGACTGGCAACCCGACGTCCTGATTCCCACGGCCCGCTCGGGCATCGACCTTCCCGCAACCGCCTATCGGATGGACGAGGTCACCATCCCGCTCCGCCCGATCTTCTCAACCGATCTGCCAGGCGACGATGAAGTGCTCGCCGCGATCCTGCAACAGCTCAAGGCGTCGCCCCAGGCTTAATCGCTCGCTCCTCACCAAGATCCGATCAGCGGCGAACCCGTTGCCGCTTCGCCTTCAGCTTTAGGTCATCCATCAATTTCAAGATCGCGACCTCTTTCGCCTTCGCTTCCACTTCCACCGTCGCGTCGAGCACCCGCCAGCTTTCCGGAAAGTCGGCGAGGTCGATGAAATCGTGGTGCCGCTGCGGACCCGGTCCATCCCAGCCTTCAATGGGACTCGAAATGTGGAACAAAGGTTCGCGGTTCCAGGTGGCGATTGCCGCAGCCGTCGCTTCGTCCACCGTCAGTTCATCGCGCAGGCACCGATGATGATGCACGTCATACACCAGCGGCAGTCCTGCCTGCTCACAGACCCGCAACAACTCCGCCGGTGAATAGACCCGGTCGTCGTTCTCGACCGTCAACCGCGACCGCGCCCGATCCGAAAGCCGGTCCAGGTTCAGCCGAAAGGCGTCGAGCGCCTTTTGCTTGTCGCCAAACGCTCCGCCGCCGTGGATGTTGATCACATCCGCTCCGACCCACTCCGCCACCTCCGCCTGATACTCGATCTCCCCCAGCGAAGCGTCGACCACCTCCGGCCGCTGCGAGTTGAGCACCACGAACTGATCCGGGTGAAACACCGTCCGCAGCCCGTGCTGCCGGACGAACTCGCCGCAGGCCTTGAACCGCTCGACGATCGCCTCACCGTCGGGCAGTTCTTCCATCCAATAGCCGCACGTCGGATGCGTCTTCAGCGGAAGCACCTGGCTCATCACCCGAAAGCAACCGATCCCCTGCGCCTGGCAGTAAGCCAGCGCCGCCAGCAGCGACTCGGCATTTCGCAAGCACAGGCCGCTCAGCTTCGCGAGCCCATCGGAGCGACTCATCCGCCCCAGGGCAGCCGCCGTCGTCGTTCCAAACTTGATCGGCTCGTCCCGGAAGATGCAGCACAGGCCAAAACGTATCATGCGACGCGGTCGTTCCTTCCACGGACTCGAATTGAACAAAGCATCCTAGCGGCCACTTGAATCGCGGCAACCGACAGCCCATCGTAAGACGTGCTTCCGCTCGTCCCTCGCTAGACACTTGAGGAACCCATGCCCTTCGTACGCTCGCTGGCGCTTCTCGTTTGCCTCTCGCTCCTCAGCGCGTCGCTGGCCTCAGCAGCCGACAAGCCGAACATCGTCGTGATCCTCGCCGACGACGTCGGCTATGGCGATCTCGCCTGCTACGGCGCCACCAAAGTCAAAACGCCCCACCTCGATCGCCTCGCCCGCGAAGGTCTGCGGTTCACCGATGGCCATGCCTCGTCAGCCACCTGCACCCCCTCGCGCTACAGCCTGCTGACCGGGCAGTACGCCTGGCGGAAGCCGGGAACCAACATCCTGCCCGGCGACGCCGCGCTGATTATTGAGCCCGGTCAACCGACCGTCGCTTCCATGCTGAAAACCGCCGGCTACGCGACCGGCGTCGTCGGCAAGTGGCACCTCGGCCTCGGCAGCGGCGCCGTCGATTGGAACCAGGAGATCAAGCCCGGCCCTCGCGAGATCGGCTTCGACTATTCGTTCCTCATCCCCGCGACCGGCGACCGCACACCCTGCGTGTACGTCGAGAACCAACGCGTCGTCGGCCTCGATCCCAGCGACCCCATCCAGGTTGCCTACGGCCAAAAGATCGGCGACGAACCGACCGGCAAGGAAAACCCCGAACTGCTCAAGATGAAGCTCACACACGGTCACGACAACACGATCGTCAACGGCATCAGCCGCATCGGCTTCATGTCCGGCGGCAAGTCGGCCCGCTGGGTCGATGAAGACATGGCCGACGTCATCGCCGGCAAGGCGGTCGACTTTATCGAGCAACATCAGGACCGTCCGTTCTTCCTGTTCTTCAGCACCCACGACATCCACGTTCCTCGCGTCCCCCACGCTCGCTTCCGTGGGACCAGCGACTGCGGTACCCGCGGCGACGTGATTCACCAGCTCGACTGGCAGGTCGGCGCCGTGATGGAAGCTCTCGAGCGCTTGAAGCTGACCGACAACACGCTCGTCCTCTTCACCAGCGACAACGGTCCGGTCCTCGACGATGGCTATGCGGACGGCGCCGTCGAAGACCTGAACGGCCACACCCCGGCGGGGCCGCTGAAGGGAACCAAGTACAGCCTCTACGAAGCGGGCACGCGCGTGCCGTTCATCGCCCGCTGGCCCGCGCGGATCAAACCGGGCGAGTCCGACGCACTCGTGTGCCAGATCGATTTCCTGGCGTCGTTTGCCGCACTCACCGGGCAAAAGCTAAGCGAAGGCGCTGGCTCCGATAGCGAAAACACGCTCCCGGCGCTCCTCGGCGAGTCGAAAGAAGGACGCGCAAACCTTGTGGAGCACGCAGGCGCCCTCGCCATCCGCCAGGACAAGTGGAAGTACATCCCCGCCGCCGGCAGGGCGGGCAAGGGACCCAAGGCCAAAGCCGCCGGCAAGGTCAATCGCCAAGGAAGCGGCCCCGTCGACCAGCTCTACGATCTGTCGACCGACCTGGGCGAAACCAAGAACATCGCCCAAGAGCATCCGGAGATTGTCAAAGAACTCAGCGAGCTGCTCACCAAAATCAAAACCCCGTAGGGCAAGCTTCCAGCTTGCCCGTGAAATAAAAACGCCCCCAAGGTCGCACCGGCTTAAGCGACCCCCGAGCCGCCACTCCCCCCTCTCCCGCCGGGAGAGGGC
>JAEZAS010000233.1 GCA_023430365.1 Planctomycetota bacterium
AAGCTGAGAGGATAAAAGCGTTCGAACCTGGTGTTATCGGCCAGAAATCGCGAGCCACTCGCGGCAATTTAGGCCGAAAAAGGCAAGCGAATGTTGTATTCGCTCCGCGCGGCCGCGACAAGTAAAGCACGACCGGATGTGAAGCCGCTTATTCCCATTTGCGAAGCCGGTAGCAGTCGACCTCTTCGATGGCTCCTTCGGACATCTCTACTGCGACTTCATAATCCAATCTGTTCTCGGACCAGTCCGGGAACTCATCTCGAAGCATGCGGCGAATTCCCATTTGCCGGGACCGCCAAAGCCGGCTGACAATCTCGAACTTTTCTTCTGTCGTCAGCCGAAGGACCGCCTCGATGTAGGCCTTTTGGTCGGTCGGCTCGTATTCCGGAAAATGAAAACGCATCGCACTTCCCCTCCTGAAGAATTGGGCCATTTTAACTTCTCGGTGGATGTTGGCCGCGATGGAAGCCGGACGAAAATGAGCGTAAACTGGGCCCCGTTCGTGATGGCTTAATGCCCTGGCTATTCTCCGGAGGCAAGTTTGCCTCCGGCTACGGAGAGAATCCCTTCGCCTCTTGGCCCCTTTTGCCCCTCGATTGACCGACCTCGGAGCCCTCGCATGCCCGCCAAGACCTGGAAACTGCTCGACCATGCCGACAACACGCTGGTTCCCGACCTGACGATCGGCCCTAGCGATATTGGCGTCGCTGGCGACTGGCAGGTCGAGCTCAGGACCCTGCACGGTGGCCTGAGCGAGGGGGTGCAGGAGATCCGCGCGAGCAACGGCAAGCTGACCGTTTCGATCCTGCCGACCAAGGGCATGGGCATCTGGAAGGCCTGGCTCGGCGACCTGGAGATCGGCTGGAAATCTCCCAATCGTGGGCCCGTCCATCCGATGTTCATCCCCAGCGGCGAGTGGTCAGGCCTCGGTTGGCTCGACGGCTTTGACGAGCTGCTCGCCCGCTGCGGCCTCGAGAGCAATGGGGCCCCCGAGTACGACGAAAAGACCGGCCGGGTGAAGTACCCGCTGCATGGCCGGATCGCCAACCGGCCAGCCCATTTCGTGAGCGTGAGCGTCGACTCCGACAAGCAAGAGCTCTCGGTGAAGGGGATCGTCGAAGAGACGCGGTTCCACTTCCTGAAGCTGCGGATGACGAGCACCATCACGCTCAAGTTCGGCCAGCCGAGCTTCTCGCTCCGCGACGAGGTCGAAAACTTCTCCTCGACGCCAGCCGAGATGCAGATGCTCTATCACGTCAACTTCGGCTTGCCGCTGCTCGACGGCGGCTCGCGCGTGGTCGCTCCTGCCAAGACCGTCGTTCCCCGCAACGACCGGGCAGCGAGCGGCGTCAAGGCTTGGGACAGCTACGCCGCTCCCGAACCGGGCTATGAAGAGATGGTGTTCTTCACCGAACTGCACGCAGCCGACGACGGCAAGACCCGAGTGCTGCTCAAGAACGCCCATGGCACGAAGGGGGCGAGCCTGCTGTTCAACAAGCGTCAGCTTCCCTGCTTCAGCCTGTGGAAGGACACGGCAGGCGAACCCGACGGCTACGTCACCGGGCTCGAGCCCGGCACCAACTTCCCGAACCCGCGGAGCTACGAAGGGGAGCAAGGCCGGGTTGTGAAACTGCAACCCGGCGAACGAGCCGCCTTCGATCTCTCGCTCGAAGTGCACGCCAGCGCCAAGGAAGTCGAGCAAGCGGAAGCCGCCGTCGAAAAGATCCGCGGCGATCGCGAAGCAATGATCTACGACAAGCCCCAGCAAGGCTGGTGCGCGTGAGCGAAGGGGCTAAGAGGCAAAGGGGCAGTTTGATGCCGCCATGCCGCTAGTAAGCAGCCGAAGGCAAACCTGCCTCCGGGCCAGCCCCGCAAGTCGACACCGCATCGGCTGACGTCTCCGCGACTTCAGCTACGACGCAGACCGAGCATTCGGCAAGAACACCAACCAACCGACGGCGGACAATCGCAACAACGCCCCACCGATAAAGAACACCCGAAACCGATCGAGAGTCATCCCTCCCACTTCGAGGCTCCAATTTCTCGGCAGGGCATCAAACAGCGCTCCGAACACGATCGAGCTGAGCGCCGTGGCCAGTCCGCCGAGCGCGAAGTAAGTCGCGATATACGGCGGCGAGTTTTCACCGGGCGAGAGCTGCAGCATCACATGCGGCAAGCAGACGTTCAGCCCCGCGTAGGCGATCCATAGCAACCATGTGCCGACAATCCAGTAAGGCGCCTCGCGCGACGAGGGCACATAAAAGAGCAGGGCCGTCGAGACGAGCACCTGCGACCCAATCATCAGCCGGCGACTGCCAAACCGATCGGCCCACCGGCCTATCGCAGGCGACACGCCCGCCTGGCCGACTTGCATGCCCGCCTGCAGCCCGAGCATCACCAGCACCGGCAATCCGAGCGCGAATGGAAACAGCCCTTGCGCCGCTTGCGACACGCCGTTCGCCACACCAGCCCAGCACCAGAACCCCAGCAGCGGCAAGAACCGGCGGTCGCTGATCGCCCGGAGCGATTCGCCGAGCGAGCCGATTTTTTGTGCGTTGAGTTGCACGTTTGGCAGCGCTAGCAACGGAGCGACGGCCAATAGCATGCAAACGGCCCCCGCCAGCGCCGGCCAGGCGAGCGGTTGCC
>JAEZAS010000122.1 GCA_023430365.1 Planctomycetota bacterium
CTTTTTGAGCACTTTGAGCGATTCCCCTTCGAGCCCTCCAGCCACCTTGCCGGTCTGCGGATTGCGCCAGGGACCTTCGCTCGGCAGAGGAACTTGCACGGGGCTTGCCAGGTAGGCGACGAGATCGCGGATGTCCTCCGGTTTCATCTCCTTCAATTGCCCATCGGGCATGAGCGAGAGCGGGCTGAGTTGTCGCTCGTCGATTTCCGCCTTGGGCAGCGTAACGACATCGGTCGGTGTCTGCAGGGTGATGGCGGTATCGGTTTCGTTTTTGAGAATGCCGGAAATCGATCGGCCATCGTCGGTCAGCACGACCGTCATCTGGTAGTCCTTGCCGACGACGGCGCTGGGATCGAGCACGTTCTCGAGGATGTAGTCGAGATTGGCCCGGTTCGAGCCGGTCAGGTCGGGGCCGATGTTCTTGCCCGCCGAGAAGAGCGTATGGCACGTTCCGCAGGTTTTGGAAAACACTTCCCGGCCATGCTGGAGATCGGCCAGCTTAAGCGTCTCGGGGCCCAGCATCTTCCGATACTTCGCAACTTCCGCCGCCTTGTCCGACGACGTCTCACGTATGGTTCCCCAAACCTCCGCCAGCCGCTGGTTCACTTGCTCGTTTTCGAGCCTCGCCAGCTGACGGACGGTGAACGCGGACAGATCGCCGCGAGGAATCCGCTGCGACTCAATCGCATCAAGCAGCGCGAGCACATAGGGTACTCGCGACGTGAGCGTGGCGATGGCTGACTGCTTCTCGGCAGGGGATAGCCGGGCGTAGACGGCGATCAATGCGTTGGCCGTTTTCTCGTCGTTAAAGGCAGCCAGGCCGCTGATGGCGGCGGGGCGGAGGTCGGCGTCGTCGAGCAATTGCCGCAGCAGGCCGGGAAGCTCCTGGTCCTTGGCGACCAGGAGCGAGTCGAGCGCCAGCTTCCGCCGTTCAAGTGGCAGCTTGCGGTTGACAAGCGTGCTGCGCAATTGCGGCAGCACCCGCTGATCGCCGAACTTGACCGCGATGAACTCCGCCTGCTGGCGGATCGTTTCATCCTGGGCCTTCGATAGTCTCTCATAGGCTTTCGACCAGGCTTCGGGCATCTCCTGGTTCGCCCGGACTTTTAGCGCGGCGACGACTTCCTCGAGCATCCAGCGCTGCGTGGCTTCGTTCGCCTCAATCAGACTCGACAAAAGCGCGTCGTATCCGGCCGGATCGGCTGCCGCCCGGCGAACGATGAACCGCGACACGCGTGGGATCTGGCTGTCACCCGCGAGTTGCATCGCACGGACGGGATCAGCCATCACGAGCGGTTCCACGCCATACCAGATCAGCAGCGGCAGATTGTGATCGTTGGCGTCGCTTTCGTGCTGAAGCAGGCCTTGGGCAATGGACCACCGCTCAGCCAGTGGCAATCGCTGGAGGGCCGAGGCGAGATACAACCGGACCGTCGGTGATTCATCATTCTCCGCCAACTGGCGGAACACTGTGAGCGTTTCTTCTGGTGGGGCTGAGCTTTCACAGGCCAGTTGAATGGCCCAGGCGCGAATGTCCGGGTCCTTGTCGGAAAGCAGTTCCCGATTGTCGGCTGGAGTGAGCCCGCCGACTGCGTGCAGGGCCCACAGATGTCGCAGCCGCAGCTGCGTCGGGCCGACACCAAGCTGCTCGCGAAGCTTACTGGACGTGCTGGCGTCGAGCGTGCCATGGGCGGCGCGTTCCTGCAGAATCCGCCGGGCATGGCGGGCATGCCACTCGTTCGGTGCGCGAAAGCTCTGCAGCAGCTCGTCATCGCTGAGCTTTTGCAGGTCGACTTTGATCGGTTTGCTGTCGCCGTAGCTGATCTTGAAGATTCGACCGTTGCCGCGGTCGTGGCCATCGTAGTTCTTGTGATGGCACTGGTTGCGGTCGTACCAGTCGATCATCGTCACCTGGCCATCGGGTCCGTAGGTCAGATAGATCATCTGCGACCAGCTGTCGTTGGCGAAACAGAAGTCAGGCGCCGCGTCGCCGACGTAACCGGAACCGCTCCGCTCCAGTTGGTCCTGGTTGATCCGGGCGCCGTGGATGTTGTGCATGAAGAGCTGATTGTGATACCGCGTCGGCCAGACGCCGCCGAGATAGATCATCGCGCCGGCATGGGCGTGGCCGCCACCGATCGAATCGCTCTTGGCGCGATCCTCGTTGTTCCACTGGTTGCCGACCCAATGCCGGTGTTTGGCGATCGTCTTGATGTCGTCGAAAACAAACTGGTTGAAGTGCTGCCCAGCCTGCCGCTGGTATCGAGCGCCTTGGATCACGTGATACAGGTGCGGAATCACACAGGCTGTGCAAAATGCGTGGCCACGATCATTGAAATCGACTCCCCACGGATTGCTCGTTCCCTCGGCGAAGACCTCGAACTCTTGCCGTGTGGGGTGATAGCGCCAGATTCCCGCGTTGATGCGCTTGCGATCCTTGTCTGCGGCTCCCGGCTTGCCGACGTTGCTGTGGGTAAACACGCCATGGCAACCGTACAACCAACCATCGGGACCCCAGATGAAGGAATTCAGCGTTTCGTGCGTATCCTCGTACCCCCAACCGTCGAGAACCACTTCCGGTTTTGAATCGGGGCGGTCGTCCCTGTCTTTGTCCGCGATAAAGAGCAGGTAAGGGGCAGCGCCCACCCAAACGCCACCGAATCCGAGTTCCAAGCCGCTGACGAGATTCAAGCCTTCGTAGAACACCGTGCGTCGATCGAACTTGTTGTCACCATCAGTGTCCTCGAAAATCAGAATCCGGTCCCGGGCCTGATCGTCGGGCAGGCGATTGGGGTAGGAGTAGGCTTCAGCGACCCAGAGGCGTCCGCGGTCGTCGAAGGCCATCGCGATCGGCTGGCGAATGTCGGGTTCGGCGGCACAAAGATCGACGCGGAAGCCGGGGGGCAACGTCATCGCGCGGGCCGCTTCTTCACCGGTTCGGCCGTCGGCCATCTTCTCCCGGCGACGAGGCTGAGACTGCTCCCAAACTTCGCGACTTACCTGGCTGACGACCTGCGTGTGAGCGAAGATGCCATTCTTGTTGGCGACGACGACATCGGGGTTCCCATCTCCCGAGAAATCACCGGCGACCACCTGCACGCCGACTCCCGAATCGTCGTCGATCAGGTGCGGCGCCCAGTCGACTGCGCCGTCCTTGCCGCGGACCAGTTGAAACCAGTACAGGACCGCAGGAGCATCCGGATCGGGGTCTCCCTTGGCGCCGTGCGCCCAGTATCGCTTGCCGCTGACGAGGTCTTTCAAACCGTCGCCATCCATGTCGACCAGGTCGATGGCGTGAATCTGCGAAAACGTGACACCGTACGCATTGTCAGCGGGAGCGGGGCCGAGAATCGTCTGGGCCTCGAAACGCGGTTCGTCCTGACCGTTTATCTGCTTATACCAAACCAGTCCGTAGCCGTGCGCTTGCAGGCTGGTGATGACATCGTTGAGGCCGTCGCCATCGACATCGTAGGCGTACATTTGAGCGCCGCCGGGCCCGGAAAAGGCGACCGGGTGCTTCCTCCAAACCGGATCGCCGTCGAGCGAAGCCGGCTGTTCCCACCAGCCAGTTTTCTCGAGCAGGTCCATCCGGCCATCGCCGTTCACATCGCCGACGCCCAGGCCGTGCGTGAACTTGCCTCCGGCTGACTGGTTGCTGATCCGATGAAACTTCCACGGCTCTGCCGGCCGGGCTGAATCGGGGCCAGCGAAACCAAAGTAGCCGTCGACCGAACAAACGATCTCCGGCTTGCCGTCGCCCGTCAGATCGGTCCAGGTGGGAGACTCGTTGTCGACCTGGCTGAGTACGACGTGGCGTTTCCAGTGCGTGTCGGTGCTCGCTTCCGGGTTCTCGAACCAGG
>JAEZAS010000407.1 GCA_023430365.1 Planctomycetota bacterium
GGCCAGAACAGCTTACAAACAACCGCCCGGTAGCGCTAAGCAAACAAATTCGTCACCGGATCGGCTTTGACCAATTCGCGTGGCTGATTCATGTGGTTGTAGACGATCGTTTGCGGGTTGATGCCAACCGCGTGATAGATCGTCGCCAGCAATTCGATCGGATGCACCGGCTTCTCGAGCGGCGCCGATCCCGTCTGGTCGCTCTTGCCGTACACCTCGCCCCGCTTGATGCCCGCTCCCGCCACAACCGCTGTGTAGCAATAGGGCCAATGGTCGCGCCCATCCGCGCTGTTGCCGTTGCCCGAAGTGCTGACGCCTCGCTGCGGCGCCCGGCCGAACTCGCCGAGGGCGACGACCAGCGTGTCTTCGAGCAGGCCGCGCTCGTCCATGTCAGCGATCAGCGTCGACAAGCCGCTGTCGAGCATCGGGGCCGCCTGCTTTCGCATCCGATCGGTGAGTCCGACGTGGCAGTCCCAGGAGTGGTTGTCGCTGTTGGCAACTTTCGGCCAGATGACCTCGACGACCCGCGTGCCCGCCTCGACCAAACGCCGCGCGAGCAAGCAGCTTTGCCCGAACGTGTTCCGGCCGTACTTATCCCGAAGGGCGTCGCTCTCTTTGTTCAGCGAAAACGCCTCGCGAGCCCGACCCGACGAGATGAGGTTGAGCGCCGAGTCGTAGTACTTGTCCAAGTCATACTTCTCGACCGCTTTGTCAATTGCCGGCATCCCTTGGTTGATCAGATCGCGCAGACGAGCCCGGCGATCGAGACGCGCCTCGGAAACTTCCGGCCGAAGCGTCAGGTCGTCGACGCGGATTTTGTCCATCTTCGACATATCCATGTCGTCGCCCGGCGGGAACAGGTAGTACGGATCATACGCCCGGCCGAGGAAACCTGCGGTGCCCGACTTGTTGACGACGTTGCTCTCCTGCAGCGGGCGGGGCATCATCACAAACGGCAGCATCGGCTCGGTCGGCGGCTTCAGCCGGATGATATTGGAGCCGAAATTCGGAAAATCCTTCGGCGTCGGCGGCTCGAGCTGCCCCGACGGGCTCACCTTGTCGGCTGTGTAGCCGGTGTGGATCTGGTAGATGGCGGCCGTGTGATTGAACAGGCCGACCGGCGTGTAGCTCATCGAGCGAATGAGCGTCGTCTTGTCGACCACCTCGGCAAACTTCGGCATCAGTTCGGTGAGCTGGATGCCCGGCACCTTGGTGTTGATGGTGCTGAAGGCCGACTTCACGTTGTCTGGGACGTTTTCCTTGGGGTCCCACAGGTCGAGATGGCTCGGGCCACCCTGCAAGTAGACCAGGATCACGCTCTTGGCTTTGTTCCAGCCGGGACCACTGCCGGTGTTGGCATGGGCCGATTGCAGGCCAAACATCTGGCCCAGCGTCATCCCCATGACGGCCGAACCACCGACTCGCAAGATATCGCGGCGGGTCACACCCACATTGCGATCACAAACGTCTTTGCCCGGCTGGCCAGGGATGCAAAGCATGAGTCACCTCGAGTGGCACAATAAGAAAACTGAGCCGCACGTAGGGTAGGCTGCCCGCCGGTCCGAGCACGGACGCCACCGGGGGCGAAAAACGCAGCCCAGCGGGGTCCGTTCAAGGTAACCCTGAACCTCGTCACTATAGTGGTCAGCCGCAACGAATGTCAAACTTTTGATGAACCAGAATCCGTGCTGGAAAGGCCCCGAGCCTAGAGTTCGCTCGTAGCTGAATTCGCCAGAATTCGGCTGCACTTAAGTCCGCGACTCCAGAAAGCCCCTGCCAAGCCCCCGGCCCGACTCTCCCGCGCCTCGCGCCGCCCTCCTCACAAAAAAGTGGATGAAATCTCAAAGCCCGCGGTTTATGGTATCAGCGCTCATCCGCTCCATCCCCATCGCTTCCGCCCTTCTACTGCTTGAGTTCCTATGGTCCACCTCTCCCAGCCTGCGGTTCGCCTTGCGCTCGTTTCTCTGGCCACCCTCGCCTTCACCGGGTGCACCACCGAGCGGGTCGACGGCGACACGACGATCTACACCTTCGCCTGGTGGCTCCCGATGCTTGTCCTCGCCGGCGGGTTGCTCGCGTTTGTGGTCGGCCTGCTCATGCTTGGCAACCGCTTCAGTTGGGTGCTGATCATCGGCGGACCGCTCGCCTCCCTGATCTTCGCTCCCAGCCTCTGGAGCGATAAGGTCACGATCGACAAGGAACACTTCACGCAGCGGACCGGCGCTTGGTTCATGCCCAAATTCCAGGATGTTCGCTTCGCCGATCTGACCAGCATCGATCTGATCTCCGAATCTCGTCGCACCCGCCGCGGCCGGAGCACGAGCTACTACATGCTCTGCCATCGCAAAGGGGGCGAAGACGCCAAAATCCCGGTCAACGATCTGATGAAGCGGGGCGCCGCCGCGAGCATCCTCGCCCGGGCCCTCAACCACGGTATCCAGGTGAACGACCTCACCGGCGAATAGCCGGAACGCCAATTGCTCCTGTTCTTCGCCATCGCTGCATAGCAAGCATCGCGTTCGCGGAACAGGAGATGGTCATGGCCCAGTCGTTCAAATTCAAACCGCTCAGCGAGCAAACCGTTGTCATTACAGGGGCTTCCAGCGGCATTGGCCTCTGCACGGCCCGCAAGCTGGCCGACAAAGGCGCCAAGCTCGTCCTCGCCGCCCGTAACCACGACGCCCTGACCCACCTGGAACGCGAAATCAACCGGGCCGGCGGCCACGCCATCCACGTCGACGCCGATGTCGGCAGCGAGGACGACGTTCTTGCCATCGCCCAGACCGCCGAAAAACACTTCGGCGGCTTCGACACTTGGGTGAACAACGCTGGCGTCAGCCTGTATGGCCGCCTGGAGGACGTCATCACCGAGGACCACCGCCGCCTCTTTGAGACCAACTTCTGGGGCGTCGTTTATGGCTCGCTCCAAGCCCTTAAACACCTCAAGGAACATGGCGGAACCATCATCAACGTCGGCAGCACGCTCGGCGATCGGGCCATCCCGCTGCAAGGCATGTACTGCGCCAGCAAGTTCGCCGTCAAAGGCTTCACCGACGCCCTCCGCATGGAGATCGAAGAAGCCGGCTACCCCGTCTCCGTCACGCTCATCAAGCCAGCCGCGATTGATACTCCTTATGTAAAGCACGCGAAGAACTACCTTCCCCACGAGCCAAAAAATCCCTACCCGGTCTACGCGCCCGACACCGTCGCCGCGGCCATCCTCCACGCCGCCACGCACCGCGAGCGCGACATCCATGTCGGCGCCGCGAGCAAGGCTTTCACCCTCGCCGAGAAGATCGCCCCGCGCATTACCGACCGCTACATGGAGGCTGTCCTCTTCGGCCAACAACAAACCGACAAACCTTCTCCCCGCAACCGCCAGGACTCGCTCCACTGGACCAGCCACAACGGCGGACCCCAGGAGCGCGGCGACTACGGCCAAATCGGCCACGTCAACGAAACCAGCCTCTACACCTCCGCCTCGATCCACCCCTGGATCACCACCGCCCTACTCGGCGCCGCCAGCGTCGCGGGCATCGCCGTCGCCGCCCTGCTCAGCACCGAAGGCCCAACCCGCCGCCTGCGGCGGTAGGGCAGGGGTCAGAGGTCAGGGGTCAGAGAGCAGAGAGCAGAGAGCAGGAGGTCCTTAGTAGGGCAGACATTCCTGTCTGCCAGCCCACATCTCAGTGGGGCAAAAATTCCTGTCTGCCCACCCTGCATCTCAGTGGGGCAGACATTCTTGCCTGCCATGTCAGCCCCTCAATCTCACCCACAGCCGGGCGGTAACACCGCCCGGAGCACAACCCCTCCGCGCTCCCCCCACACCCAGGTTACTAGAGCGCCACAAGCCCACCGCCAACCCGAAATACAACAGCTAGCGCATCACCCCCAATCGCACCAACCCCATCACTACTAAACACTTACAAATCTCACCCACCAAAACTCCACAACCCCTTTTCACCTCCCCCCACAACACTTCTCACAACCACCCCAACGGGTGGCAGGCTACCGCTCTCACAACACTTCACAACAGATCGCTCCAGCGACCAACCAGAAGCAACCATCCCAAACCCTTCCTTCCCCACCGCGCAGCAACGACCGCCCCACGCCGAGAGATTCGACGAGCGGAAGCGGTTCCACCACCATACCAACTAAAAATAAACTTGTCAACAATTCCAACACAACATCCCATTCCACCGCCCTCGTCCGCACAATTCAGTTTGCAACTCACCGGCCGCCGCTCGCGTAGGGTAGGCTTCCAGCCTGCCCGTCCCGCCGCGCCGCGACTTACTCAATCGTCCGATTTCATACCCACAGTCCCTAAACCAAGCCCAGGCCGGTCGTTCCGCTCCCGCCAAACCAGGCACGGGCAGGCTGGAAGCCTACCCTACGGGGGGCGGGTTCGCGTATAATGCTCCCTTGCACCTCCGGGAGCGAGCGGCTGGGAGCGATTGGCCGCGGATTCCCGTGACGGACGACCGTTCCCACAGCTCTGCGGCATCTCAGGCCTCTCCTAGGCCCAAAATCGCCAGCCGCCCCGCGCCCAAGCGCCATCATGAACTCTTCTTCAGTGGGTCAGACATTCCTGTCTGCCAAAGCCCCGCAACCAGACTCCGCCACGCGCCAAGAACAGCAGCCGGAGGCGAACCCCCTCCGGGCCCGCCCCGCAGTCGACTCCGCGCCCGCCGCAAGTCCTCCGGAAACAGACGCTCCTCGCGCCGGTCTCCCGGAGGCAGGTTTGCCTCCGGCTACTTTCCACGCGCCCATCAATCCGGCGCGAACTGCCACCTCCCAAGCCGCCGGCTTCGCCGGCGGACAACCCGCGCCACCACCACTCCCGAGCCCCCTCGGCCTCGAACTCCCTCAGTTCAACGCCGGCAAGGTCGGCAACCTGCTCGCGTCGCTCCCCGGCGGGCACAATATCGCCAAGAAGCCGTTGCCGATGTCGATGGACGAGGCGCGTGAGTTCGGCTGGGATGAGCTCGACATCGTCTTCATCACGGGCGACGCCTACATCGACCATCCGAGCTTCGCCATGGCCATCCTCGGCCGCGTGCTGCAGGCGGCCGGCTATCGCGTCGGCATCGTGTCGCAGCCCGACTGGCGCAAGGTCGACGACTGGCGCCGCTTCGGCCGGCCGCGACTGTTCTTCGGCATCAGCGCCGGGAACATGGACTCGATGATCAACCACTACACGGCCAACCGGAAGGTGCGCAACGACGACGCCTACAGTCCCGGCGGCCGGATCGGCCTGCGTCCCGACCGGGCCACGCTCGCCTACTGCCAGCGGGCCCGCGAGGCCTATCCGGGCGTGCCGGTCATTGCCGGCGGCGTCGAAGCCTCGCTCCGCCGCCTCGCCCACTACGACTACTGGAGCGACAAGGTCCGCCGCTCGATCCTGCTCGACTGCAAAGCCGATCTCGTCGTCTACGGCATGGGAGAAGAGGGCATCGTCGAAGTCGCCCGCCGGCTCGACCGCGGCGAGACGGTGCGCGACCTCCGCAACATGCGCGGCGTCGCCTACGCCCTCGGCGCGAGCGAATCGACGCAGTTCGCCCCCGGCCAGGCCCCCGCCGACACGCTCGTCATCCCCAGCTACGAGGAAGTCGTCGCCAGCAAGCCCGCCTTCGCCGAAGCGACGCGGATGATCCACAACGAGACCAACCCCTACAACGCCAAGCGGCTGGTCCAGTTCCACGATCGCCAGGCCATCGTCGCCAATCCGCCGGCCTTCCCGATCTCGCAGGCCTCGATGGACGCCATCTACGGCCTCCCTTACACCCGCCGGCCCCACCCGATCTACAAGGAGCCGATTCCCGCCTTCGACATGATCAAGGACAGCGTCACGATCATGCGCGGCTGTTTTGGCGGCTGTACGTTCTGCAGCATCACCACGCACCAGGGGCGGATCATCCAGTCCCGCAGCAAGGAGAACGTGCTGCAGGAAATCCGCTCGATGGCTGCCGACCCGAAGTTCAAAGGCACGATCAGCGACATCGGCGGCCCCACGGCCAACATGTACGAGATGCGCTGCACCAAGCCTGAAGTGGAAGCGGTCTGCAAGCGGCAGTCGTGCGTTCATCCGACGATCTGCAAACTGCTGGGCACCGACCACGGCCCGCTGCTCCAGCTGATGCAGGAGGCCCGCGAAGTGCCGGGCATCAAGAAGGTGCTCGTCGCGAGCGGCATCCGGATGGACCTCGCCCGCCGCTCGAAGGAGTACATGCAGGAACTCGCCGCCCATCACGTCGGCGGGCATTTGAAGGTCGCCCCCGAACATGTCGATCCCGAGGTGCTCGCCAAGATGCGCAAGCCTTCGGGGGACGATTTCGAGCGGTTCAGCGAGGCGTTCCTGCGCGAGTCCAAGAAGGCGAACAAGAAGCAGTACATCATTCCCTACTTCATCGCCAGCCATCCGGCGAGCACGGTCGACTCGATGATCGAGCTGGCCCTGTTCCTGAAGCGCAACGGCTACAAGCCCGACCAGGTGCAGGACTTCATCCCCGCCCCGTTCGACGTGGCGACGGCCATGTACTACACGGGCATCGACCCGTTCACCAAGAAGCCGGTCTATGTGGCGAAGCAACTCAAGGACCGCAAGTTCCAGCGGGCCCTGCTGCAGTTCTTCAAACCGGAAAACTACTTTGAAGTCCGCGAAGCCCTCCGCTCCGTCGGCCGAACGGACCTGATCGGCGACGGCTGCGACAGCCTGATCCCCAGCCGCCCTCCAAAAGAAGCCCTCATCAAACGCCGCCAAGACGCCAACAAACGCTTCGAAGGCAAATACGTCCACACGATCCCGAACAAGGCGGGCGCGAACAAGGCGGGCCAAAACAAATCGAAGGGGGGCGCAGCCACGCCCCCCCAAGCTGCCGGCTCCGCCGGCAAACCAAACGGCGCCACGCCAACCACCCCCCAACCCCGCACGAACAACGCCGGCGCTCGCCCAAACGCGAAATCAGGCCCCAGCAACCTCGACCGCCGCATGGCCGCAAAGAAGAAGGGGAGCAAAAAAGAATCGCGGCACGCACCCGGACCGGGTTATCGGCCGGATAGTAAAAAGTTCGATCATTGATTAGTGTTGGATCACCCCCTTTGACGCCACTATCACAGATCTACACGGGCTCCGAAGTATGAGTGATGCCTCTATCCCCTGGTACAGAAAGCAAATCTCTGTTGGACTCGCCCTACTCGCGGGAGTTCTTGCACTAGCCCTCCAACACATACTTACGCTCTGGACGACCACGTGGGGCGGTGATTCGCAAATAGTTAGCCACGTTTCTTTTGCCGGCACGCTAGTGTCAATTATCCTTGCGGTGCTGGCAATAGTTTATTCATATTATCAGAACTTCAGCCAACAAAGAGACAGTTCCTCTATTTCCACACAGATCGAAACTCTTCGCACAGTCGTTGAAGACATTCGACGGTCGGGCACTGGAGTTTCGGTTGAATTGAACCGCTTAGAGGACATCACTAAGAAACTCGATCATACTATTCTGCTTGGAGAAGAGTCGCGACGAGTTGTTCATGAGATGCACGAACAAGTTGCCTCTATCAAGCAAATCTCTGAGGTCCAAGCTGCGATTAGCTCATCAGGACACTCAGAAGCCCCGATTGAGGCGGGCCGCTTAGGTGAACGAGTAGCCAATGTAGCGTCACAGATGGAGCTTTCCTGTTATCTTGCTCTTTGTCGTGGCGTGAAACTGGGGATCGATGCGCGGACAATCGCGGAGAATGTAGTAATTCCCGCGGCGCACGCTCGCGGCTATGACTATTTAAGCGAGTGGGCCGATGGGATATTCACTGGCATTTGCTGGACACTGCAGTCATTCGATTTAGTGGACACAGACGATTCGTTGAAGATAACGCGCGTAGATGCATTGTTTGAGCAAACGGTTGAGATGCGGACCTCGCAGGCTAAAGATAAAGCGACTCTAGTGCTCGGAACGCGTTCTATCATTGACGCGCTGGAACAATATAAGATTCGACGATAAAGCGAGCAAGTAGGGCAGGCTCCTGCCTGCCTTCCTGGTCGCTGCAAGGCTGAGACGGGGTGGATCAAATAAATGACAGGCGGGAGCCTGCCCTACGGCTACTCGCCATTTGTGTTCGTACGTGCCTGACGCACGAGTTCTAGCGCTTTGGGGAACGGCTTCCATGCTGGGTCGAGTGGTTCGTCTGGCTTGGGTGGTCGGACGTTGCGTTTCATCTCGGGATCGCAGGCACCGAGGAGGATGAAGTTGGTTTGGGCTTGGGACAGAAGCATGCCGCCGTTCGCCCCGCTTGTGCCATCCTCGTGCTCCAGGATGTCGTCCTCCCAGAAACAGACCGGGCAGATGTCCCACGCGTACCGCTCCTCCAGCGTGCGGTGGCCGCAGCAGGGACAAGTGAACTTTTCGGTCATCGCTTCCGCCCTTAAGCAAGTAGGGCAGGCTCCCGCCTGCCTTCCTGGTCGCTGCTAAGCTTAATCGGTGTGGTGGAGGAATGGACAGCAGGCAGGAGCCTGCCCTACTGTACCCGTGGACGTGGCAGCATGAACTACTCGGTCAATGTCGAGAGCTTGCAACGGAACTTTCCCGAGGGTTGGGACGTGCCTCCCTTGTTGCTTGAGTTTGCGGACAGGCTTGAGGGTATTGGGGCAGGGACGATTGGCTATTTCGACCTGCAGAGTGAGCGATTCAACGACTACTGGATCGAGAATGGCGCGGACCTGCACCCTTATTTTGCGTTCTTCCTGTGCGATCCCACGGGAGGGCAGGTCGGCTTCTGGCTGTACGATGGATTGGCGACGGTCTCGCCGCCAATTGTCTTGGTCGGCTCGCAAGGCGAATTACAGATTCTCGCCGATACTCTGGAGCAGTTTTTCGCTCGGCTGGCGAAGGGGGAAACCGGAGTGCCCGATCTGGATGACCGGGAGGATCGGGATCGAGAGAGCACGGAGCTTTTTCAATGGTTGGAGTCACGCGGCGGCCAATCACCGGGGCCCCAAAGCGTCGCTCACCCCGATTTGGCGGAGTGGTTGGAGAGGTGGGGCGATCAACAATGTGCCGCCATCGATAACGATTCTCGTCACTTGCAGATCGCGGACAAGCTGAGGAAATATCGCAAGCCGGATGCTAAGGCGTACGAAACCAACTGCTTCGATGTGCTGCTGGTTGGATCGCAGTTCAAGATGTGGCGCCGATCGTACGGCCCACAACCGATGGCGCCCGATGAAGTCGCCGACCTGGAGCCGTTGTTCCGCTCGCTTCGAGAGGAGCGCGCCCGCAAGGTTCCGGAGCGCGGGCTCTGGTTCTACAGTTGGGTGAAGGTCGGAGCGACGGGTGGGGCAACTCTTTGCTGCGACTTCATGAAAGAGCCCGACCTCGACAATCAAACTCCACTCATTTCAGCCAGCGACTATGCGATCGACCTGAAGGCCTTCCCGCGGTCGCAGCATTGGTATCCGGATTGGCTGCGAAGTAAGTAGGGCAGGCTCCTGCCTGCCGTCTCAATCGCTGCCAAGCAGGGACGGGGGTGATCAAATAAATGGCAGGCGGGAGCCTGCCCTACATCTAGATCGGTTCGCCGGCGTCGGTTTTTAGCTCGCCGAGATTGAGAGGCGCCTGGCTGCCGCAGGCCCAGTCGTGCGGATAGACGCCGTGTTCGACCCAACGATGAAACGTGGAGGCCGGCCATTGATGTGGACAGCGAACATAACCATGTTTCACCGGGTTGTAGTGGATGTAGTCGAAGTGTGACTGAAAATCGTCTTCGTCAGCGATCGTGTGCTCCCAAAATCGACGCTGCCAGACACCACGCCGATGCTCCCGGCGTTTTCCAGCAGACACTTCCCCATCGATGCCGCCCTCGGCGAGGAACATTTGAGTGAACGTTCTTTTGATCACGCTCCATCGGCCAGAGTAGCGATCGTCACCCTGTGGGAGCGTCCAAATGGCGTGCAAGTGATCCGGGAGAAGCACCATCGCATCGACCGTGAACGGCCAATCCTGCCGGCATGTTCGCATTGCCGTTCCCAAAAGCGTCCGGTACCGCTCATCTCCGAAGAGTGGGCGGCGGCGATGGGTAACGACCGTGAAGAAGTAGGTCCCGCCAGGGACAAAGGCACGCCGGTAGTTGGGCATTTCAGCAGACTAACGCTCAAGAGGCCGCTGGCAAGCGCGTCGCCGGTGTTATCGGAGCGATTTGCGCCTGGCGGTCCCAAATTGCAACTCGTTGGCGGAGCGTAGGACGTAGGGCAGGCT
>JAEZAS010000476.1 GCA_023430365.1 Planctomycetota bacterium
CTGGAAGCCTGCCCTACGGGAGGTGGTTGTGCGAGTTGCTGTGGTGGTTGCCTGGCTGCTGTTGGTTCCTGCCGACTGCTGGGGGGCGGGGCCGGATGTGGTGGTGTATGGCGGGGCGCCGGCGGGGATTGCAGCGGCGATTTCGGCGGCTCGCGAGGGGGCGGAGGTGGTGCTCGTCGAGCCGACGCGGCATGTGGGCGGGCTGAGCACGAGCGGCATCAACACCGCCGAGAGCGAGCACATGCTGAAGTGGACGATCGGCGGCTTTGCCGACGAGTTCTATCAGCGGCTGGGCAAGTACTACGCGGACCATGCCGCCGAGCAAGCGCCGCTGAAGCCAGGCGACCGGTTGAACACGGTCTACTTCTTCGAGTCGAGCGTGGCCGAAAAGGTGTATCTCGACATGCTGAAGGAGGCGGGCGTCGAGGTGCGGTATGGGTCCGCCGTCGAGCGAGTGACGAAGGACGGCAGCCGAATCACCGAGATTGAACTGACCGACGGCACGAAGCTGTCGGCCAGAGTCTATGTCGACGCGAGCTACGAGGGGGACCTGATGGCTCGCGCGGGGGTCGACTATGTCGTCGGACGGGAGTCGAGGGAGGAGTTTGGCGAGGAGGCGGCGGGCATCCGGTTCGACAAGACGCCGCGCAAGGCCCGCACGGTCGACGCGGATGGCAACTTATTGCCTGGAATCACGGCCTGGGCGAAGGACCTGAAGGAAGGGGACGCTCACCTGGCGCCGATGAACTACAACTTTCGGCTGACGGTGGCCAAGGGCCCGAAGCTACAAGTTCCGATTCCGCCGCCGAAGCGGTACGACGCCGGGCGGTACGCGCTGCTGGCCCATTGGTTCCGCGATCAGGCGGCGCAGAACAAACCGGTGAAGCTCGAGGACATCATCGACCTGTACGCGCGGCGGAACGGCAAGTTTGAGCTGAACAACAAGCAGTCGGCGATCATCTCGCTCGGGCACTTCGGCGGACAGTTCAAGTGGGCCGACGCGAGCTACGCGGAGCGGGAGCGGATCTACGAGGACCACCTCGATTACACGCTGGGGCTGTTGCACTTTCTGGCGACCGATGAGGCTGTGCCTGAGAAGGTTCGCAAGGAGATGCGATCCCTCGGTCTGCATAAGGGAGAGTTTGCCGACAATGGGCACCTGCCTTATCAGCTCTATGTACGTGAAGCGCGGCGGATGCGCGGGGCGTACGTCGTGCGGCAGCAGGACGTGCAGGACGACCGCCGCAAGCCGGACAGCATCGGCATGAGCAGCCACTTCATCGACTCGCACCACGTGCAGCGGGTGGCACTGAGCGAGGACGAGTTTGTGAACGAGGGGCGAATCTGGCGCATGGGTTACGCCTATCAGATTCCCTATCGCTCGCTCACGCCGAAGCGCGAGCAATGCTCGAACCTGCTCGTGCCGGGAGCGGCGAGCTTCACGCATGTGGCGTTCTGCACGCTGCGGCTGGAGAGCGTCTGGATGATCGCTGGCCATGCGGCGGGTGTGGCGGCGGCGACCGCGGCGAAGGAGGGAACGACCGTGCAGGAAGTCGACGTGCCCACGCTGCAGAAGAAGCTGCGCGAGGCTGGGCAGGTAGTCGACTTCATTCCGGGCCAGCCGGAGAAATGCGAGCACTTGAACGGCCCGCCGGAGTTCTAGCTTGCGGTCAGCCGACCGTTGAGACGGTGGCAAGCAAGCGCTGGGCGACGGGATTGGCCCGCTGGTTGCAGTTGGAAGAGAGCTTTGGGGCTAACGCCTCGAAGCTTTCCGATTCATAAGCCAACCACCCACCGCGGCGAGGTCCATCATGGTCAAGCAACCCGATCCCGATACGAACAACGAACCTGGCGACCTGCACAAGCTGGCCGAGATGATCGCCGACGTGCGGGTGGCGATGCTGACGACGTTTCCCGCAGGACAGACCTCGCCTGGGCAGTCGCCGGCGCACGCCCGGCCGATGTATACGCAGAAGGTCGAACCGGACTCGTTCGACGGCTCGCTCTGGTTCATGACCGACGCCGAGAGCGGCAAGGTCGATGAACTGGCCGAGAACTCGAACGTCTTGGTGACCTATTCGGCGCCGAATAAGAACCGTTACGTGGTCGTGTATGGCACGGCCCGGGCCGAGCGGAACCCGGACAAGGCCCGCGAGCTGTGGAACGTGCATGCGAAGGGTTGGTATCCCGACGGCCCGACCGATCGCTCGCTGATGCTGATCGAGGTGCGCGTTGATTCGGCGGAGTACTGGGACGGGCCGTCGAACACGTCGTACCTGCTGAAGCTGGCGAAGGCGGTGGCCACGGGGGACCGGATCAAGAGCCACGGCACGCATGGGGTGATTGAGTCGTGAGCGAGCAATGCGGTAACGCCGCTTGCCCAGCCAGTCGCCGGGGATGTTTTGGCGAGTTGAAAGTAGCCGGAGGCAAACCTGCCACCGGGTGAAGTGCGAGTGGAGCCGTCCATCGTCGAAGGGTCGGTGGTGGTAGCGGCGACGTGCGCGGGGCGGCCCGGAGGCAGTTTGCCTCCGGCTGCTTACGGATGTGGGTGGATAGCGGTTTGGTTAGTTACGTTTCATCTTCGCAGGGGGATTGGCCGGCGGGGGATCGGGGTTTGGCGGTTGGTTTGTGGGAAGAATGTCCGTTCGCTTCGTCGTGCTTGACCACACTGATGTTGCCATCTGGTTCGAGGAAGGCTTCGCGCACGTTGTCGATGTCCTCGACGCCTTGGCGGCGGAGTTGGGCTTTTAGGTCGTCGACGGCGATGGTCTCGCGGCGGAGGTTCTGGTGCAGGATCTGGCCGTCGCGAATCAGGCAGGTCGGCGAGTCCTCGACCATCGAATGAAACCACGGGAAGCGATAGGCCAGTCGGTCGACGATGATCACCCAGAACATTACGGTGGCGATCATCAGGAGCAGATCGGTGACCGACTCTCCCCCGCCCTTCACCGCGTCCGCGGCCAGTCCGCCGAGCATCACGACGAACAGCATGCTGGCGATGCTGCCCGGACCCGCCTGCCACTTGGGGATCACTCGCAAGAGAGCGAGCAAGGCGAAGTAGACCACCGTTCCGCGGATGAGCGCCTCGGGCAACGTCATCTGCGGGACGAAGGTTTCAGCCCAGTCGATCGTAAAGAAGTAATCCCACAAGACGCGAGCTCCGCGGGGGAAGAAAGGGACGTTAGAGCCACGTCAGCACGCGGCAAAGTGTGTGCCGTCGCGAAATGGCCTAAGGAAGCGGCAAAATCGCCCAGCGGAAACCGGCTCCGGGAAAATTTCTCGGAAAATTTTCCGCGCCCCTGTCGATTTCGTCTGGGTTCGTTCGACGTCCCTGTAGAAGCCGCGAGTGGTTCGGCAAGAAAACGTTCAGCCGAAGCGGCACTTCACAGTACACTAGTCCGCCAAACGGACGACGAACTCAGGAGACACAGCGATGCGCGTCATGGTGATGGTCAAAGCTACCAAGGATTCCGAAGCCGGTATCATGCCCAGCGAGGAGTTGCTCACGGCCATGGGCAACTACAACGAGGAGTTGGTGAAGGCTGGCGTCATGCTGGCCGGCGAGGGGCTGCATCCCAGCTCGAAGGGCTACCGCGTCGTGTTCAACGGCGACAAGCGGACGGTGATCGATGGCCCCTTCACCGAAACGAAGGAACTGGTGGCTGGCTTCTGGCTCTGGCAGGTGAAGTCGATGGAAGAAGCCCTCGAGTGGGTGAAGCGCTGCCCGAATCCGATGCCAACCGAAAGCGAAATCGAAATCCGCCGCGTGTTCGAGATGGAAGATTTTGGCGCCGAGTTCACCCCGGAGCTGCGCGAGCAGGAAGAACGGATCATGGCCGAAGCGGCGGAGCTGAGTAAGAACCGGCAGGGATGAGTGCGAAATCCGAATGACGAACTTCAAATGTCGAAGGAATGACGAATGTCAAAGCCCGAAACGGAAGCGCGGCGGGCTTCGCATTCCTTTTTGATTTTTGAATTTCGACATTCCCTCAACATTTGCCTTTCGACATTCGACATTTCCGTTTCACACCATGGGGAGCCCGCACCGTGACCAAGATTGAACCGTATATCTTTTTCGAGGGCCGCGGCGAGGAAGCGATCGAGTTCTATAAGCAAGCGCTCGGCGCACAGGTCGAAATGATCATGCGCTATGGCGAAAGCCCCGAGCCTCCGCCGCCGGACATGGTGAAGCCCGGCTCGGAAAACAAGATCATGCACAGCAGCATCGTGGTCGAAGGCCAGCGGATCATGATTTCCGATGGCGGTTGCTCGGGGAAGAGCGAGATCGGCGGCTTCTCGCTGTCGCTGACAGTTCCGAGCGAAGCCGACGCGAAGCGCTACTTCGACGGTCTCTCGCAGGGGGGCCAGGTGCAGATGCCGCTCGGCAAGACGTTCTTTTCCTCTTGCTTCGGCATGGTGCAGGATAAATTCGGGGTTGGCTGGATGATCATGGCCGAACCGCAGCAGAAGTAAGCGAGACAGCAGCGACAACGGAGCAGGCGCACGAGTGTGCGTTGCAACGGGGGGCGGCTTGCATCGAGCGGCGGGGGATGGTTTGATCGGTCGGAATGAGCCCGACCGATATCCAGCGCACGATCGACGCTGTCTGGCGGATGGAATCCGCCCAGCTGGTCGCTCGACTCACGCGCATTGTTCGTGACATCGGCCAGGCCGAGGAACTCGCGCACGACGCGCTCGTCGCTGCGCTGGAGCAATGGCCGACCACCGGCGTGCCGCAAAATCCCGGCGCCTGGCTGATGGCGGCGGCTAAGAACCGCGCAGTCGATCTCATCCGCCGCCAGAAACGTTTTGAGAGCAAGCAGGACGAGGTCGGTCGCCACCTGGAAGCCGAGCGCATGGCCCGCGAGCCGGATCTCGATGATCTGCTGGACGATCCGGTCGGCGACGACCTGCTCCGGCTGATCTTCATGACCTGCCACCCGGTGCTCTCCGCCGAGGCTCGGGTGGCGCTCACGCTCCGGCTGCTCGGCGGGCTGACGACCGACGAGATTGCTCGCGCGTATCTCACGTCCGAGTCAACGATCGCCCAGCGGATTGTCCGGGCCAAGCGCACACTGACCGAGAAGCAAGTCGAGTTCGAGGTTCCGCGCGGCGAGGAACTCAGCGCTCGGTTGGCCTCGGTGCTGGAGGTCGTGTACCTCGTCTTCAACGAGGGTTACTCGGCGACGGCGGGGGATGATTGGCTCCGCCCTGCTCTGTGTGAAGACGCGCTACGACTGGGTCGCATTCTCGCGGCCCGTGCCCCGGAAGAGCCGGAAGTGCACGGCCTCGTCGCCCTGATGGAGATTCAAGCCTCGCGCTTGCGAGCCCGAGTCGACGCTCACGGCGAACCGATCCTGCTACTCGATCAGAACCGGGCCGTTTGGGATCGCTTGCTGATCGGGCGGGGCCTTGCCGCGCTCGCTCGGGCCGAAGAGCTTTCGCCGTCGCGTAGACCGTACACGCTGCAAGCGGCCATCGCAGCCTGTCATGCCCGCGCTCTCACCGCCGATCAGACTGACTGGAAGCGGATTGCGGAGCTGTATGAAGATCTGGCTCGCTTGAGCGGATCGCCGATCGTTGAGTTGAACCGGGCGGTTGCGCTGGGAATGGCCTATGGACCGCAGGTGGGGCTCGATCTGGTGGAGCAACTGGCTGACGAGCCCACTTTGCGAAACTATCACCTGCTGCCGAGCGTCCGCGGCGACCTGCTCTCGAAACTCGGCCGCCATGCCGAAGCGGCCGCCGCCTTCGAGCAGGCGGCGGCGATGACGCAAAACAAGCGTGAGCAATCGCTCCTTGCGTCCCGAGCCCGAGCGGCGGAACGGCAGAGTTAGAAGCCAGGGAGGCGTAGCCGACCTTCATTCCCTCTCCCTTCGGGAGAGGGCTGGGGTGAGGGAGGTTGGCCCTGCGGCGGGCGATTGCCTGGCATAACGAGTACGCGGATCTAGGAGCCCACCCAGTCCCAGGAAATGCACGGGCAGGCTGGAAGCCTACCCTACGGGGGAGCGAACCATCGGGGCGACTCCTGTGTCCTGCTTCCCCGGGTCCCCAAGTCGCAGGAGGTTTCGACCATGTCCAGCCAACTTCTTCCGGTCCAGAGCGGTTATGACCGCTGGGCCACGGTTTATGACCACGACGCCAATCCTCTCCCGGCGCTCGACACGCCGATCGTGCGAGCGGCCATCCACGCTGTGGCGCCCGACCTTTACGGCCAGCAGGTGCTCGACCTGGGCTGCGGCACCGGCCGGCATACAATCTGGCTCGCCGAGCAAGGGGCGCAGGTGACAGGCCTCGACTTTTCCGAAGGGATGCTGGCCCAGGCTCGTCGGAAGTCGGGCGCGGCGGGCATTCGCTTCCTTCGCCACGACCTGCATCAGCCGCTGCCTCTGAACGATGAAGAGTTCGGCCTTGTCGTCAGTAGCCTCGTCCTGGAACACCTGGCCGACCTCGACCAGTTCTTCGGCGAAGCCCGGAGGGTGCTTCGCCCGGGCGGCCACGCCGTTGTTTCGGCGATGCACCCCGCGATGTTCCTGCGCGGCAGCCAGGCGCGGTTCACCGACCCCGCGTCGGGCGAGCTCGTCCAGCCGGGGAGCCTAGCCCACTCGCTGAGCGTCTTCGTCATGGCGGCCGTGCGGGTGGGCTTTCAGCTGAGCGACCTTCAGGAGATCAGCCCCGATCGTGACTTCGCATCGCACTATCCACGAGCCGAGAAGTATGTCGACTGGCCGATGCTGGTTGTCATGACGCTCCGAGCCAGCGCCGCGAAGCCGACATTGGACGGCAGAACCTAAGCCCTGGATGGCGGGGCCTAAGCGCAGCGTGGCCCCGACGATTCCTGGCGCATACGACTCGCCTCGGGTCCACATCGCTTCGCTCCTTAGGCCCGCCACCCGGATCACCACCGAAATCTTCCTGGGACCCCACTTTCCTACCCTGCCAGTTCACCAGTTGCCCTTGCCCTCGTTCGCTCGATGCGGGTACATAACGCGGCGGTACCCCCCTCGGAGGATTCGTTATGTCGCGCACCGCCCCTTGGTCCGTCTTTCTCTCGCTGCTGCTTTGCCTCGTGGCAGGCCCGCGCGCCTGGGGCCAGCGGCCCCTACCCGCTTTCGGCCCCGATGCGGGAGCGCGGATCGAAGTGGCCGTCACGTGCGTGGAGCTCGACTTGGCCGCACTCCGCGGGCTGGGAGTGAACTTCGACACCTCCAAGCCGGCCATGGAGAAGCTCGCCAGCGAGAAGCCGGTCGAGTTGCTCGCCCTGGTCGACGGCTTTGCCCGCGCCGGCTGTGCCCGCTCGAAGTTCAGCCCTCGGATCGTAACGCATTCGGGTCGCGAAGCCCGGGCGCAGGTGGAGCATTCCACGCTTGCCGCCACGCCCGAGCTACTGCGAGACGGCCGGATTCGAGTCGACGTCAACTGCCAGGTCCGCCGGCCGATCCCCGGCAAATACGTTTCGCTGCCGCCGACGTGGATGAAGTATGGGGTCGACCTGGGGCTCGTGGCAGCCGATGGGGAAACCGTTTGCCTGACCCATCCCGGCAATACGAAGATGCCGTCCGATAGCCCCGAGCATCAACTGGCCGCCTTCATCTTTCTCACGGTCCGCCGACACGCGGAATCGCCCAGCGGCGCCCAGTCCACTGTAGCGCCCGTTCGCTATTCCGAGCTGCCGCAGGTTTCTCCTTCGGGAACGCCCGTAGGTCCGGCTCCTGCAGTCCGCTAGCGCGTAAGGTATCGTTCGAGCAATGGTAGATCCTGCATCAAGCAAACATTCTCTCGATCGCAGGAGAATCGGCCATGAAGCAGGGGAGAATCCGCGGCATCAGCGATCCGCCGGATCACACGCTGCGCTCGGCGTCTTGGGACCATCGCATCAGTCGCTCTCCATCTGAGCGAGCAGCGACTGCTTCTCCTCTTCGGAGAGCTTTCGCCAGTCCTTGTCCTGCAGACCTGCGGCGAGCGACCAGAGCAGGTTGAGCGTCGCCCCGGGTTGGCGGAGCTTTACCAGACGATAGGCGGCAACGGGGCCGTAGGCTTCCAGGTCGGCAATCGTACCGATTCCGACTTCGCGCAGCCAGGCGATGCTCGTCGGCCCCAGGTTCGGCAGATTGTCGATCGGCTCCCGAAGCCCGCTTTCATGGCTCGAGAAACCGACATCGGCGAACTTGGCTTCCAGTTCCCTCAGATGTTGCCCGGTCGCCGTGTGAATGATGACCGCCTGGTTGCGCCCCGCCGACTGAATCTTCCGCACGCCATGGCCAAACCCCTTCAGCCGCCGCCGTACCTGCGACGGGCCGAGATTGACGAACAGTTTGTCTCCCTTGGGATCAGCCATGATCAAGCTCACGTAGGGTAGGCCTTCGGCCTGCCCGTGAAAAACGAAACAACGAACGAAGTGGCCCGTCACCTACGCCTGGCTCGATGCCTCGACCGAACTTCACTCCCGATAAAAGACCGCCAACCAGATCGTTGGTTCGCTCGGAGTCGTCCAGTCGACCCGATGCCGCTGGTGCGCAGGCAAATTTAAGCAATCGCCGGGCCGCAGCTCAATCGTTTGTTCGTCCACCGTCAGGCGAGCGGCCCCTTGCAGCAGCAAAATCCACTCCCCCTCCTCCTGGTCGTACCAAAAATTGGGAGGCGAAGCATGTCCGTGCGAAACGATTCGCTCGATGCGGACCTGCGGTGTGGTCAGCAGCGTCTCGAACAGTTCCTCGGGCAACTCGCCCGGGATTTGCGCCAGCAGGTTGAAAACGCTCATCCCAGCACCGTCACTTGAATTTGAACCTCGGCCATTTTGTTACGCTAAGCATAACCACCGGACCTGACTCCGGCTGTTCACCTTGCAACCAGGAAGACTTCGATGGAATATCGACAATTGGGTGGCTCAGGGCTGAAAGTTCCCGCCCTGAGCTTCGGCACCGGCACCTTCGGCGGCCGAGGCGAATTGTTCCAAGCATGGGGCGCGACCGATGTCGCGGAAGCGACCCAGCTGATCAACATTTGCCTGGAAGCGGGCATTACGATGTTCGACTCCGCCGACATCTATTCAGGCGGAGCTTCCGAAGAAATTCTCGGCCAGGCGCTCAAGGGGCGTCGCGATCAGGTGCTCATCTCCACAAAGGCGACCTTTCGTGCCGGCGGCGGGCCGAACGACGTCGGTTCGTCGCGGCACCACCTGATTCGTTCGGTCGAAGGAAGCCTGAAGCGACTGGGGACCGACTATATCGACCTGTTCCAACTGCACGGCTTCGATGCGGTCACCCCGGTCGAGGAAACGCTCTGCACGCTCGATCGGCTTGTGCAGCAAGGCAAGATCCGCTACATCGGCTGCTCGAACTTTTCGGGCTGGCACCTGATGAAGTCGCTCGCCGTCTCCGAGCGCTACGGCTGGACAAGGTACGTAGCGCATCAGGCGTATTACTCACTCGTGAGCCGCGACTACGAGTGGGAACTGATGCCGCTGGCCGTCGACCAGAAGGT
Organism: Planctomycetota bacterium; assembly: GCA_023430365.1. Taxonomy (GTDB): domain Bacteria; phylum Planctomycetota; class Planctomycetia; order Pirellulales; family Pirellulaceae; genus JAEZAS01. The sequence continues at coordinate 9,484 of JAEZAS010000476.1, forward strand.
CGGCGCCGTGGTTTGGAGCCCGCTCGGTTGGGGACGGCTTACCGGCAAGATTCGCCGCGGTCAGCCGTTGCCGGAGACGAGCCGCCTGCGCGGCGAAGCCTCGAACGCCGCCGGCCCACCGGTGCCGCTCGAACACGTCTATAACGTGGTTGAAGCGATCGACCAGGTTGCCCAGGAGACGGGCAAAACGGTTCCACAGATCGCCCTCAACTGGGTACTGCAGCGGCCCAGCGTCGCCACCGTGATCGTCGGCGCTCGCAACCAGGAGCAACTGCGACAGAACCTCGGCGCCGTCGGCTGGAATCTGACGAGCGAGCAGGTCGCCCGATTGGATGCGGCAAGCGCCGTGACGCCCGCTTATCCCTACTGGCACCAGAAGGGGTTCAAAGAGCGCAATCCGTTTCCCGTCACGGTCTGACGAGACGATTCGCCATTCAAGCCGTCGTAATCCGGCCTGCGAGCCGGGCTACGACGGCGATCAACTCCGCCGCGTCGACCGGCTTGGAGAGATGGGTCTGAAAACCGGCCTGCTCCGCTTTCTGACAGTCCTCCGGCCGCACAAACGCCGTCAGTGCGGCCGCCGGGATAGTGCTGCAGGGATGCGCGAGCGAGCGCACACGGCGGATCAGTTGATACCCGTCTTCGCCCGGCATACCGATGTCGCTGACCAGCACATCGAATCGCTCCACAACGAGGCTTTCCATCGCTTCCGCTACCGAACTGGCTCGCGTGACCGCGGCCTGGCACTTTTCGAGCACCCGCTTCACTAGCGCGGTGGCGTCAGGCTCGTCGTCCACCACGAGCACTCGCACTCCACGCAACTGCGCCAGAGGCGAGGGACGATCGTCGCGATCAATCGGCTCCAACCATTCTCGCTCCGACGGTCGCTCGTTCTGCGGCGTGGCCTGAACTGGCAGCGTCACCACGAAGGTGGCCCCCTGCCCTTCGCCGGGGCTCGTCACCTGGATGGTCCCGCCGTGCAACTCGACAAGCTGCCGCACGATGGCCAGGCCGAGACCGAGCCCCCCATGACGGCGCGTGGTCGATGCGTCGGCCTGGCGAAAACGATCGAACACATGCGGCAAAAAGTCGGGCGGAATGCCCTGGCCGGTATCGCTGACGGTGATATCGAAGCGTGAATCTGTCCGCTCGAGCGACAGCTGAACGTGCCCTCCCTGGGGGGTGAACTTGATCGCATTGGCGAGCAAGTTCCACACGACCTGCTGCAACCGCGAGGGATCGCCGAGCACCAGGCTCGATTCGGGATGAACAATCCGCAGCAGCGCAATGCCCTTGGCTTCGGCCGAAGGCTTCACCACGGCGACCGCTTCGTCGAGCACATCGACAAGGTCGACCTGCTGCATGTCGAGGCGCAGTTTGCCCGAGATGATGCGGTTCATATCGAGCAAATCTTCGATGAGCTGCGCCTGCAATCGGGCGTTGCGCTCGATGGTTTCAACCGCTTCGGCCAGATCGGGTCCGGTTAGTTCCCCCATCCGCAGCAGCGTGGCGTAGCCGAGGATGGCGTTGAGCGGCGTACGGAGCTCGTGGCTAAGGGTCGCCAGGAACTCGTCCTTCATCTGGCTGACCCGTTCGGCCTCGGCGCGAGCGGCGCGCTCGGCGGCCAGCAAGGCTTCTCGTTCTTCCGCAAGGCGGCGCTGCTCGGTAACGTCGGTATTGGTGCCGAACCAGAGCAGAATCCGGCCGTTGGAATCGCGAAGCGGCAAGGCCCGCGAAAGATGCCACCGCATTTCGCCATCGTGCCGGCGAAGCGGAAACATATCTTCCCAGGGTTCGCCGCTGGCGAGCGACCGTTTCCAATTCACGAGCATGCGCTGCAATTCGCCGGCTTCCACCAAGCTCTGCCAACCCCAGCCTTGCAGCTGCTCCAGTGAAGAGCCGGTGTACTCATAGCAGCGGTCGTTGTACCAGAAGATCCAGCCATCCGGCCGGGCCATCCAGGCGAGTTGGGGAATCGTGTTGGCAAGTTGACGGAAGCGAGCTTCGCTTTCCTGGAGATCGCGGGCCACGCGGGCTCGTTCGATCGACTCCCAACATCGGCCGGCCACCTGCATGACCAGCTCCACCTCGTCGGGCTGCCAGCGCCGAGGCGTCGTTTGATGCACCGCCATGGCGCCGACGAGCCGGCCGCCTTTTTGCAGCGGCACGCAGATCACCGCCTGGATGTGCGTTTGCCGATAGGCGTCAAATTGGGCTGGCGCAGGGCGATGCTGATCGATGTCGACCACCACATACGGCTCGTTGGCCCACATCAGCCGTCGCACTTCCTCGCCGAATTGGCTAAACCGGTAGCGCCCGACGATGGAGGGAACGTCGCGGTTGTAGTCGCCAATCAGGTTGAACGTGTCCCCATCCTCTTCCACCTCGGCATACGCACAGCGATCGGCATTCAGATGCTGGCCCAGCAGCCGGGCTGTCACCGCCGTGATTTCGGCTGGATCGGTCAACGGACGAATCGCTTCGTCGAGCCGTGTCAGAAACTGCCGACGGACTTCCGACATCCGCAGGTCGGTGATGTCGACAAACGCTCCAACCGAACCGCGGGGCCCGCCGTTTTCGTCGAGCAGCGGAGAGGCATACTCCAGCAGCCGCACCACGCTGCCGTTGGGATGCACGATCTCAAATTCCAGGT
>JAEZAS010000127.1 GCA_023430365.1 Planctomycetota bacterium
CCAGGGTGCCGCCTGGGACGGGGCGTGCGCTACGCCTCTCACCTCTTTGACCTTACCTCTCTTCGCCCCTTTGCCTCTTAGCCCCTACAGCAGCACCCGCTTGCCGCTCTCGCCGGGGATCTCCTGCACGTAGCGCGGCACGGCGTAGCCGGGCAGGCGGGCGCGGAGCTTGTCCACCAGCACCATACCTTGCTCGACGGGCACTTCAAAATGCGAGGCTCCCCGGACCCGGTCGAGCTGGTGCAGGTAGTAGGGCATCACCCGCAGATCGACCAGGCGGCGGCAGAGGTTTTCCAGGGCTTCAACCGAGTCGTTTACGCCTCGCAGGAGCACGGCCTGGTTCAAGAGCGGGACCCCGGCATGGCTCAGGCGGCCGAGAGCCTGCTCCACGGCGGGATCGATCTCGTGGGCGTGATTGGCGTGAACGACGACGATCGGCGTGAGCCGGTTGCCGGTCAGCCAGGCCAGCAGTTCGCCGGTGACCCGTTCCGGGATGATAATCGGCAGGCGGGTGTGGACGCGGAGCCTTTGGACATGCGAGATCGCCGCGATCCGTGCGACCAGATCGGCCAGTTGCGAGTCGACCATCGTCAGCGGATCACCGCCGCTCAAAATGACTTCGTCGACAGTGGGGTCGGCCGCAATTCGGTCGAGCGCCGGTTGCCACGCGGCTGGGGAGCGGGGGGACTCATCGTAAGGGAACTCCCGCCGGAAACAGTACCGGCAATGGACTGCGCAGGCAGACGTCGCTACGATTAACGCTCTACTGCGGTATTTCTGCAGTAGACCGGGGCTAAGCGTGGCCGCCCGATCTCCTACCGGGTCGGGGCCAAAGCCAGCCGTCGGCCGCAACTCGTCACCAAGCGGCAGCACCTGCCGTAGTAACGGATCATGAATGTCGCCCGGCCTCATCCGCGCGACATATCCGAGCGGGGCGAAGACCGGGAACGACCGCTCCGCCGCCTGAGCCGCAGGAATCAGCTCCTCAGGAAGTCGAAGTGCGCGAACCAGTTGCGCGGCGTCGCGAAGCGCCGTGCGGAGCGCCGCCCGCCAGGCAACCGACTCACTCGGACCGTCTCCGGGTTCGGGCTGTCGACTGGCGCGGACAGACTGGCCGACGGAAGCTAGAATTCCCATTCAAACAGAATACTCAGTTCACTTTACGAAACGTAGTAGGGACGCAATGGGCACATACAAGACGAGCGATTTCCGCAAAGGACTCAAGGTTCAGATCGACGGCGAACCTTGGCAGATGACCGAAATGAACTTCGTGAAGCCGGGCAAGGGAAACGCCCTCTACAAGTGCCGGCTGAAGAACCTGATCCGCGGCACTACGCTCGACCGCGTCTATAAGGGTGGCGACACGCTGGAAGCGGCCGACGTCGAGGAAATCGAAGTCCAGTACCTCTACAAGGCTGGCGAAACGTTCGTGTTCATGGACAACACGTCGTTCGAGCAGTACGAACTGTCGGCCGACCAGGTCGACGACATGTGGAAGTGGTTGAAGGAAGGCATGACCTGCAACGTCATGCTGTTCAACGGCCAGCCGATCAGCCTCACCCCGCCGTCGCATGTTCACCTGAAGGTGGAATACTGCGAACCGGGCGCTCGCGGCGATACGGCCACGAACGTGACCAAGCCGGTGAAGCTGGAAACGGGCGCCGAGATTCTCGCTCCGCTGTTCATCAATATCGGCAACGTGCTGAAGATCGACACGCGTACCGGTGAGTACGTGGAACGCTCTTCCACCTAGTCGCATTCTCGAAAATCAATCGGGTTCCCATGCGTTGCGTGGGAACGCTGGACCAGGTGGTCGAATACTTGCCGATCGCCTGCGGAGGCTTGGACTGGGTCGAAACGATGACCGACTTTCGCCCCTCAGCCTCGCTCGAAACCCTAAAGCGGCGCGCGGAACTCCTCAAGCAAGTCCGCCGCTTCTTCGACGACCGGGGGTTTCTCGAAGTCGAGACCCCGCTTCTGTCGCACGACGTGGTCGTCGATCGCCATCTCGACCCGCTGCCGGTTACGCTTTTCGACGATCCGCGAGAACCAAGCGTCGGCCCGACGCTTTGGCTGCAAACCTCGCCTGAATTCGCGATGAAACGCCTGCTCGCCAGTGGAGCGACGGCGATCTATCAGGTTTGCAAAGCCTTCCGCGGCGGCGGTGAATCGGGACCGCGTCACAATCCCGAATTCACCATGGTGGAGTGGTACCGGGTAGGCGACGACTACGCGGCGGGACGGCAACTGCTCTCGGACCTGGCTGAGGCGATTCTTGAACGAGGGCCAGCCGAGCAACTGACCTTTCGCGAGGCCTTTCTCCGCTATGTGGGCGTGGATCCCCACACGGCGTCACCTGGTGAAATGATCCAGGCGGCTGTCTCTACGGGCGTGATCGGGCCAGCGGACGCGGCACGTTATGCAGCGGACGGAGATCGGGACGCTGCCATCGATCTGGTGCTGACTCAGCTCGTGGAAGACAAGCTCGGGGTCGGCCGACCCACAATCATTTATGACTACCCAGCCACGCAATCAGCCCTGGCGCGCATTCGGCAAGACGACGTGCCCGTGGCGGAACGTTTTGAGCTCTATGTCGAGGGAGTTGAACTGGCCAATGGGTACCACGAGCTGCTCGACGCGGCTGTGCTGCGAGAACGCAATCGTCTGAACAACGCCCTACGCTCGGCGGACGGCAAGCCGGAGTTGCCCATCGAGAGCCGCCTGCTCGCGGCGATGGACGCTGGCCTTCCGCCCTGCTCCGGTGTCGCCTTGGGCTTTGACCGCCTCGTGATGGTGGCGGTGGGGGCGAGTTCGATCGGCGAAGTCCTCGCCTTTCCGCTCGATCGAGCCTAGCCCCCTTCAGCGATCGAGTTCGTTGGAAGTGCCGGCTGCCCCACGAACACTTTTGACAACATACTCAAAACCGCTTACAATTAAGGCAATCGCCCCTGTCGTCACTCTGACATCAGGTCGAGGGCTGGACCGCTCGGTATTTTCAGCCTGGGCGGGTTGCTCTTTCGAAATCCGGTCGAATTCGCCGACGTTCATCATGGACGTTGCGAGGGGTTGTAAACTTTCGGGGTCCATTCGGCCGAAACCATTGGGAAACAACGACTTCGCGGAAAATGGCAGGTCGCGCTAGCTGTTGTGAAACGGTACAGCCCACAACAGATCACATCAGCTAGTCAGCGCCCCAGGAAAGCTGCTCGTTCGGGGACCTGCAAAACACCGGCTGCCGCTGACCGGAGGCCGCCACTGCCGTTGAACTTGTGTCGGAAGCCCCTTATACTCAGCAGCTTGCCAAAAAGGTAAACAGCGCCGCTCTGGCCAGTTGCGGCGAAGTAAGACGAGATACCGTACGGAGTTAGCCATGCCAATTGATTCAAGCTTGAAGGTCAAAGGGACGGGCATTAAGGTCCGCAACGTCCTCACGCGTGCGGAGCGGATCGCCGCTCTGAAGGCCGCTGACCGCTTCAAAGAAGGCGACAATGTCCTGGGCCTGCCGAAGGTCCGCGTTCAGAAGCTGTCGCTGAAGAAGAAAAAGAAGGTCAAGACCGAAGAAGCCGAAGCCAAGGGCGGCAAGAAGAAGTAACGTTGCCCCTGGGCAGCGTACGCTCTCGATCCTTCACGCTCGGCCCCGATGCCGAGCGTTGCTTGAACGTCTGTCTTTTACATTCCGGAGGAGTCCGTCCTCCGGCCCAGGGACGTTCTTATGCGTTTCAAGCTGGAGTATGGCCGAACCGGGCTCACCGTCGATTTACCGGGTGAGCGGATCGTACGGACGCTGAGCTACAAAGACGCTCCGCCGCTTCCCGATCCTCGGGCCGCTCTGCTCGAGGCCATGGCCCAGCCCATCGGCGCTCCGCCGCTTGCGGAACTTGCTCGCGGCCGCAAAGACGCGTGCATCCTGATCTGCGATATCACCCGGCCGGTTCCCAACAAGATGATCCTGCGGCCGATGCTCGAAACACTCGAGCAGGCTGGAATCCCTCGCGACAAGATCCTGATCCTGGTGGCCACCGGCTTGCATCGACCGAACCTCGGCGATGAGCTGGTCGAAATGGTCGGGCAGTTCATCGTCGACAGCTACCGGATCGAGAACCACTACGGCCAAGAGCTCGAGCAGCACACCTACTTGGGCGACAGCCCGCGCGGTGTGCCGATTTGGATCGACAGCCGCTATGTGCAGGCCGATCTGAAGATCGCCACCGGCCTCATCGAGCCGCACCTGATGGCTGGGTTCTCGGGTGGTCGCAAGCTCATCTGTCCCGGCATCGCGGCGCTGGAAACCGTGCGTGTGTGGCACGGTCCCGATTTCCTGGAAAACCCGAACGCCGATTGTGGCATCCTCGACGGCAATCCTGTGCACGAGGAGAACACCTGGATCGGGCGCAAGGTCGGCTGCGATTTCATCGTGAACGTCGTGATCGATGCGCAGCGTCGGCCGCTCAAATGGGTCGCGGGCGACATGGTCGACGCGTTTCTCGACGGAGTCCGCTTCGTGAAGAGCGTCGTCCGCGACACGGTCGAAGAACCAGTCGATATCGTGGTGACCAGCGGCGCCGGCTATCCGCTCGATACGACGTTCTACCAGTCCGTGAAGGGCATGACCGGAGCCCTGCCGATCGTCAAGCAAGGCGGGACGATCATCATGGCGGCCAGTTTGACTCAGGGAATCGGCAGCCCGGAGTTTCAAAGCCTCTTCAAGGACAACGCCACGCTCGAGCTGTTCATGGAACGCGTGCTCGGGAAGGAATACTTCGTCATGGACCAGTGGCAGCTCGAGGAGCTGGCCAAGGTGCGGCGCAAGTGCAAGGTGAAGATGGTCAGCGATGGCCTGCCCGCCGAAACGCTCAATGGACTGTTCGTCGAGAGCGCGCCTTCGATTGAGCAAGCGGTCGCCGAGTCACTCGCAGAATACGGCCCCGCCGCGAAGATTGCCGTGATCCCTAAAGGCCCATACGTACTGGCCCAAGTCGCTTAGTCGGCTACGAGCGCCGCCGAGTGCATTCGATCGCAACCGAGGCTCAGGCAATCTAAGCGATGAGTTACCGACGCCCTGGCAAAGGGTAGCGAGCTTCGTCCACTTGAGTCGGAGCGCTCTGCGTGACCGGCCGGATCGGTTCCGGGTCGAGCAACTGCACGGCGACGTCATCGATCCACGCCTCGCCAAGGCCGGTCATGGCAAAGGTGACCGTCAGATCGCCGTTTTGCGGTACCGCCCGATAGAGCGAAAACTCGCGCCATCCGTGGCTCGTCGAAATCCGGTCTCCCAGTTCGGGACCGCCGATCGAGTCGAAGACAAGCAGCCCCTCCTGGCTGCCGGTGACCGGCGTGGGTACAAACACCCAACCATGCACGCGGGCAACCTGCCCCTGGCGCACGGGAACTGGGCTGCTGGTGATCCAAACCGGAGCCCGCTCCACGAACGTCGGAGCGCTGGCGGCGTCGGTCGCCCAGGCGCGCACCCGCAATGCTGTGCGGCCGCCATGGGGAGATTGCAGCGACAGGCTGACATCGCTTTCGACGCCCGGAGGAAGCCGCCGCTGATTTCGCCAGCCGGACGAAGTGAGCAGTTCCAGGCTTTCCATATCTCCGGCGGCAAGCACATTGGGTCCCCAGCGCATGCGACTCATGCGATCGGCGAACGTCCAGTGCAACGGCAAAGCCGTGAAGCTCGAGATGCACGGACTCGATGCCGGTGAAGGAAACGTGGCGGCCGTCTGTTCCCAATGTCCGCGGCGGACTTTCGCCAGCGAGAGTTCCGCTTTGCTGGCGAAGCTATGAACCGAGACATAGTCGCTGGCTTCGAACATCCGGCGGGCTTGCTCCAGGTTGGTCTGTGCCTCCTTGAGCCACTCCGCGGATTGGCGAATTGGTTCCGTGCGTAGCTGCAACGTGCGATCGATATCGATCGTCTGGTTCAGCCGCCGGGCGGTCACATCATGGCGAAGCTGAGCCGCCTGTCGCTGGCGCTCGGAAAGCGTCTTGTTCAGATGATGTAGCACGAGCGGATCTTGCGTGATGACGACCGCTGTCGCGAGCCCCGGTTCATCGACCGTGACTCGCATTCCCCCGCTGCCGTGCACACCCCGCAATTGCTTGAGCCCTCCGGGGGTGACCTGGTAGGCCCTCTCGGAGACCTGCACACCGGGAACGACGATGGTGACCCGCGAGCGAGGAGGCGGCCCGACGACGTACTGCTGGGCCGGCGATTGCTGGGTGATCAGCAGCAGCCGCGAGCGCTCCGTCTGCCAGACGCTCACATGCACCTGCGGATCGGTCGTCGACATATCCTCGATGATCGAGCCGCCGGCGATCCAAGGCTCAAGGGCCCTAAGCTCCAGGTTGAGCAGCCTCAACGTGTCGGTCCGCTGGGCGGAGGCGGCATTGTCGATGCCCAGGGCAGAATGAGACGCGAACAACAGCCCACGGGCGCCTGCGGCAAGCGACGTGTAGGCGGTCAGGCGAAGTTGCTCGGGATCGATGTCCTCAGCAGGCAAACTCCCCTGGCCAAAGAGGACGAGCTGCTCTTTAAGTTTCGGAGACGTTTGCGTCCAGATGGTCGACCAGTACGGAGTTCCCGGTCGGCCGAGTCGGGAACGAGTCTGGAGCCACGGGCGGTAGCCGGCCAGTTCGAAGCTGGTGCCTGCCAGCGGTTGATCGAACAGCAAAATGCCAGCCTGTCGGCTGTAGGCGTCAAAGTCGCTGTCGACGCCGCAGACCATCGGACGTTGCCGCCGTGGGTCGACCTGGCGGATTTCCTCCGACAACACCCGGGTGCTGGCCAGATCTCGATCCGTCAGATGAGCCCCCAGGCTCCAGGCCAAAACGCGGTCGTATTGCGGACCAAGTTTGTCGCCGGGTTCCAAGTAGGGAGGTGGTGCGAACAGCCACAAGTCCAGCCGCTCAGCCTCGCGCAGATCGGCGGGGGAAGGAGACGCGTTGAGTTTGACTGCGTTGAACCCCAGCGAAGCGAGCCACTCCAACGGTTCGCCGTTGTGCTGGATCATCCGTGGCATAAAGGGCCGACCATTGGCCGTCAGAACCGATCCCAAGAGCACCGGCCCTGCTCGATCATCAATTCCTGGATCGAGCCGATTGGCCTGGTCGTCTTCGTCCTCCACAGGCTTTTGCACGAGCGGATTGCCGAGTGGGTCTTCGGTGGGGATGAAGCCCTGCACCTCCAAGTCGTCAACCCACAGATCGAGATTGCCGGGAGAGCTGTAGACGTTGAGCACGACGAGATCGATGTACGCTTCACGGGCGTCGACGTCCTTACCGAACTGTGTCCGCAGGGCAATCGTCTCACGGGCGAACAGGGTCGCAGGGTCCGGCACTCGCAATTGCTGCCAATTGCCGACGTCGGTGTACATGTCGCCCCGCAGCAGCGCGGTCAGCGGTTTTCCCGAGGCTTGATCGACATTGCGCGGCAGGACGACGCGCAGCATGAGTTGCAGGTGTGGCTTGTCGGCCTTCACCCACAGGCTCGGAGCCAGTTCGGCAATGACGGGCGCTTTGCCGAGCGAATGGCTGAGATGTACATAGGTGCCGTTGCCAACCGCCAGGCGGAGAAACTCACAACCGCTCCCCGAATGGGCATCGCGAAACGTCCGCTGTTGGGCGAGCAGCCGAACTCCACAGTCGGCCTCGCTCAGCCGCCAAGATGGCTGCGGCGTCTCAAACGAGTCGCGCAGCTGCGCGCGCGCAGGACCGGTCAGTGCAATTCCCAAAAGCGCAGCCCAAGCGGCGACCCAACCCCGGGCCAGCAGCGTACGGACTGTGAGCGATTCGTTGGGCAACACGGTGTCGGGCGACCTCCGAACAAGCGGTACGTCCCTCGGCAAATGGGTCGACTCACCAGTTGCCTTTTGGCAACATGGGCGCAACCATCCGCTATTGACGTAAGGTCGGCTTCTAGCAGGACTTGAGAACAGCATCCAGAGCAAGTGTGGCGAAATTCCCACACGCCGCTTTCTTTTGCTCGTCCAGGGATTGGGCGCAACTTCAAACTGCACTTTCGGTTGCGTCGTTTGCTGTCAGCAGGCTGCAAGCGCGGCACGACGGGTGCAATCATGCCTCCCCAGATCCGTCGCCACACAGAGCAGAGAGAAAGAGCCCCATTCCGATGTCTTCAATTCCGCGAATGACGATGCCCGCCCAGGACGAGCTTCCCAAGGATGTCGCCGATTTGGCCACGGCGGTGTCTCAACTGCCGGCCGAGTTCCGCTCCCGGCTGGAACCGCTCATGTTTCGCGTGGTCGACAGCACCAAACGTCGCCGGCGGATCTTGAACTTGGTCCAGGAGGCCCTGAGCCAACTGCGATTGGACATGAAATACCTGGTCTTCGATTTGGAAGCCACCCGCCGCGAGCGCGACGCCCTCCGGCACGATTCCAAAGACCGGCCCACCGAAGAAGATGGAGAGTAAACCGATATCGGTTGCCACGCCTGCCCTCACAAGCCGCCGGCAAAGACGAACTTGCGATTTCCCTTGTACCAACGTCCTGCTCTCCAGTGCCCGGAGAGCAGGGCGTTTTTGTTGGTTGCCGACCGAGCGCCAGGCTTGATAGCTTACGCATTGCAGGGGGCAGAACGGTCGAATAGCATGAATGGAGCAACGTTCGGAACCGATTGCGTTGAGACCGGCGCCTTGCCTGCCGCAGCCGCTGACCCAAGCAATCTTCGTTGCTTTGGAACAGGCCCTGAGAACTTCGTAGTCTTGGGGATCGAGAAGCAAACGAGAGGTCGTCTGCGCACTGGCTACGTCACAGTGCGCAGCGGAAAAGGATGGCGGTGGTAATGTCGGACGTCACGCCCGAAAAACTTGGGCAAAGAATTGCCGACTCTGGATTGCTCGACGCTCGGCAGCTCGAAACGGTCTGGAGCGAACTCGGAAGCCGAGAAATCTCGCTCGGTCAGTTCACGAGCGTGCTTCTGCGCCGCGAGTTGCTGACCAACTACCAGCTCGACCGGTTGCTTAAAGGAGAGCGCGGCGGCTTCTTCTACAACGACTACCGCGTGCTGTATCTGATCGGTACCGGAACTTTCGCCCGCGTCTATCGGTCGGTGCACCGCGAATCGGGCAAGGTCGTGGCTGTGAAGGTGCTCCGGAAACGATTTCGGGACGACCCGACCGCAACCGATCAGTTCCTCCGTGAAGGCCAGCTGGGTGTGCAACTTCGGCACCCCAACATCGTGCCGATCTATGAAGTCAGCGCCCAGCCGTCGCCGTATATCGTGATGGAATTCGTCGAAGGGCGAAATTTGCGCGAGTTCGCCCGTGTTCGAAAGAAGCTGGAACCGATCGAATCGCTGAAGCTGGCGATCGACATCATTGCCGGACTCGCCTACGCCGCCGAAAAGGGGATGGCCCACCGCGACTTGAAGATGTCGAACGTGTTGGTCACCAGTCGCGGCAGGGCCAAGTTGGTGGACTTCGGCCTCGCGTCGCTGCAGACCAAGGAGGATGACGTCAACAATCCGCGGACGATCGACTATGCGGGCCTGGAAAGAGCGTCCGGCGTACGTAACAACGACCCGCGCAGCGATCTCTTTTTCGCCGGCTGCATCCTTTACAACATGGTCACTGGCGTGCCTCCGCTGGCGGAGACCCGTGATCGCATCTCGCGTTTGAGCGTTCAGCGTTACCAGAGCATCAAGCCGGTTCTCAGTCTCGAGCCGGACCTTCCACGACGGCTGGCGAGCTTCATCAGCCGCTCCCTGGAACTCAATCCCGACCGCCGCTTCAGCACTGCCCAGGAGATGCTCGACGAGGCCAAGCGGGTGCTCGTCCGACTGGAAGCGGGCGATACCGGTGAAGCGGAGAGTGTCGAGGCTTCCAGCGGCCCCGCGGCTGCGGCGGCCGTTAAGGACGTCCCCAAGGAACTGGAGGGACTGTCAAAGACGATCATGATCGTCGAATCAAAGATGGAGATGCAGGATCTCCTCCGCGAGAAGCTGAAGAAGTATGGCTATCGCGTCCTAGTCTTCAGCGACCCCAACCGGGCTCTCGGACGATTCCAGGAAGGCGAGTCGAAGGCAGCCGACTGTGTCGTTTTCTGCACCACCGAAATGGGCGAAAACGCACTCGACGCCTTCAACAAGTTCGGCGCCGATTCGCACACCCGTGACATCCCGGCCATTCTCTTCGTGGAACAACGACATCCCGAGCTACTGAAACTCGCTCAGTTGTCGGACCACCGGGCGATCCTGATGTCGCCGATCAAGGTTCGCGAACTGCGAGAATTGCTGCTCAAGCTCCTCAACCCGGAGCTGCTGGCCGCCCGGAAGGCGGAACATTCCGCCGCCAAATAGGGCTCACTGGGTTCGGGAGCATGACCGGAACCGGCCGGCGAGTGCCCGCCTGCTCCGACACTGGCGGTCCACCGGTTCGCGCTGCCTGTTCGCTTCGCCTCCTAGCTTCTACAATGGCCCGTTTCCCGGTTCGAATCGCGGCTTGCATGAGGTTTACGCTGTGGCAGCGAAGTTATTGGAAGGCAAATCCATTGCCAGCCGGATCGAGGTCGAGCTGTCAGAAGAGATTGCGGACTTCATCCAGAACAACGGCGTGCCGCCGACCCTGACCGCCGTTCTGGTGGGCGACGACCCGGCGAGCGCCGTTTATGTCCGGAACAAAAGCCAGGCGTGCGACCGCGTAGGAATCGAGGGAACCCTGAAGCGCCTGCCGGCGGACACCAGCGAGGAGCAACTCCTCGACCTGATAGCCGAATTGAACGCCGATGAGAATGTAAACGGCATCCTGGTCCAGCTTCCCTTACCGCGGCAGATCCGCTCGAGTCGCGTGCTCGACGCTGTCCATCCGCTCAAGGACGTCGATTGCTTTCACCCGGAAAACGTCGGCTTGCTCTGGCAAGGTCGGCCGCGGTTCCTGCCCTGCACGCCGCACGGCGTCCTGCAAATCCTCGCCCGCAGCGGCCTGTCGGTGGCGGGCAAGAACGTCGTGATCCTCGGCCGGAGCGAGATCGTCGGCAAACCGTTGGCCGCCCTCATGGTGGCGAAATCATCGCCACTCGGCCCGAAGCTTGCCAACGCAACCGTGACCATCTGCCACAGCCAAACGGCCGACTTGCCGAGCATCACCCGCCAGGCCGACGTGCTAATTGCCGCAATCGGCTCGCCGCGGTTTGTCACGGCTGAGATGGTCAAGCCAGGCGCCATAGTCGTCGACGTCGGCATCAATCGCACGACGGACGGCCTGTGCGGCGATGTCGATTTTGCCGCCGTGCTCGAGGTGGCGGGAGCTTTAACTCCCGTTCCGCGGGGTGTAGGGCCGCTAACGGTCACCATGCTGATGCACAACACACTCACCGCGGCGAGGCTGCAAATCGGCTGAGCGCGGGGACGTTCCAGCTTTGCCAACCCGTGCAAAGCACAGCTGCGCTCTCGTTGAATCTCGGACGCATACACAATCGCGGCTTGTCGCCGGGTGTGGACGCGTATAATGATCCGCTTTCCATGACCGCTTCCTGCCCAGTCTGTGCAGTCGGCGGAGTTTTGCAGTTTCGGTTCTTTGTCGAACCAATCTGGGGACCAGTTTGATGCTGAAAGATGCCGTCGATCGTTGGTCGATCACCGACGCCAGCGAACTTTACGAAGTTCCGCGCTGGGGCAAAGGCTACTTCTCGGTGAACGAGCAAGGGCATCTCCAAGTTCATCCGAACAAGGAGGCCGGCCCCGCAATCGACATGAAAGAGCTGGTCGACCGTTTGCAGATGCGCGGTCTCGACTTGCCGATCCTGCTGCGCTTCAACGGCATTCTGAAGGACCGCCTGCGAGAGATCCACGACGTCTTCGCTCAGGCGATCCGCGAGCACGACTACAAGGGCAAGTACGCCTGCGTTTACCCGATCAAGGTGAATCAGCAGCGACACGTGGTTGAGCAGGTCGTCCAGTATGGCCGCGAATATGGCTTCGGCCTGGAAGCCGGTAGCAAGCCGGAGCTGCTTGCGGTTGTCGCCATGACTGACGCCGACACGCCGATCGTCTGCAACGGCTTCAAGGACGCCGAATTCATCGAAATGGCCATGCTCGCCCAAAAGATCGGGCGGCGCGTCATTCCGGTGGTCGAGAAGTACACCGAACTTGGGCTGATCCTGAAGTACGCCGAGAAGGTCGGGGTACGTCCACAAATTGGCATGCGCATCAAGCTCGCCGCGCGCGGCAGCGGTCGCTGGCTGTCCTCGGGCGGTCACCGCTCAAAGTTCGGGCTCACTGTCGGTGAAATTCTCCAGGCGGTGGACGAACTGAAGAGCCGGGACATGCTCGACTGCTTCAAACTGCTCCACTTCCACCTCGGCAGCCAGATCACGAACATTCGCCACGTGAAGGGCGCGATGACGGAGGCGGCCCGCGCCTACGCCGACCTGGTAAAACGCGGCGCAGGCCTGGAGTACATCGACATCGGCGGGGGGTTGGGCGTCGACTACGACGGCAGCCAGACCAACTTCGAATCGAGCGTGAACTACACGCTGCAGGAGTACGCAAACGACGTCGTCCATCACATTCAGACGGTCTGCCAGGAGGCTGAAGTTCCGCAGCCGAATATCATTTCGGAAAGCGGCCGCGCCATCGCCGCGTACCACAGCTGCCTGGTCTTCGGCGTCCTTGGCGTATCCGGTCAGGGGAACGGCGACGACAACGTTGCCGAGATACCTTCGGAGGCGGAGCAGGCTCTGCATGATCTGGCCGACACCTACAAGAACATCACCGCCCGCAACCTGCTGGAGAGCTTCCACGACGCTCAGCAGGCGATGGACGTGATCATGACGCTGTTCACCACCGGCTACTTGCCTCTGGACCAACGCGCCATCGCAGAAAACGTTTTCTGGGCGATCTGCAAGAAGATCCGCCGCATGACGGAACTGCTCGACTATGTCCCCGAAGAACTGGAAGGGTTGGACCAGCTCCTTTCCGACACATTCTTTTGCAACTTCTCGCTGTTTCAGTCGATGCCGGATAGCTGGGCGATCAAGCAACTCTTCCCGGTGATGCCGATTCACCGGCTGAACGAGCGGCCGAACCGTCACGCGGTGCTGAGCGACATCACCTGCGACAGCGACGGCAAGATCGACCAGTTTATCGATCGCCGCGACGTCAAACGAACGCTGCGGCTCCACGCCTACGACGGCCAGCCGTACTACCTGTCAGCTTTCCTGATCGGCGCCTACCAGGAGATCCTGGGAGACCTGCACAACCTGTTTGGCGACACAAACACCGTGCACATCGACCAGACTCCGAGCGGCGAGGTGGTGATTGAGTCGATCATCAAGGGAGACACAGTCCGCGAAGTGCTCGACTACGTCGAGTTTGAACCCAGCGACTTGATCACGAGGCTGCAAACCGCCGTTGAGAACGCAGTCCGCGAAGGACGGATGAACCACCAGGAAGCGGGGCGGTTCCTGAAGTTCTACGAGGACGGGCTGAACGGTTACACCTACCTGGAAGAGCCAGGCGACTAAGCGTCTGAGGCATTGAGACCGAATTGGATACTGGTGCTGAAACCAAGGCAGAAAACGGAGAGCGGGAAGCCGACGAATGGCTTCCCCCTCTTCTTTTGCGTCACTGCACAAATGCCGATTTCTGCGGTAGGTCACACGGGCTCGGCGACAACCGGGTTTGTCAGTTCACCGATCCGCTCGATGGCCACCGTGATCGAATCGCCATCCTTGAGCCAAACAGGCGGATTTCGAGCCATCCCTACCCCTGAAGGGGTGCCAGTGAGGATCACGGTGCCCGGCAGCAGGGTGGTGCTGCCGCTGAGGAACTCGATGAGCGTCGGAACGTCGAAAATCATGTCGCTGGTGGTTGAATCCTGCATGACTTCGCCGTTCAGCAGCGTCTTGATGCCCAGGCTGTTCGGATCGCGAATCTCATCCGTGGTGACCAGGCATGGACCGAGCGGGCAGAACGTGTCAAACGTCTTCCCGCGGCACCACTGCGATCCGCCAAAGTCCTTCTGCCAGTCGCGCGCAGAAATGTCGTTGCCGCAGGTATAGCCCAAGACGTAGTCCAAGGCCTTGGCCTTCGGGACGTTCTTGCACTTCTTGCCAATCACGACGGCCAATTCGCATTCGAAATCGACCTTGGTGCTCTCCAGCTTCCTCGGCAATTCGATCGGGTCACCCGGATTTTGAACGGCGGCTGGCCCTTTCATGAAAAGCACGGGATAGGTCGGCAACTTGGCGCCGGTCTCTTCCGCGTGCTTCCGATAGTTCAAGCCAATGCAAAGAATGGCCGTCGGCTGGACCGGCGAAAGAAGCTTGGCGATCTGGCCCTGCCGGCCGCTGAGTCGGTAGTCGCCGAAAATGTCCCCTTCGAGTTCAACGACTCCGCCATCGGCTTGCCGGGCGCCATAGTGAATTTTGCCGTCGGGATCGGAGTAGCGGACGATCTGCATGATGTGCCTGTTCGCAGGGAGGATGAAACGTTCAACAGGCGGAGATTTTAGACGCTCGCGGCACCAACTGGAATCGCAGGCGCCGCTCCGCGTGCTCCTCCGCGAGGCCATCAGCCGCCCGGCTTATCGCAGCCTTCAAGCGTACAGGCCAGGATCCGGCAATAAGGAGGCAACGGATCTTTAAGAATGCCTCAACCGAGGCTCCGAAGGGCCATAGAAGAACCCAAGAAAAAGCTAGAGCCGCCATAGTGAAATGCTTCACTGGGCGGCTCTTTCTCGTTGTTTTCCAGGTCGCATCAACTTAGGGGACCGGCATCCGCGAAGGTTGCTCTAAGCGGCTCTCGCCATGCTTGGCAGCCTGGCGGGCGGTCGACCTGCGGCCGATGCGTCAGGCACTTAGGCCTTCTTCGTGGCGGGAGCCTTGCGCGAAGCCTTCTTGCCAGCCTTCTTGGTCGCCTTCTTGGCAGGCTTGGCAGCCTTAGCAGCCTTCTTGGGGGCAGCCTTCTTCGTCGCAGCTTTCTTCTTGGCCACAGTAACGTCCTCCTAAAAATTTCGGCAGGTAGAACTGCGTCAGGAATCCCCTGACGCTGGTCAGTCGTACCCACCACTTGCCACAAGCCGCGGTTCCAGTTGGAACGGGTGTGTGTGAGCTTGCGACATCCCGTCTGTCGCCCTCTCGCACACTCGCAGCCTTAACTCCTTCGGCAGTCTTCGACGCCTTGCAGTTTTCTTGCAATGCGTTTCGCCATCAATCTTGCGTTTGATCGGCACATCGTCAAGAGGAAAAACACTCTCTCTCTTCAAAACAACGCCAAAAACTACCCAGCCCTCAACGCGCTTCCTCATGCCGAGCGCATCGCGTTGCATGTGTTCGATGATGCGCTGCGCACTCGCATCACACTACTCGTTACTCTTCTTCGACGAACAGCTCGTCTCACCTCGCTGCTGATTGTGACGCTTCGCGCATCCACATGCAATGCGATTCAGAACGCCATAAACCCCAGTGCTGTGAACAACAGCGACGTTTACTTTCACATGCGAGCGCGCAATGCATGGCGATGGTTCAGCGCGCACGTCGCGCTTTCGCGGTGGTTCAGCGCGTGTTGCACACGAGTGAAAACTCGCGCGCTGCTCTGCTCTTCGAACTTGCGCTGCGCACCATTCGAGGGTGTTGCTTGTGCGCTCCATGCACCACAAAAAAACTTCGAGATTTTTTTTCCGCGGCCGCGCAAAACTTGTGTCCAGCAAGTCCGTCGAGAGAGCTTTTCACTCTTCGCAACATCGCAACGCGAGCCAACGCGAGTGATCGCGCCGCGAAAAGTTCGTTGCGCGAATCACAAACACGATGACTTGAAGTGCAGCATTGCCAGGCGCTGCGGATGAGACGGCGTCGCGGCGAACAACGGTCGCGCATCAACGACACGCCGAACACATCTCAAAATGGGACGAGACAACGCGAGGCCGCTTGCTGAATCGTGGCTCGCGCATCACTTACGCACGTCCCGCGTCGCGCGAGGCTACCAATCGCGGCCGCCGCCACCTGAGAGTTGCTGCAGCGTCACGTAGCTCGAATAGGCGAGCGATGCGAACAGCAGGACGATGAACATCTGCTGAAACATCAGCAAGCCGGCAACGGCCATGATGCCGCCGGCCCAAATCGAGAGCCAAAGCGCCTTGGTCATTCCTTGCCACGGGTCCTGCGCCGTGAGAATCGCCTGCGCGATCTGTCCGCCGTCCAACGGAATAACGGGAACCAGATTCAGGAGCCCCCAGAAGATATTCACGTACAGCAGCGAATTGACGAGCATGATCAAGTTCAGGTTCACATCCGCATCAATCGGGTAGGTGGCGCCGAAGAAGGGAATGAGGCCATTAATCCACTCCACCTCGATGCGGCCCCTGGTCACGAAGACCAACAAGGCAACCAAAGCAGCCAGCGCGAACCCGGCTCCGGGACCGGCGGCCGAAATCAGAACCTGTTCTTGAGGCGTTCGCTGACGCGACGAGTAGCTGGAGTCGAAACCATAGGGATCACTGCTGCCCTCGATGGCCAGCCCACCCATCGCGTAGAGCACAATGTGGGCTGGCCGTCCCATGCGCCTGATCATGAACGCATGACCAAGTTCATGGACGAGAATTGAGACGAACACCACGCCCATCCAGATCACCAGGTAGGCGGGATCGTTCAGGTTCAGCCCCGAAATCAGAGCCAACAACCAAAAGAATGGATGAACCCGAATCGGGAATCCAAAAAGCTGAAAGTTCCAGTCGTACTGGGTGCGCTGAGGCTCAAGCAATAACACGGGCAGCCATCCGGAAGGTGGAGCATTCGACCTGTTCTCCCGGCAATTGTAGCAGCCAGGATTCTTCCGGGGGTGTTCCCTTCGCCTGGGAGCGGCAACCGTGTCAGGCTGCTGAATTGGTCGTCAGGCGCTCGTCCGACACGCGAGCTGAGGGGCCCAGCAGTCCGGCGATGTAGTCTGCCGCCGTTGCCGAGGCGCTCCCCGATGTCAATTGATCGCGCAAGGCCTCCAGACGGCGCACCAACTGCTGGTGATCGGCGGGATGGTTCAGCCAATGGATTGCATGAGCAGCCACCTCGGCCGAACGGTCGCCATAGGTTGCGTATTCCGGAAAGAGGACTTGTTCATGCTCCGGCGAATTCGGTTCGTACGGACACAGCTCTGGTGGGTGGATGTTGTCCACGGCAAGCAGATTCACGAGCGTGAAGTACTGCACGTTGATCAGCGTCCGCCGGACGACCTGGTAAGTGAGCCAAGGCACTTTGTAGACCATCACGCTGGGCCTGGCGTGATAAAGCAACTCCAGCGAGACCGATCCGGAACAAGCAAGGCACGTGTGGGCCTCGCGAATCAGTTCGCAGGTGCGTCCCACATACGTTTCGACCGGCAAGCAAATGTCGGCGGCCAGTTGGCGGGC
>JAEZAS010000015.1 GCA_023430365.1 Planctomycetota bacterium
GTCGACTCCCCTTCCCCGCGCAGCTTGAGGTAGTAGGCGATGTAGTAGGTGCCATAGTCGACCCCCAGGCCGATCAGCATCGCTCCGAAGGCGGAGCTGAGAATGTTCAGGTGGCCAATCGCCAGCGTCACGAACGCGAACGAATAGGAAATCGCCAGCAGCAGGATCAGGTTGGCCATCAGCGCGTGTCGCACGCCGCCGTAACCGGCGACAAACAACGCCGCGACGGCGAGGAAGCTCAGCACGTTCGTCCAGGTCATGTCGAACTGGCTGGCCTGCATCTCGTCGAACTCGATCACCGGCATGCCGGTCAGGCCGATCCAAGCCCCCGGATGCCGCGGCCGGGCTTCTTCGATCTCCTTACGGAGGATCTTGATCGCTCCCGCGCCTCGCGAGAACTCCCCCTCCTCCATCTTGAGCTTCAGCAGCACGAAGCCCATCTTGCCGTCTTCCGACAGCAGGTAGCGATGGGCCTCCTGCGGCATGGCAGCCATCATCTTGGTCGACATGCCGGAGCTGGCCGCGGCGGCGGCGCTCGACAGCTCGTCGTACGACGGCAGGTGATCGTTGGTGAGAATCGGCCGGGCGTGCGAGGCGTGGATCAGCTCTTTCTGCGAAGGGCCACCCGCCATGACGGCGAGCATCCGCCCGGCGAGCTGCGTGTAGGCCCGTTCCATCTGGGCCCGCACCTCGGGGGAATCGGAAGCGATCCGTTCCCACTGGTCGTTGGTCTTTTGAAAGGCTTCGACCGGGTCGCTTGCGGCGCCCTGACGCGGGACGAGCATGGCGGCCTGAATCGACATCTCGGCGAGCTTCTGCAGCTCGGCCGGCGGTAGGAAGTGAAGCCCCTTGGCTTTCAGGTCCTTGAAATCGAGGCGGTCGAGGACCGATTCAAACAGGTCGGGACGCTCGCGGAGCTGATAGCCGAGGTCGTCGATCGCCTCGGTCAGTTGCCGCGGGTCGTCGGAGCGGACGACGATCACCGCGTCGTCGCGGTCGCCAAACTCTTCGAGATAGGCCAGCCAGCGCTGGTTGTATTCGCTCCGTGGGCTGAGCAGGTCGAGTCGGCTGGTCTTGAACGTCAGGCCGTTGAGCGTGACCAAGGCGCCGACGAGCGCCAGCGCCACGCCAGCCGAGAAGACCAGCCCGGGCGCGCGCAGGATCAACCGCGTCATCCACTCGAGGGGCCGCGAGAGCGGAGAAGTTTCGCTGAGCGGATTCCCTTCCGCCATGCCACAGTCCTGGGTCGGTCGTTTCGCGGCGGCCTATCGACGATCCGTCGCCGATCAAAAAAGCGTTGTCATGCCAAACGCATGGGCCGATGCGGGCAGCCCTGCGGCCGAAGATTCTAACCCCCTTCGGCTTCCGCTCACAAGACGAAAGCACGGCGCTGCCCGCCGGGGCCGTAAGCGTAGCCAGCCACACGATATAGGTAGTTTGGGACGCTTGGTTTTCGGGCGCACGCAAGCATGAATGCGGGAAGCAGGCAGGGAGGATCACGAAAGCACGAAAGGAAGGAAAAGGGAAAGAAGGAACCAAGATCATCACCTGCTTCCCTCCCCCCTCCCTTCTCTTCCTACTCTCGTCCTTCTTCCTCTTTTCGTGTTTTCGTGCTTTCGCGATCCCTTCCTTCTCCTCCCCTACCCCCACCCACGCAGACCCAAGAAAAACTTTCGCCCTCGCCCCAACCCCTATCGCGACATAGACTTCTAAAAGAAATGGACCAAAAGCGAAGGACGAAGTCCGAAGCCCGAATCCCCACGTAACTAATCCAGGGGCCCCAGGATCAACAACCAGCACCCCAACCCCACAAACTCAAGAACTGTTTACTGTCTACTGAAAACTGATCACTGAAAACTCGCCCGGAGGGCGCCCATGGCTCGCCTTGAATCGCTCCACGAAGTTGGCCCGTCGAACCATCCGCCGCATGCGGGCGGCCTCTCGATCGGCGAGTACCTGATTCGCCGGCTGCAAGATTATGGGCTGAAGGACATCTTTGGCATTCCCGGCGACTATGTCCTGACGTTCTATGGCATGCTCGAGAAGAGCCCGATCAACGTCGTCGGCTGTACGCGCGAGGACTGCGCGGGGTTCGCCGCCGACGCCTATGCCCGGATCAACGGCCTGGGAGCGGTCTGCGTGACCTACTGCGTCGGCGGGCTGAGCGTTTGCAATTCGATCGCGGGGGCCTATGCCGAGAAGTCTCCCGTCGTTCTCATCAGCGGGGCGCCCGGGATGAGCGAGCGGGTGAACAATCCCCTGCTCCACCACAAGGTGCGCGACTTCCACACGCAGTTCGACGTGTTTGAAAAGCTCTGCGTCGCCACGGCGGACCTGACCGACCCGGTGGTCGCCTTCCGTGAGATCGATCGCGTCCTCGACGCCGCCACCCGGTTCAAGCGGCCCGTCTATATCGAACTGCCGCGCGACATGGTCGATGTCCGGCCGCACATCTCGCACGCGTTTCATAGCGGCTACAGCGGCTGCGATCCGCAGGTTTGCGAGGAGGCTGCGGACGAGGCGGTCGAGCTGCTCGCCAAGGCCAAGAAGCCGATCATCATCGCCGGCATCGAGATCCACCGCTTCGGCCTGCAGGACAAGGTGCTCAAGCTGGCCGAGAGCATGCAGATTCCGATCGCCGCCACCTTGCTGGGCAAGAGCGTCGTGCCCGAAAAACATCCGCTCTACATCGGCCTGTACGAAGGAGCGATGGGACACGCGGAGGTGACCGAGTACGTCGAGGACAGCGACTGCGTCCTGCTGCTCGGCGCGTTCATGACCGACATCAACCTGGGAATCTTCACCGCCCGGCTCGACCCAGCCAGGTGCATCTACGTGACCAGCGAGCAGCTCCGCATCCGCCACCACCACTACCACAGCGTGGGGCTGGGGGATTTTCTGGAGCTGCTGATCGCCCGCGAGCCCAAGACGGCGAAGCGTGAGCTCCCCGCCAACCTGCGCCCCCAGCAGCCGCCGTTTCAGCTCGACCCCGATTCGCCGCTGCGGATTGCGCGGATGATGGCCCGGATCAACGAGCAGATCGACGAGGACACGATCGTCATCACCGACATCGGCGACGCCCTGTTCAGCGCCTCGGAGCTGACGATCCACCAGCACACCGAGTTCATCAGCCCGGCCTACTACACGTCGATGGGCTTCTCCGTCCCCGCCGCCCTCGG
>JAEZAS010000043.1 GCA_023430365.1 Planctomycetota bacterium
CCATCTTCCGCGCAGCGGGCTCAATCCGCGGGTCGGTCGTGAACACGCCGTCCACGTCGGTGTAGATCTCACACATGTCGGCGCCGAGCACCGCCGCCAGCGCCACGGCCGTCGTGTCGCTGCCGCCGCGGCCGAGC
Organism: Planctomycetota bacterium; assembly: GCA_023430365.1. Classification (GTDB taxonomy): domain Bacteria; phylum Planctomycetota; class Planctomycetia; order Pirellulales; family Pirellulaceae; genus JAEZAS01. Next base: position 138 of record JAEZAS010000043.1, read on the forward strand.
GTCGTGATGTTGAAATCGTCGTCGATCCCCTGGAAGCCAGCCGCAATGACGATGTTCCCCTCGTCGAGAAGGCGCTTCAGCCGAGCCGTTTCGATCGACTTGATGCGCGCCTTGCGATGGACCGCGTCGGTCTTCACGCCGATCTGAGCCCCGGTCAGACTGACCGCCTTGTGGCCGAGCGAATGGATGGCCATCGCCATCAGGGCCACGCTCACCTGCTCGCCGGTCGAGAGGAGCATGTCCATCTCGCGCGCCGGCGGGCGGTCGGTGATCTGCGCCGCCAGGTCGAGCAGGTCGTCGGTCGTATCTCCCATGGCGCTGACGACCATCACCACCTGGTTGCCTTCCTGCTGGGCGCGAATGGCCCGCCGGGCGGCTTTGAGAATCTTCTCGGCATTGGCAACGCTGCTGCCACCGAACTTCTGAACGATCAAAGACATGAGAGGTAGACCCTAATGGAATCCTAGTTCCTCGTTCCCGCGCTCTGCGTGGGAACGCAAGTACCGACGCTCTGCGTCGGGCGATGAATTGGTTGGAAGTCGGCAGTTACACCAAAGGACGCAGAGCGTCCGCGGCTGGCGTTACGACGCGGAGCCTCGTAACGAGAATGACTATTTTTTCCCCATGAAGTACGACATCATCTGCCAGCCTTCATCGAACGATAGCGACGACTCGCCGGCCGTCGGTTCGTCGTAGGTCGAAAACGAGTCGGCCGTGATGCCCGCGCCGCAAATCGTCAGCGGCACGAAGCCGTGGCTGTGGGTTTTCGTCCGCACGGGGGTCGGATGATCAGGCGAAACCAGGATGCGGTAGTCGCCATACTTCTGCAGAGCTTCATGCAGAGGCGCCACAATCTTGGCGTCGATCTCCTCGAGCGCTTTGATCTTGGCGTCGGCCCGGCCTTCATGCGAAGCCTCGTCGGGAGCTTCGATGTGCACACAGACGACATCGGTCTTGGCGAGAGCTTCGACCGCGTAGCGCCCCTTGGCCGCGTAGTCGGTGTCGAGATAGCCAGTCGCTCCCGGTACTTCGATCCGCTCCCAGCCGATCAGGGCGGCCAGGCCGCGCAGCAGATCGACGGCGGTGATCATCGCGCCCCGCTTGCCGTGCAACTTTTCGAACGGCGTAAGACTCGGCGTACGCCCCAGCCCCCACAGCCAGACGTTCGTCGCCGGCGACTTGCCAGCCGCCTTGCGCGCGAGGTTGACTGGATGGTTCGCAAACAAGGCCCGGCTGCGGGTCATCAGATCGTTCAGCAAGTCGCTCCCCGGCCCGCTCGGCAGATCGTTCGCCACCGATTTGTCGGTCAGGTCGTGTGGCGGAGTTGCCCGCGTGTCCTTCGAAAACGGCGCCGTCTTCTTTGCCCCACGAAACAGCAGCAGGTTGCGGTAGCTCACGCCTGGCACAAACTGCAGCACGCCTTCGTACTCGGGCCCTACCAACTCTTTCTGGGCGGTCGCCAGCAACTCGGTTGCTTCCTCGGTCGAGATATGCCCAGCCGTGAAGCTCTGCATCGTCTCGTTTTCGACCGTCACCAGGTTGCAGCGGATCGCCCAGTCGTCCGCACCAAGCTCGATCCCTTGCGCGGCGGCCTCGAGGGGCGCTCGGCCGGTGAAGTACTCGTTCGGGTCGTAGCCAAAAAGGCTCAGATTGGCGACATCCGACCCGGCTGGCAGATGCGGCGGCACATTGTTCGCGCGCCCGATCACCCCTTGCCGGGCAATCGCGTCCATGTGGGGCGTGCTGGCGGCCTGCAGCGGCGTCCTGCCACCCAGCGACTCCTGCGGTTCGTCGGCACAGCCGTCGGGAATGATGATCGCGTATTTCATGATTGATCCAACACTCGCATTTTGACGCTGCCTGGCCGAACGCTCTTCAGCCCGCTGATCTGGTCGACCGCTCGCTGCACCGAGCCCTCTTTCGCGATCGACGTCATAATCACTAGTGGAACGACGCGGTCGTTCGGATCGCCGCTCGGCTCGTGCTGGATGACGGAAGCGATCGAGATCTCGTTCTTACCGAGGATGCCCGTCAGCTCCGCGAGCACACCGGGACGATCTTCGACCGTGAACCGCAGGTAGTATCGGCCGGGCAGTTGGGCGTGGTCGCACATATCGACCCGCGCTTCACGCTGCGACCAGAGTTCCAGCGAGCGGAAGGTGATTTGCGTTCGGCCGACGGCCATGTCGATCATGTCGGCAGCCACGGCGGAGGCGGTCGGCATCTGGCCGGCGCCGAGACCATGGAAGAACACGGGGCCGACAGCGTCACCGACGACGCTGATGGCGTTGTACGCCTGGCGAACTTCGGCGAGCGGGGTGCCGACCTTCACAAGCGTTGGCGTGACGTGCAGCTCCAAACCGCTGTCGCGCAGCTCAGCCACGGCGATCAACTTGATGCGATAGCCAAGTTCCTTGGCGTAGCGCAGGTCGGCGGGGTCGAGCGTATCGATCCCGACCCGCGGAATGTCGGCCCAATGCACGCGAGCGCCGAAGGCGAGGTGCGCGAGGATCGCCAGCTTCTGGGCCGCGTCGGCTCCGTTGACGTCCATCGACGGATCGGCTTCGGCAAAGCCGAGGCGCTGGGCTTCTTTCAGCGCCGCCTCGTAACTGGCCCCCTGCTCTTCCATCTGCGAGACGATGAAGTTGCTGGTGCCATTGAGAATGCCACGGAGCGAGAGAATCTGATTCGCCGAGAAGCATTGCCCGATGTTGGTGATGATCGGAATGCCGCCAGCCACCGCCGCATCGAAGGCAATCGATCGCCCGAGTTCGCGAGCCCGGTCAAAAATCTCCGGCCCATGTTCGGCCAGCAGCGCCTTGTTGGCGGTGACCACATCTTTGCCGCTCTCGAGCAGCTCGAGCATGATCGTTCGCGCTGGCTCCAGCCCACCGACCAGGTGCGCGACGAGTTCGATCTCCGGATTCTTGGTGATCCGCGAGAGATCGTCGCTGACGGTGACGGTCTTGGGGAGCGCGTAGTCGCGCGGCTTGGCTGGGTCGGCGACGACGACTTCTTCGACCCAGAGGGTCCTCCCTGCATGCCGCGCGGTGCGGTCACCATGGTCGATAAGCAGCTTTGCGACCCCGGTGCCGACCGTACCCATGCCGACGAGCGCGACCTTCGTGACCTGCATGACGGAAGTGCCTACCTGGGAACGAATTAGCGGAAAAATCAAACTCCCCATCCTATTTACGCGCCGGTTGAGGCGTCAAGGGACGGTTGACGGTCGAAAGTGGGCCCTTTCGCGTAGGGCAGGACGCGAGTCGGGTGGCACGCGATGGTCGGCCGACGGAGTCGGCGGCTTGGGGGGGTGAATTGCGTGGCCGGGAGCATGATTTGCAATTCCAGAGGTACAGGACAAACCGTCCGAATCCTTACCTAACACGGAGGTCGCAATCATGCGATTGATGTCGACGAAAACCCATGCGGCTGCCGACTATCCCTCGGCGCTCCTGCTGATGGCGGCGCCTTGGCTGCTTGGATTCCGCAAAAATGGTCCCGAAACGTGGATTCCGGTAGGCATCGGCGCCACGATGCTCGTGCAAAGCCTGATGACCGATTACGAACTGGGCGCAGTGCGCAAAATGCCCATGCGTAAGCACTTGCAGATGGACGGCGTGGCTGGCCTGCTCTTGGCCGCTTCACCGTTCTTGCTTGGTTTTGCCGGGCGGACCTGGCTGCCTCACCTGCTGCTCGGTCTGGGAGAGATCGGGGCGGCGATGACCACCGATCCGATTCCTTCCGACGAATCGCCGCTGCGTCCCGAATCGCTCCGCGAAATCGGCCGTCGCGGCATGGAGGCGACTCCCGCCCCGCTGTCGTAAGCTCCGACCAATCCTTCGGGCTAAATCGCGGCCGAGTGAGCACTTAGGGCTCTCTCGGGCCCTTTCCGTGCGGTTCGGCACTTGTTGTGCATGGGTAAAGGGCGTTCAAAACGACACCCTGAAGAGGAGCCAGCAAAATGGCGGACTCCACCGCAAAACCGAACCCGGATCTGAAAAATCTGCCTGCCAACGCTTCGATCGACGCCTTGGACCGTGAGAAAACGCTCCCCCGCATCGATCCCAAGCCCAAGAAAGGCAAAGAGAAAGACGTCGTGCAGGAAGCCTCTGAAGAGTCGTTCCCGGCCAGCGATCCGCCAGGCTGGACGAGCGGCGCATCGACGTAGCTTATCGACGCAGTTTGTCGCACTGGCGTCAGCCCGTGCCACGAAGTTGCAGCTTACCACCCAGCGGCTGCGTTGCTCTGGACGCCGTCGCTGGGTTTTTGCATACTCCCCGCCGCTCGCGCCAGGACTGCGCGAGTTCTTCCGGAGCGAGGGAGCGATGGTCGGAGTTGTCGCATCCAATACAGCCGAAATTCGCAAGGCAGCCGTGTTGCTGATGAGCCTGCCGGAGGAGCAGGCCGCCACGCTGATGGGCAAGCTCACGCCCAAGCAGGTGGAAGCGGTTTCGATCGAGATTGCGAAGATCAGCCGGCTGACCGCCACCGAACAGGACGAGGTGATCAAGGAGTTCGCCGAGTCGAACCCCAATTCGCTGGCGACCACGACGGGCGGAATCGACCTGGCCAAGACCCTGGTCGAAAAGGCCCTCGGCAAAGACGCTCCGCCGACGCTGGAAAACGTCAAGCAGTCGATCCAGGCGATGCCGTTCCGCTTTTTGAAGAAGGTGGACCCGCAAAACCTGCTGACCTTCGTCATCGACGAGCATCCCCAGACGATCGCCCTGATTCTCTCTCACATCCCGCCTGCCTACGGCGCGGAAATCGTCAAAGGCCTCCCCGCCGAGAAGCAGCAGGCCGTCGTCCGCCGCATTGCCCACATGGGGCAGACCAGCCCCGAGGTGATTCAGGAGGTTGAAGCCGGCCTTGAGCGCCGGATGGCCAACCTGATGCATCAGTCGTTCGAGAAAGCCGGAGGCGTCAACAGCGTCGCCGAAATCCTGAACGTCACCGATCGCACGACCGAACGCACGCTGCTGGAGAACCTGGCGCAGGAAGACCCGGAGCTGGTCGAAGAAATCCGCCGCCTCATGTTCGTCTTCGACGACCTGGGCAAGCTGTCCGACAAGGACATTCAGGCGGTGCTCAAGAACGTCGAAACGAGCCAGTGGGCGATGGCCCTCAAAGGCGCGAGCGCCGATCTCAAGGCCAAGATCATGGGCAACATGTCCCAGCGCGCGTCACAACTCTTGCAGGAAGAAATCGGCTACCTCGGCCCTGTGAAGCTTTCCGAAGTCGAAGCGGTGCAGCAGCAAATTGTCGACGTCGTGCGCCGCCTGGAAGACGCCGGCGAAATCACCGTTCACGCCGCGGACGAGAACGAACAGCTCATCCAGTAACGCCAAGTCCGGCGAGCGGGACGCGTAAGCGTCCCGGTAAACGGCGAACGACGCTTGCGACTCCATCTCGTCGCGAGAACAACCATGGGACTTACGTCTCACGCTCGCCGAGGACCTTACGCCGCGGCGTTCTTTCGCAGCGGCAGGATCCGCGGCTTGTCCTCCACCTGGGAACAGGTGACCGGGCAGGCTTTGTCATCCAACTGCCGGCCGAGGAACATGATCTGGCCGCCGCCATAGAGCCGATAGCGCAGCCCGCGCCAGACCATCGTGTTCGAGAAACACGTGCGCACCACGCACACACCGGCGAGCACCGTCAGCAACGGGCCGATCAGGTACTCCGTGCGGCGAGCCACGCTAATCTTGTCTTCATGCGCCAGGAAATGCTCGCGCCAGGTCGCGTGTCCGACGTAAGCGCGAAACACGCCCACCGCAAACAGGCAGACGCAGGCAAACACCGCCCAGCCACTCACTCGACCTACTAAGGCGCTTCCCAGCAACGTGCCAACGGCCACGAGCCAGGCTACCGCTTGAACGAGAACGGCCGCCGCGCCCCACCAGAAATGCCCGGTCGCATAGTAGCGCGATTGCAACAACTGGCGGTGAATGAAATTCAGCGCCTGCGACCAGGTGACATCGATAGGCGACGGGCAGAGGCACCGGGGCTCGAAATCGATCTTCAATCCCGCTCCGCGGACGACGCGCGTGGCGACGAGATCGTCGTTCAGCGTCCCGCGCCAAACTTCGCGGAGCCCCAGCTGTTCGAAATGGGTCCGCGAAATCGCCCAACTGCCACCCCAAATGAGATTGAAAACCCGCCGCCCCAGGCAAGCCGCTGCGGCGGCGTTCATGCTGAAGACGAGCAGGTTTGGCAGAGTCAGGCGCTGCGGCACGAACCAGCGGTATCCCGTGCTGGCGCCGATTCCCGGCCGCGTGAGCACGTGGGTGAGCGAGTGCAACCAGTTGCGATCGGGCCGCACATCGGAATCGGCGAATGCCAGCACCGTGCAGTCGTCGGGCAAATGCTCGGTGGCGACTCGCAGATTGTGAATCTTCTGTCCGCTATCCTCGGCCCGGCCGGCAACGATCAGACGGCTGGGCGTGTCGCTGTACTCTCGCTGCAAGCGTTCGATGATCGGCACCGCCGAGTCGGCGGCGTCCTCCACGATGAAGCGCAACTCGTAGCGGATGCGTTGTTGCTCGAACAGGCAACGGAGGTTGTCGGCCAGCTCCAGGTCGTTTCCCTTGCAGGGAACGCAGAGGACGACGAGGCCGTCGACTGATCCGGCGTTGGTTGACGAATCCCACATCCGACGGACGTGCCGGGCACAGCTCGCCCGATGCGCAGCAAGAGCCACGCCCGTGATCAGGGCGAGATCGATCGTCAGCCACCAAATGAGGTCGGGCAGCATCGTCATGACGCAGCCTCCGAGGATCAGACGTTCGGCGGAGAGTGCCGGCTACCTCGAAGTTATCGTCCTGGGGAGGAAAGAACACTTAGCAGAGTTTACCGATTTCAGCGGTTAACCGAATGCCGGTTTCCCGCTGGCGGCATTTGCTAGCAGGCAACTCCTTTTCGCTGCGGGGGTGGATTGTTACACTCGCGCCCCATGGCCGCTACCCCAATGATGCAGCAATACCTCGACGCCAAGCAGACTTGCGGCGATGCGCTGTTGCTGTTCCGCATGGGCGATTTCTACGAATTGTTCCACGACGACGCCAAGGCGGCGTCGCGCGTGCTGGGGCTGACGCTCACCAGCCGGGATAAGGGGGAGAACCCGATTCCCATGGCGGGGTTCCCCTATCACCAGCTCGAAGGATATCTGGCCAAGCTGATTTCGGCTGGATTCCGGGCGGCCGTCTGCGAGCAGGTGGAGGACCCGAAGAAGGCTCAGGGGCTCGTAAAGCGGGAAATCACCCGCGTCGTGACCCCCGGCACCCTGACCGACGACGCCCTGCTCGACCCGCGCGAGAGCAACTACCTGGCAGCCGTCGCCTTTCCCGGCGGCAAAGCCAACGGCGAGGATGTCGTCGGCCTGGCTTGGGCCGAGCTCTCGACGGGCCGGTTCTTTGCGGCCGTGTTTCCCAGATCGCAACTGGTTGATCAGATCGCGCGCATCGATCCGGTCGAGTGTCTGGTCGTCGAAGAGGCGCCGCTGCCTCCCGCCTGGCCGCCGGACCTGATGGTGACGCGGCGGCCGGCTTGGGCCTTCAATGGCGAAACGGCGACCGCCCAGCTGGCAAAACACTTCCAGACGGCCAGCCTCGAAGGCTTTGGCTTTCAGGATGGCGATGCCCTCGGCATCGGCGCCGCCGGGGCCGTGCTCGACTACCTCCGCGAGACGCAAAAGACCTCGCTCGACCACATCAATCGAATCGTCCCTTACCGGACCGCCGAACTGCTCGAGATCGACGAGGCGACCCGGCGAAGCCTCGAAATCACGCGCACCCTCCGTGGCGGCTCGCGCGAAGGCTCGCTGCTGGCCGTCATCGACCGCACCGTCACACCGATGGGCTCGCGGCTGCTGGCCGATTGGGTCTCCAACCCGCTGACAAACATCGAGAGCATCAACGCGCGGCTCGACGCGGTTGAAGAACTGGCCCACGACGCTTCGTTGCGGTCCACAGTGCGCGAGCACCTCAAGTCGGTCTACGACCTCGAGCGGTTGCTCGCCCGCGTGGCCACCGGCCGGGCCAGCCCGCGCGATCTGAGCTTCATTGGTCGCACGCTCGCCTCGCTACCGAAGCTGAAAGCCAAGCTCGCCGAGCGTCGCAGCGGTTTACTCTGCGACCTCGAAAGCCGGCTGGACCTTTGTCCCGAGATTCGCAGCCAGCTCGAGACGGCCCTCGTCGACGAATGCCCGCTCCAGCTCCGCGATGGCGGCATCATTCGCCCGGGCTTCAATGCCGACCTCGACAAGCTTCGCGAGCTGGCAACCGGCGGCAAGCAGTGGATCGCCCGCTACCAGGCCGAGGAATCGCAGCGGACCGGCATTCCGAATCTGAAAGTGGCCTTCAACAAGGTTTTTGGCTACTACATCGAGATCACGAACGCCCACAAAGACAAAACACCCAGCCACTACATCCGCAAACAAACGGTGACCAACGCCGAGCGCTACGTCACCCCCGAATTGAAGCAGTACGAAGAGCAGGTCCTCACCGCCGACGAGCGGGCCAAGGAGCTGGAATACGACCTGTTCATCCAGCTCCGCGACGCGGTCCACCAATGCGCCCGGCGGATGCTGAGCACCGCTGCGTCGCTGGCGCAGCTCGACGTGCTCGCTTCGCTCGCGGAACTGGCGCGCGAGCGAGACTATCGCCGGCCGAAGATTGAGGCCGAATCGGTGCTCCATATCGTCGACGGCCGGCATCCGGTGCTCGACATCCTCGAGCCGCAAGGAACATTCGTTCCCAACGACGCCGCCGCGGGAGGAGACGCCGGTTTCGTGCTGCTGATCACTGGCCCCAACATGGCCGGCAAAAGCACCTACGTCCGCCAGGTCGCGCTCATCACGCTCATGGCCCAGGTCGGCAGTTTTGTCCCAGCCCGCGAAGCGACGATCGGAGTGGCGGACCGAATTTTTGCTCGGGTGGGGGCCAGCGACGAACTCGCGCGCGGGCAAAGCACGTTCATGGTCGAGATGACCGAAACGGCCCGCATCCTCAACACGGCCACGTCGCGCAGCCTCGTCGTGCTCGACGAGATCGGCCGCGGCACGAGCACCTACGACGGTATCTCGCTTGCGTGGGCGATCGTCGAGCATCTGCACGACACGGTCGGCTGTCGCACGTTCTTTGCCACCCACTACCACGAGTTGACCGACCTGACCGACTCGCTGCCGGGGGTGCGCAATCTCAACGTGGCCGTGCGCGAGTGGGAGGACAACGTGGTCTTCCTGCACAAGATCATCCCCGGCTCGGCCGACAAGAGCTACGGCATCCACGTCGCCCGGCTCGCAGGCGTGCCCAAGTCGGTCAATGAGCGGGCGAAGCAGATTCTCGCCCAGCTCGAATCGGAACACCTCGACCCCGAAGGCAAGCCGAAGATTGCCGCCTCGTCGAAGAAAAAACGCAGCGGCGATCTGCAACTCACGTTGTTTGCCCCGGACGACCATCCCGTGGTCGAAAAGCTCCGGCAACTCGACATCGACAGCCTCACACCGCTGGCCGCCTTGCAACTGCTCAGCCAGTGGCGCGAGGAAGTGCGCCAACCAAGCTAGACGGTCTTCGTAGCTGAATTAGCCAGAATTAAGACGCCCCGCCAATAGAGACCGGGTTTGTCTGAATTCTGGCGAATTCAGCTACGGAGTTTTCTTGCTTCCTCGCTCGTGCGATCGCTAGGTTGGTAGGCATTCCGCCGATGCCTACCAACACACCTGAGCCCGAGCAGCCTTCGTGGCCGAAGCTGACGCTTCGCCGCCCCGGTCAGGCTGTCGCGGCCGTCCTGGTGGCCGTCGCGCTCGTACTGCTGGCCGGCCATTGGGGCTATCAAAACTGGCGGCGAAGTCGGCTCGTGCAGATCGACCGGGCGGAGCCGATCGCGGTCACGTTTCAGATCGACATCAACGAGGCTGATTGGCCGGAGTTCTGCCTGCTGCCGGCCGTCGGAGAAACCCTGGCCAAACGCATTGTCGAGCACCGCCAGGAGCATGGTCCCTTCGCCGATCTCGACTCCCTGCGCGAGGTCCGCGGCATCGGCCCCAAGACGTTCGAGGGAATCCGCCCTTATCTGATGCCACTGCCCGACGTCGAAGCGACGGCGGGCGAGTTGCCCTCGCTGCAGCAGCCAGAAAGCTGATACTCGCACGTCTCGGGGAGGCGGGGCCAAAGCGCAGCCTGGCCCCGATCCATCGACTGCTGCCGAGATCGGGGCCACGTCGCGTTGCTCCTTAGGCCCCGCCACCCGACATTTCAAAGACGTTTCTGCTGGAATTCGCCGGCGTGGCTCGATAGAGTAAGCGAGTCGCTTGCGTTCGCAGGCGATGTCGGTTGATTCGATCGGATCGATAGAGAAGCGGCTCACGCGCCTCACATCCTGATTGGGCCGGAACCTCGATCTGGCATGCGATGGCGGTTACGCTCCTACCCTGTCCTCTCCGGGGAGTCGGACGTGAAAGCCGATTGGCTCTGTAAACTAGGCGGCCAGCCTTGTGGGCCGTTCACCGTTGACCAACTGCGTCAACTCGCTGCGGCAGGAACCGTCACTGCGACGACCGAGATCCGGCGCGAGAAAGATCCGCGTTGGTTTCTCGCCGGCAAAGTGCCCGGCCTGCTCACGCCCAGCGGCGCGATGCCAACGCCCGCAGGCTCCTCCACTGGCGCTCGCATCGATGCGGCGGCCCCGGCTAAGCCCCGGCCTCGTCCTGCTACGGCAGTCGTTGCAGCCACCGCAGCGAAGCCCCCCGCCGGCGTACCGGTAGGTCAGCCGGTGGTTTCGGCTTCCGCGGCAGCTCGCTCGAGTAGCCAGGCTGTTCAAAACAGCGGCGACATGAACCTCGTGTTTAGCACCGAGGCGCCCTCCTCCGCCAAAACCACGAAAGTCGACTCGACGCCCGGCTCAAAGAAACGTCCCGGCAGCAACCGCACTCTGCTCGTGGTCGCTACGCTCGGCGGCGCCTGCGCACTGGTCGCCCTCATTGGTGCGGCCGTGATCTTTTTCAGCTCCCAGAGTTCCAACCAGGCGATTGCGGCGGCGGATGAAAAACCGGACGAAGCCGACGCGGCTGCTGCCGCCGATGTTGAGCCGCTTGCTCCGGAAGCCGAAAGCAATCCGGTTGCGCTCACGGCTGAATCCGCCGAGGGCGAAGGGGAAAGTTTTATCGCACCGGCGAAGGAGCGGCCCACGGCGTCCGAGCCGGGCGGTTCCGCGAAGGAGGCTCTGGCGACGATCCAGACGTGGAGCAGCCTGGCGAACCGCGCCCAACTTGGCCTGAAAGGGATCGCGCGATTTGAAGTCACGTCGGTGTGGCTCGCCTCCGACGCTACGGGCAAACGAGTCCTTCCCAAATCGATAGCCAGCAAGCCGCCCGCCGACGGATCGACTGCGGCTGTTGCAGCAGTTCCGGCCAAGCTCGAGCCCGCGGTAAAGCCACGATTCGTCTTTGCTGAAGTCAAGATTTCGAACACGGGCGATGATCCCGTGAAGTATCTGGGCTGGAATGCACCGGCCGAGAGCGGAGCCTTGCTGGTGGACGAGTCGGGCGCCTCGTTGGCGTTCGTTCCTCTCGCGGAAACTCCGAAAGTCACCCGGTTGGCGGCGACTACCATTCCGCCCGGCGGATCGGTGACCGATACGCTGGTGTTCCGGGCTCCCAAGACGGCCGTGCAAAAACTTCGGGTTGCGCTTCCCAAGCGGGCGCTATCAACGCTCGCCAAGGGCTACTTCGGAGTCGAAGTCCCCCAGGAAACGCTCTTTCAATCTTCCTCCGCGATGCTCGCCAATCGCAATTTGACTGGCCCGGGCGATGCAGCCGCGCGAGATGAGTTTGTCGAACTCCAGCGGCAGCTTCTGCCCGACGAAGCCCCCGCGCCGGCAATTCAGCCCGCCATGGCGGCAGCGGCCGCCACTTCCCCGGCCCCGGCGGACGACAAAGCGGCGGAAGAAATGGCCAGCAAGCCGCCCGAGTCGAAACTGCAATCGGCAGAGGCCTTTGACAAGTTCCTGCGCGACAGGGACACGGAGGAGGACGGGGACAAGGAGCCGACCGAATAAACGGCAGGAGCAGGACGCTACCGAGGCGGATTCTCTTATCACTTCGCCCTCTGCCGACGGTGGTTGGCTACAATTTCTGCTCATCCGCGAGCGTGTCCGATGCGACACGCCTGGCCCACACTCCGTCCTCTTGCTCCATCGTTCGACCTTGAAAGCTCTTGTTACCGGCGCCGGCGGTTTTCTCGGCCAGTACATCGTCGAGCAACTCCGGCAGCGTGGCGACCAGGTCCGCGCCCTGGTTCGTCGAGAGTCCCCTGCCCTGGCCGGCTTGGGTGTTGAGATCGCCCGCGGCGACATTCGCCATGCCGCGGAAGTCGAGCGGGCCTGCGAGGGGGTCGATGTGGTCTTCCACACTGCGGCCATCGCCAGCATTTGGGGGCCGTGGGAGCTGTTCTATGAAACGAACACGCTCGGCACTCGGCACGTGATCGAAGGCTGTCGGAAGCATCGGGTGCCTAAGCTGGTGTTCACCAGCAGCCCGAGCGTGACGTTCGGCGGCGAGGACCAGTGCAACATCGACGAATCGGCCCCCTACCCCACGCGCTGGCTGGCTCACTATCCCCACACCAAGGCACTCGCCGAGCAGGAAGTGCTCGCCGCCAATAGCGACGAACTGCTGACCTGCGCCCTTCGGCCGCACCTGATCTGGGGACCGCGCGACCAGCATTTGATTCCGCGGCTACTCACCCGAGCCCGTTCCGGCCAACTGCGGCAGGTGGGCGACGGCCAGAACTTGGTCGACACGATTTACGTCGAGAACGCCGCCCTCGCCCATCTGCAGGCGGCCGACGCCCTCAGCCCGGGCTCCCCGGTCGCCGGCCGGGCGTACTTCCTGAGCCAGGGAGAACCGGTGAACTGCTGGGGGTGGATCAACCGAATTTTGGAGCTGGCGGGGATTTCTCCGGTGAACCGCTGCATTTCCTTGCGGGTAGCATACGCTGCAGGAGCCGTTCTGGAGACGCTGTGGAAGGTGACCGGCCGCACCAGCGAACCCCGAATGACGCGATTTCTCGCCCTGCAACTGGCCAGGCATCACTACTTCGATATCAGCAGGGCTCGCAACGACTTCGGCTACGAACCGCGGATCGGAACGGAAGAAGGACTGAGACGGTTAGCCGCAAGCTGGACCGAAGGCGTTAAGTCCTGACCAGCAACCGAGGTTCTGTTCGAGGGAGTGGTTACCAAGCCGCTGGGCGAGCCCAGCGGCTGGAGCATCCACTTGCGGGGCGGGCCCGGAGGCGGTTCGCCTCCGGCTGCTTTCGGTGGTGGTGGCGGGCTATTTCGGGCACTTCAAATGGCGGTCTGGCGAGCGACGTAAACCCGTGAGCCGCTTGCCAGTTTTGCACTTCGGCGGTACTTTCGAGAGTTTCCAAGCGTTCGATGATTATGGGCAAGGAAGGTTCGATGGCGGCTCATTCTCCCCAGAATTTGCCCGACCACCAGCGGATTGTCATCACGGGCATCGGTCTGGCGTCGCCGAACGGCAACAACCTGACTGAGTTCCGCGAGGCGCTCCTGGCTGGGCGAAGCGGGGTGAGCAAGTACGACATTCGCTACGTCGGCGAAACGCTGGCGGGCATCTGCCGGTTCGACGCCCTGCGTTACCAGTCGAAGAAAGACATCCGCCGCGGCACTCGCGCCGGCAGCGTCGGCATCTACACGACGAACGAAGCGATTCGCGACGCCGGACTCGACTGGGAGAACATCGACAAGGCGCGCGTCGGCATCTACCTCGGTGTGACCGAACACGGCAACGTCGAGACCGAGAACGAAATCTACGCCCTGAAGGGGTACGACTACGACACGCAGTTCTGGTCGCACCACCACAATCCTCGCACCGTGGCCAACAACCCAGCCGGGGAAGTGGCGCTCAATCTGGGAGTGACCGGGCCGCACTACACGATCGGCGCCGCGTGCGCCGCCGGCAATGCGGGGCTGATCCAAGGCGCGCAGATGCTGCGGCTTGGCGACTGCGACCTGGCGCTGGCGGGGGGAGTGTCGGAAAGCATTCACACGTTCGGCATCTTTGCGAGCTTCAAGAGCCAGGGGGCTCTGGCGACGCATGAGGATCCGACGAAAGCGTCCCGGCCGTTCGATGTCGACCGCAATGGCATTGTCGTCGCCGAAGGTGGCTGCGTTTATGTCCTCGAGCGGCTCAGCGACGCCCGCAAGCGCGGCGCACAGATCTACGGCGAACTGGCGAGCTACGCCATCAACACGGACGCGACCGACTTTGTGCTACCCAACCCCGAGCGGCAGGCTGAGTGCGTACAACTGGCGCTGCACCGGGCGGGACTCGCTCCTGAGCAGATCGACATCGTCAGCACGCATGCCACCGGCACCGGCCAGGGGGACGCCCAGGAGTGCGAAGCGCTGCGCAAGGCGTTCAACGGCAGCGAGCGAACCCACTTCAACAACACCAAGAGCTTCATCGGCCACGCGATGGGAGCGGCCGGCGCCCTGGAACTGGCGGGGAACCTGCTCGCCTTCCGCGACGGGGTGTGCCACGCGACGATCAACGTCGACCAGCTCGACCCCGACTGCGCTCTGAACAACCTGGTGGTGAACGAGCCCCGCGAAATCGGCCCGGTCCGCTACATCCTGAACAACTCGTTCGGTATGCTGGGCATCAACTCGGTCGTGATTATCCAAAAGCCCTAAGACGAGTTCACAGTAGACAGTTTTCAGTAAACAGTTCTTGAGGCTGCCTGCGACGTGCCACGGTTTACTGTGAACTGTCTACTGTTTACTACAAACCGACACATCGTTTTCAACTGAGCTACTACGTTCCCTACGGTTAGACCGGACCTGCCATGACTCCTGCTGAAATCCGCGAAGAGATTCTCGATATCCTGTCCGACATCGCGCCCGATGAAGATCTGAGCGGTCTGGTGGACGAAAAGCCGTTCCGCGAGCAGCTCGAGCTCGACAGCATGGACTTCCTCGACATCGTCATGGAACTGCGCAAGCGGCACCGCATCCAGATTCCGGAAGAGGATTACAAGGAACTGGCGAGCATGCAGTCGACTGTCACCTACCTCACGCCGCGGCTGAAAGACGCCGTCAAGAAGTAGCGCCGGGACCGCGTCTCCGCCGCAGGCCGCGAGCCTCGGACAAAACGGACGCGAGGCTCCGCCTCTCCCTCGCGCGAAGAGCTTCCAGCCATGACCAGGTACGACACGATCATCATTGGCGCTGGAATGTCGGGGCTGGCCGCCGGCATTCGGCTGGCGCATTACGATCAGCGTGTCTGCATCCTGGAAAAACACTACACGATCGGCGGGCTGAACTCGTTCTACCGCCTCCGCGGCCGCAATCACGACGTCGGCCTGCACGCGGTCACGAACTTCACTCCCAAGGGGGCGAAGAAAGGGCCGCTGGCCCGGCTGCTGCGGCAACTGCGTTTCAGTTGGGACGACTTTGCCCTGGCGCCGCAGATTGGCTCGCGGATCGCCTTTCCCGGCGTGAATCTGCGATTCAACAATAACCTCGATCTGCTCCGCTCCGAGATCGCCAAAGTCTTTCCGCGGCAGAAGGACAATTTCGAGCGGCTACTGGGCCAGATCGTCGACTACGACGACCTGAATGCGGAGCTGTTCGAGCTCTCCACGCGACAGGTCCTCGGTGAAACGATCACCGACCCGCTGCTCGTGGAAATGATCCTCTGCCCCTGCATGTGGTACGGCAACCCCCGCGAAGAAGACATGGACTGGGGGCAGTTCTGCATCATGTTTCGCAGCATCTTCATGGAGGGCTTCGGCAGGCCGCTCGCCGGGGTGCGACTGATCCTGAAGAACATGGTCCGCCGGTTCCGCGAACTAGGCGGCGAGTTGAAGCTGCGCAGCGGTGTGGCCCGCATTCATGTCGAGGGAGATCGGGCTGCGGGGGTCGTGCTCGAAAACGGCCAGGAGCTGGAGGCGGCGAACATCCTGTCGTCGGCTGGAGCGCCCGAGACTCTGCGATTGTGCGACGATATGACGGTGGCCGAGCCGGTGCGCTCCGGCAACCTCTCGTTCACCGAGGCGATTTCGGTCCTCGATCAAGCGCCCAAGCAGGTTGGCTACGGCGAGACGATCGTCTTTTTCAACGACTCGGAAAAGTTCCACTGGCGCAATCCGGAGAGCGAACTGTGCGACGTTCGCACCGGAGTGATCTGCTCGCCGAACAATTTTGCGTATCAGGGCGAGGCCGACCTCGACGCCGGCTATGTCCGCACGACGGCCCTGGCGAACCATCGGATGTGGCGAGACCTGCCCGAGGAAGAGTACCGCCTGGCGAAGCTTCAGTGGTATGACCGGATGATCGAGTCGGCCGTGCGGTTCATGCCCGACTTCCGCCACCGGGTGATCGACACCGACATGTTCACTCCCAGCACGATCCGCCGCTTCACGTTCCACGACAACGGCGCGATCTACGGCGCGCCGACGAAGAATCTGGAAGGGACCACGCATTTGAAGAACCTGTTCATCTGCGGGACCGATCAGGGGTTTTTGGGGATCATTGGGGCGATTACGAGCGGGATTGCGATGGCGAATCGGCATTGTTTGAGGGCGTAGGGATGGACGAGCAGTGTCCAAGAAAAACGCCATCGCCGCGCAAGCTGTCCCTGGCGAATATGTTAATCGTCGTGGCGATTATTGGCGTCGTGCTTGCGGTCACCATCGAGCATAGACGGTTAGGCCAAAAGGTGCAGCAAAATGAGCGGAACTCGTTTGCATTATTATTAGCGAGGCGCTCACTCGGCGAGGGAACATCACTTGATGGCCGAGAAGTGGACATCATTTCGATTCCCTCGCGGAGCCCTAATAAGTGGACATGGATTATCCGGAACAATAGCGACCTTCCATTTCAGCTGGGAGCGATCTACGAGGACATTCCGGCGACGGGATTACCCAATCGTGACCGAGGCTCACAGGCTGTAGTGCGCGGGACATCCGTGATTTCGGTAGAAGGGATCGGTGGGACCTTGCATTGCACCGTCGCGCCGCTTGACCGGCGACAAGCTTTCACTGCATCTGGCGGCAACTCAATCGAGTTCTGGACGAGTGCCAAAACTCGTCACCTCGCCGGCGAGGATGGTGTTGAAACATATCCAACGAATGTTCAAATCGAGCTGCTGCGACGCACGCCGGATGAAGTAAATGCAGTTCCATCTGGGCTTGGCTTGTTAGTCTGGCTTGATCCACTTCCCATTCACTAAGGCCTGCGACCACCAACGGTCATCGATGTCAGCCAGCAGGCGAATGAAGAATTAAATGCCGAAAGATTTCCTCGCGGGAGCCCGCGATCAGTACGATGTGATTGTGATTGGCAGTGGCCTGGCTGGCATGACCACGGCCAATATCCTCGGCCGGGCGGGCTACAGCGTGCTGCTGCTCGAGCAACACTACAAGCTCGGTGGGATGGCGACGTGGTTCAAGCGTCCGGGCGGGCACATCTTCGACGTCTCGCTGCACGGCTTTCCGGCCGGCATGATCAAGAGTTGTCGGCGGTACTGGACCAAGGAAATTGCCGACTCGATCGTTCCGCTGCCGAACATCCGGTTCGACAACCCGATGTTCTCGCTCACGACGACGTACAACCGCGAAGACTTCACCGAGCTGTTGTCGTCCCGTTTTGGCGTCGAGCGAGCGACGGTGGAGGCGTTCTTCGATCATGCCCGCGGCATGAACTTTTACGACGACCAGTCGACCACCACGCGCGAACTGTTCGAACGATTCTTCCCGGGACGGCAGGATATCGTCCGGCTGCTGATGGAGCCGATCGTCTATGCCAACGGCTCGACGCTCGAGGACCCCGCGCTCACCTACGGCATCGTGTTCTCGAACTTCATGTCAAAAGGTGTCTATACGTTTGAGGGCGGCACCGATCGCCTCGTCGAACTGATGCACCAGGACCTGCTCAAGAGCGGTGTCGATGTGCGAATCAAGTGCGACGTGAAGAAGATCAACGTCGAGCACGGAAAGGTGAAGAGCGTCGAAGTGAACGGGCGGACGATCCAATGCCGGGCCGTGGTGTCGAACTCCAATCTCAAATCGACAATCCTCAATCTCGTCGGCGAGCAGCATTTCGACCGCAAGTTTGTCGACGACACGCGGGCCGTGCGGCTGAACAACAGCAGCACGCAGGTCTACATTGCGATGAAGCCCGA
>JAEZAS010000089.1 GCA_023430365.1 Planctomycetota bacterium
GTCCAGCAGTGGATACCGGGTGCCCGCTCGGCACTGCTGGGCAAGCCAGCAGTGGCACCCGGCAGGTGGACGTTTTCGCGCGGGGCAGGGAACGCCACGGAGGGCGTTCCCTACAGCTTGCGGTCCGATGTCTTGCCGGCCTTACGCCGGCGCGCGAAGGACCAGCCAGGCTCGTGATGGCCGGCCAAACCTGGTCACCTGCACTGTGCGACTCTCGATCATCCTGAGCGTCCTAGGTCTCGCTTCCACTTATCCTACAGCAACGAAAAAACCCCGCAGGCCAGCGGCCGCGGGGTTCGGGTCATTTGCATTCGCTCAATGCGTACCGCTCACCTAGGCCGGCTGGTTGCCCAGCGTAAGTAGTTCGGCGGCAAGGAGCAGCGTCGATTGCATGGTTTTTGCGGAAAGCCTTATGAGGAATAAGCTAAGGTTAAGTCTACTACTGGGTTTTCGGCGGGTCAAGAGAAGCCGACCGTAGGGTAGGCTTCCAGGCGTGCCCGCCCCTTAAGAATGACCAAAGAGAACTCGGCGCCCGTCCGGGTAGACGATAGCAACCCGTTTTGGTCATTGGTGCTTGGTCTTTGGTCATTCTCCCCCAAGCAGGACTTCCCAATGCCAAAGCGGTTCGCGCGAACTACCGATAGTCACTGAGGATTATCCCCATGCAGCTCCGCTGTCCCCATTGCCGCTCTCTGGTCCCCTCGGCGGACATCAACCTGAACCTGGTGGTCGCCAAATGCTCGGCGTGTGACCACGTTTTCTCGTTTGGCGATGAACTGGGCCTGCCGCTGCTCGAAAAGCCGCAGGTCGAGGCGCCGAAGCGGTTCCAGATCGAAAACTGGGGGCCGGAACTCAAGATTACTTATCGCTGGTACACGCATGCGGTATGGGTGCTCATCGGATTTTGCGTCGTCTGGGACGGCATCATTGTCGCGTTTTATTCCGCCATCATTTCCGACCTGCTGGATAGCAAGTTTCAGATGATGGAACTGTTCGGCCTGCTGTTCCCTGTGCTGCATGTGCTCGTCGGACTCGCGCTGACCTACGCCTGCGTCGCGTCGCTGCTCAATAAGACGACGATCAAGGTCAGTCGACACGACCTGGAGATTTCCCATGGCCCGGTGCCGTGCGGCAAGACGATCGTGGTTCCCGCCGGCGATATCCAGCAGCTCTACTGCGTGAAGAAGGAACACCGGCACAAGCGGTCGACCAGCTACAGCTACGAGCTGAACGCGCTCATGCGCGACGGCGTGTCCCAGACGCTCCTCAAGAATCTGCAGGAGTATCGCCAGGCCCGCTACCTCGAACAGGAGCTGGAAACCCACCTCGAGATCGAAGATCAACGCATGGGTGAGGAAGTGGCCTGCGAACTCCGCTAGAAGGGCGTCGGCGCCGAGTTCGCTTTCGGGCTGTGCCGTTGCGGGGCCCGCCGCCACCGATCAAACTAACCAGCCTCTCAACAAATCAGATAAGCGGCGCAAACCGTGCCGCCCGTTGGTCACCTCTCTCTCCTTGGAGCAACAACTCTATGCATCGTTTTTTCGCGCTCGCCCTGGTGGCGGGTCTGGTGGTGGTTTCCCCAGCCCTGGCCGACGACTCGAAGAAGTCGAACGACGGCTGGGTCACCATTTTTGATGGCAAGAGCCTCGACGGCTGGAAGAAGAACGAGAACCCGGACAGCATCCGGCTGGAAGACGGCAAGATCGTGACCAACGGTCCGCGGAGCCACCTGTTCTACGTCGGCGACGAAAAGCCGTTCAAGAACTTCGAGCTCGAAGCGGAAGTGATGACCAAGGAGAACAGCAACGCCGGCATCTTCATCCACACCAAGTATCAGAAGGAAGGCTGGCCGGCGCAGGGCTACGAAGCCCAGGTCAACAATAGCTACAACAAGGACCCGCAGAAGACGGGCGGCCTGTACAACACGGTGAAAGTGCTCGAAGCGCCGGCGAAGGACAACGAGTGGTTCAAGTACTACATCAAGGTCGACGGCAACCACGTGACCGTGAAGATCAACGACAAGACGGTCGTCGACTACGATCAGCCGAAAGACAAGGCCCAGCCGGCGCTGAGCGAAGGGACGTTCGCCCTGCAGGCCCACGATCCGGGCTCGACGGTTTACTTCCGCAACATCAAGGTGAAGCGGCTGCCGGACTAAGCGGCCAGCGATTCGACACAAAGCAATGCGAAATCCGAAGGCGATGAGCCTTCGGATTTTTTTGCGCCCGTAGGGTATGCTTCCAGCCTGCCCGTCAAGAATCCAAGCGGCGACAAACCCAGCGACGACCGTCCCGCTGGCTGCCCGCGTTCAGCACGCCCCAGGCCGGCCCTGCACAACAGGACAAGTTATACAAAAACTATCGACAAGTTACAACACACCTGTTATACTGCGAGGTGGTCCCGACGCGGGCGGGCCGGCTTTGGCTGGCGATGTTTTTTTCCACGGGCAGGCTGGAAGCCTACCCTACGGGACGTAAGTGCAGACGATGGCCGCTCACGTTGGGAATAGTTACGGCGACGACGGAAATTGCCTCCCGGCGGCTGGCTGTTCAAAATTTCGAGGGGTTTTTCACCGACTTGGGGTCCCCTAGGGGTGGGTTTGGTGGTGAAAAACCCCTGGGGTTTATCAACACCTGGCCCGGCTGAAGGCCTTCGCCTGGTCGACGTAAGTAGTTCTAACGGGTGTCTCGGGCGAAGGAACTTAGGCGCACGGAGTGCAGCGAAAACGAAATGGCTGAGTGGCCTCGTCCGCCTGGGTAGGATTTGCTTGCGACGCCACTTAGGCGCAATTACGATGAGGGCACCAGCCGCCCTGCTAGCGGCTGTTTTCTAAACGCGATTTATTGCGTCGCCCCGGCCGTGGTGCGACGGTGTGCGACATCCTGGGGAGCGAGCGTTTATGTTGAAGGGTATGTTTCGAGGTGGTCTAGCCTTCGCGCTTCTGGCGACATCGTCGGTCGCCTGGGGTCAGGACACGCTGCTGGACGATCTCTATGGCCGCGGTGTGCACGCCTACTTCGCCGGCCGGATGCAGGAGGCTCATTCCCTGCTAACCGAGGCGATTGCCAGCGGCAGCCGCGATCCCCGCGCTTATTACTATCGCGCTTTAGTCTATGGTCGCCTGGGTCGGCCGGAGGAAGCGCGTGACGATCTGCAGGTCGGCGCCACGCTGGAAGCCACGAGCGTTGAGCCATATCCGGTCGGTCGGTCGCTCGAGCGGATTCAAGGCGTCGATCGGATGACGATCGAAGGCTATCGCCGCCAGGCGAAGCTCACCGTATTTGCCGCCCAATCGGCCCAACAGCGTGCCCGCTACCAACAGCAAGGACGCGGCGACGTCGACGCGCTTCGCCGTCCCGCCGCGGAAGCCGTCGATCCGAACGCTCCCGCGCCGGGCGATCCGTTCGGAGGAGCCGTGGACGCTGCTCCGGTTGCTCCGCCAGAACCAGCCGCTCCCGCGGTGACTGCCCCGGCAGCTCCTCCGGCCCCAGCTCCCGAGCCGGCTGCGGACGATCCGTTCGGTGCGCCCGCGACTCCAGCCCCGGCTGCTCCGGCGCCGGCCGCTCCGGCCCCAGCTCCGGCCGAGGATGATCCGTTTGGTGGCGCGGCCCCGGCGACTCCCGCCCCAGCCCCGGCCCCGGCTGCCGATGATCCGTTTGGCGCCCCGGCGACCCCGGCTCCAGCCGCTCCCGCGCCGGCTCCGGCGGCGGACGATCCATTCGGTGCTCCGGCGGAAATGCCTGCGGATGACGCGGCTCCGGCAGCGCCTGCTCCGGCTCCAGCGCCGGCTGCGGATGACCCGTTTGGCGCGCCAGCCGATGACGCGGCTCCTGCAGCCCCCGCGGCTCCGGCCGCTCCTGCTCCGGCAGCGCCCGCTCCTGCCGGTGATGATCCGTTTGGCGATGACACAGCCGCACCCGCGGCGCCAGCCACGCCAGTGGCTCCGGCGCCAGCCCCGGCGGATGACGATCCATTCGGTGCTCCAGCCGCTGCGATGCCGGCCGACGACGCTGCTCCTGCAGCGCCAGCCGCTCCGGCCCCCGCAGCACCGGCTCCGGCAGCGCCCGCTCCGGCCGGTGATGATCCGTTTGGCGAGGACGCAGCCGCTCCCGCGGCGCCAGCCCCTGCGGATGATGATCCGTTTGGAGCACCGGCTGAAGCGATGCCCGCCGACGCCTCTCCTGCGACGCCTGCGGCTCCAGTCGCACCGGCTGCTCCTGCGACGGATGATCCCTTCGCCGATGACGCAGCCCCGGCGCCAACCGCTCCGGCCGCTCCAGCAACTCCGGCAACTCCCGCTCCGGCTCCGGCTGGTGACGATCCGTTCGCGGATGACACGCCTGCTGCTCCGGCGACGCCCGCACCCGCGGCAGCCGCTCCAGCTGCTCCGGCTCCGGCGGCGCCTGCTGCGACGGACGATCCCTTTGCGGATGATCCGGCGCCGGCTGCGACGCCAGCCGCTCCCGCCAAGCCGGCTCCCGCGCCCGCTCCGGCCGACGACGACCCGTTCGCCGAATAGCCATCGCGGACCGATTTTCCAAGCGTCCCGACTCCTTCGAGTCGGGACGCTTTATTTTTGCGCTGCGATGGGACAGACTCTAAGCCGCGGCTCGCACGAGTCACGCCTTTGCCCTGTCCCGCTGGCTGTTTCCGGCTGGCACACGTCGCACCGACGTTCGAGGTAAACATGCTTCGCCAAGCTCTCCCTGGCCGAATCGCTGTTGTCGTTCTCCTCGCAGTGCTGAGTGGACCCGCCCGGGCGGAGCCACGCATCGGAAGTGTTTCGCCCCGCGGTCTGCAGCTTGGCGGAACGACGACCATCGTTGTCGACGGCGACGACCTGCTGCCGGACTGCAAGCTCTTGTTGCCGATTCCCGGCGTCACGCAAACGGTGAAACCGGGCGGCACGGCGAAACGGGTTGAGATTGAAGTGTCGTTGGCGGAGTCCGCAGGGCCGGGCATCGTTCCGCTGCGTGTGGCCAGTGGCAAGGGAGTTTCGAACCCGGTTGCCGTTGGCATCGACGCTCTGCCGCAACTGCCGTTTGCACCGGAGATCGATGGGGCCGCGGCGCTGTCGGGCAATCTGGGCGGGCAGATTCTAAGAACGAGCTTTCAGGGGACGAAGGGAGAGACCTGGTTGTTCGAGGTCGAGGCTCAGCGGCTCGGCTCGGGCGTTCGGCCTGTGCTGCGACTGTATGACGAGCGGGGAACGCAGGTCGCCTTCAGTCAACCGCAACGCCGTATCGACGGCGACGCGCGATTGCTGCATACGTTCGCAGCGGACGGACGTTACACCGTCGAACTGCACGAGCCGCTGTATCGCGGCGCCAATCCCCCGTTCTTTCGTCTCAAGATTGGGCCGCTGAAGTACGCCGACCTGGCGCTGCCGCTGGCGATCCCCGCGGGGACGAAGACGCAGGTGCAACTGCGGGGCGGCAATCTCACAGCGACGGTCGAGCAAGATGCCAGCGGCATCCCCGCGCCGGGTTATCGGCCCGCCGATTTGCCGGCAGACAGCCAGCCCACCGCGGGTCCAGGACCGACGCTATTGGTCAGCGATCATCCAGAGCTCGTGGAAGCTGCGGCCGCGGAAGGACAGGTTCAATCGCTGCCCTCCGCGCCCATCGGGATCAGCGGAACGCTGGCAGCGGCAGGTGAAGAGGACAAATATATGCTCGCCGTGAAGCCTGGGCAGAAGCTGAGATTCGAAGTGTTTGCCCAGCAATTGGGATCGCCGCTGGACGGGGTGCTCTCGATCCGCAACGCGCAGGGGAACCAGCTCGCGACTAACGACGATCGTCCCGGCACGAGCGATCCGGCGGTGGACGTCGCCGTGCCGGCCGGCGTGGAGCAATTGCAAGTGGTTCTGAAGGACCTGAAGGGAGCCGGCGGTGAGGATTTTGTGTACCGGATCGCGGTAAAGGATTTGTCGCGTCCCGATTTTGCGATCAGCCTGGGCGTCGATCACTTGTCGATTCCTGCCGGCGGAACGGCGGTTTTGCCAGTGACGGTGAATCGGCTCGGCTACACGGGAGGAATCGACCTGGCGATGGAGGGCTTGCCCGAGGACGTGCAATTGAGCGGGCAACACATCCCGGCTGGAGCAACCATGGGCCTGCTCACGCTTACCGCGACGGGCAGTGTGCAGCATTCGGGCCTCGTCCGCGTTCTTGGTCGGGCGAGTGATCTGGATCAGCCGCTGGTGCGATTGGCAACCGTCGGCGATGTGCCCGGCGGGCGGGCACAACCCTACCTGAAACAATGGTTCGCTTATGGCGTCGCCGAAGCGGCGCCGATTTCAATCGCCTGGAACGCGTCGACCGATAAACTGCTTCCGACGACGACGGCTCCGATCGTCGTTACCGTGAACCGCAAGGAAGGCGCGAGCGGCAATATTCGCCTTCGCTTGCTGACCACCCAAAGCACGCCTCAACGTACCGTCAAG
The DNA here is from genome assembly GCA_023430365.1 of Planctomycetota bacterium. Classification (GTDB taxonomy): domain Bacteria; phylum Planctomycetota; class Planctomycetia; order Pirellulales; family Pirellulaceae; genus JAEZAS01. The sequence goes on from JAEZAS010000089.1 coordinate 6,446, forward strand.
GAAAACAATCGCGACAAGAAGGTCGACGATGTGGCCCGGACAATTCGGTTGGATGGAGAGAGCGTCCTCTCGGCCGAAAAGAGCGAAGCGAAGCTGAACGTTCTGGTGCCGAGCAACCTTGCGCCGCGGAAATGGGACCTGACGGTAGTCGCGGAGCTTCTGGCCGCGGACAACAAGACGGTCCTGACTTCGGTCGCCGCGCCCTCGCAAAGCTTCACAAGTCAGATTCCGTTCTCCCTGGAATTGACGACTCCAGCCACTGCGGAGGGCAGGGCGGGGGCCGGGGAAGCCGGCAAGTTTGCCGGAAAGATTTCCAGGGTATCCGGCTTCGACCGGCCGGTTGTGATCACGCTCAGCGGTTTGCCGAAAGGCATCCTAGCTCCGAGTGTGCTTGTGCCTGGGGACCAGACTGAATTTGAGCTGCCCCTCGTCTTTCCGCATGGCAGCCCAGCCGGCGAGTTGAAGAACTTGAAGCTTTTAGCCTTCAGCACCCCAGTGGGCGTCAGTTCTGCGCGCAGCAAAGAGTTGCCAGTGACCGTGAACCTGCTGGCTGGCGAAAAACCGGCCGTCGATTCGCCGCATGAAGTGTTTGAGGAGAACGAAGCGTTCGCGATGTCGCTCACGCAAGGCGGCGGAAAGGCGGCCGTCGTCGGTGGACAAAAATTCTCAGGTGAGAAGTCGCTTCGAATCTCACCCGATCAGAAATTCAATCCGAAATTGCCTAACCTGGGCGTAGCGATTCGGGAGAAGCCGGGCCCTGGCGAGTATCGCTATCTGCAATATGCCTGGAGGAAGCAAGGTGGAGCCGCGATCTGCCTCCAGCTGAGCCATGACGAGGCCTTCGGCCCAACGCCGGGCGGTCATCCAGAGGCCAGCTTCCGCTACCATGCCGGCCCCGCGCCAGAAAGCTACGGAGCCGCGGTGCGCGTCAGCGATCAGTTACCCAACGACTTCGTGCTGGTGACGCGGGACCTGTACGCCGACTTTGGCGAGTTCACCCTCACAGGGCTCGCCTTCTCAGCAATCGATGGGCAGCAGGCCTTTTTCGACCACATCTACCTGGCCCGCTCACCCCAAGAGTTCGATCTCGCCCCGCCCAAGAACCCGTAGGTCGTGAGCGCTGGGCCTAGTCCGCCTCGTGAATCACGAGGATGTTCTGGGCCATCGGATAGAAGTTCGTTCCCGTGACGAATACGATCCGATCTCCTTGCTTGATGAGTCCCTGCCGACGCCCCCAATCGTCGATGTAGGCGCGAAGCTGCGGACCATCATGCACCGGAGCCCCGGCGAGCGGCGTCACGCCCCAAAACAGGGCCAGCCGACGGAGTACGGACGGTGAATCGCTCAGTCCCACCGTCAGCACGGTGTCGCGCTGTTTGGCTCGCAGTCGGCAGGTGCCGCCACCGCGCGTTGCGACCGCCATCAGGTTGGCGCCCAACTGGGCGGCAATCGTGGCGCCGCCACGGACCGCAGCCGCAGTGATCGGATGCACGTCGGTCGCCTCGCATTCGATCAGGCGATACTGACCACTCGTTAACAGCGGCTCGGTCGCCGTCATGATGCGGCTCATCGTCTGCACCACTTCGATCGGAAACTCACCGATCGCCGTCTCGCCCGATAGCATGCAGGCGTCGGCGCCATCGAGAATCGCGTTGGCAACATCCGTCGCCTCGGCCCGCGTGGGACGGCGGCTGTGGTGCATGCTGTCGAGCATCTGGGTCGCTACGATCACGGGCTTTCCGAGACGCTGGCATTCGCGAACGATCCGCTTTTGCACGGCCGCAATTTCGGCAACGTCGATCTCGACGCCCAAATCGCCGCGAGCAACCATCACACCATCGGACGCAGCGACAATATCGGTCAGCTGTTCCAAGGCTTCCGGTTTTTCGATTTTCGAAATCACTGCCGCCGACGAACCGTGCGAGCGGAGCAGTTCCCGCAGCAAGAGCACGTCCACGGGCTTGCGAACAAAGCTCAGGCTGACGAAGTCGATATCGTTCTTCGCGGCCCAAAGGGCGTTGGCCATATCGGCTTCGGTAAGGGAAGCGACACTCAGTTTTACCCCTGGCAGGTTAATGCCTTGCCGCGAGCGGATCGTACCACCCTGCACGACTCGCGCGTGAACCTCCGCCCCCTTTTTACTGATGACGGTCATGCTGACCGTTCCGTCGGCAAGCATCACGTTGTCACCGACATTCAATTCGCTGGTGAGCGGAGCATAGTTGCTCGTAAGTACATCGCGTGCTTTTGTTTCCTCGCCAGGAACAAAGCGGAAGACTTCGCCCGGTTCGCATTCGGTCGGATCTTCAAAGAGTTCGCCCAGGCGGATCTTGGGACCCGCCAGATCGACGAGCACCGCCACGATCCGCCCCGCCATGTCTGAGGCCTGACGGATGTTGGCCAGAACCTCCGCGCGCTGCGCTTCGTTGCCGTGGGCCGTATTGATGCGGAAAACCGAGACGCCGGCTTCGATCAACTTCGCGAGCATTTCCGGCGTATTACACGCAGGGCCCACCGTCGCCACGATCTTGGTTCGCGCAAGGGGCGTAAGAATGGCGGTTTCTGACATTGGATCTCCTGCCTCTCAAATTCATTCCCGGAGCGCAGCCGCCTGATCGCCCGGCCCACTATACTGCCCCGTTGTAATCAACACCCTGGAAATTGACGAGTGCCCCTCCTTCGTTCTTAACCATGGATGAGCCCAGCAATTCGGCTGAACCTGCCAGGCCTTCGCGACGGGTCGGATGGTGGATTGGGCTGATCTCGACGCAGATGGTGATGGGCGGTTTATTCGCCCTGCGGGCTTGGCGTTCGGATGGTCTTGCGCCCTTAACGCCGAATGAGTTCTACGCCGCTCGCGAACGCTGGCGGGCCGTCGAACCGCCCGACTACGACATCGAAATCGTGGTCCGTGGCTCCCAACCTGCTACCTACGCGGTTCAAGTACGCAACGGCCAGGCCGAAACCGCTCTGCGCAATGGCAAACCGCTGAACCAGCGCAGGACGTTCGGCACCTGGAGCGTTCCCGGTATGTTCAGCACCGTGGAGCGCGACGTTGAAGCCGTCCAGCGTCGCGACCAATCCGAAGCCGATCCCAACCTGCCGCGACTGACCCTTCGAGCCGAATTCGATCCCGAGTTCAGCTACCCAGCCTGCTACCGCCGGATCGAATGGGGGTCGCCCGTGGAAGTCTCCTGGGAAGTGACGCGATTTGAAGTCAAACGTCCGAAATAGAATCCTCCTATCAGCCTGTTCAGCGACTCACCTCAGTGCTTCTACGGGGTAAAAATCGGCAGATAGTTGTTCGGCATCTGCAAAATGATGCAGGCCATCGCCGTCCCAAACTCGGGACAAACCTGCGGATCGAGCCAACTGCCGTCTCCCGCTTGCTGCCGCAGCAGTAGGTCTCGAATGGCGGGGTACCACTTCGTCCAGTGGCTTCCCCCAGCGTGCCACATCGCCTGCACCGCGTAGTAGTGGCCATAGAAGAAGTAGCTCGTGTTGCTGGAACCACTCCCCGGCAAGTACTTCATCAGCCACGCGAGAGCTTTCTCGATTGGCTCCCCATCGTAAATGCCAGCGCTATAGAGCGAGACAATGCCCGCGGCCGTAAGCGGAAAGGTGCTCGATCCACCCGAACTGATCTGATAGCGAAATCCGCCATCCGAATTCTGACTCTTCTTCACATACTCGATGCACTTCTCGCGCACCTCGTCCGGCACATGAATGCCCGCATCGCGCGCCGCCCGCAGGCCCATGATGTTGCAAATGGTGATCGAAAGGTCCGCGTCGCTCTTAATGGGCGAATACCGCCAGCCGCCCGCATCGTTCTGACAGGAGCAGGTCAGTTTCACCGCCGCTCGCAGCTTATCGCCGACGGTTGCATCCAGGTCAGGCCGATCGGCCATCCCGTAGTACTCCGATAAGAACAACGTGCCGAAGCCATGCCCATACATGTTGTCCTGACCGAAGCTGGGCACCGAGATATACCCGTTCTCCTGGGTAACGCTCGTCAGAAACTCCGCACACCGGTCGATCTGCTTGCCGAATGGACCTTGGCCTGGGGCGCTGCCGCTACACATCATCGCCAGCCCGGCGAGGCTGCACACCGCCACGCCTCCCTGGTAACCACCCTGTCCGAACGATCCCTTACTTCGGCCGGTCGCAATCTGCCGCTTCGCAAGCCAGGTCAACCCGCGATCGATCGCCCGCTGAGTTTCGGGTGTCAACATCTCGATGGACCGCGCCTCGTCCGCCGCCTGGCCCAAGGCTGAAGCACACCAGGCGCCGCCGACCATGCCGCCAGCCGCAACGAGGAACCGCCGTCGGTCATCACTGGCCATGGATACGTCTCCACCTTGACTCACAACGCTAAAAAAACGTCAGGTCGACGAGATTCGTTCCGGTTGTGGCAAACCAGTTTCACAACCCCTCGCCCGTTAGCGCCGATTGTAGCAGTCGCCGGACGACGACCGCCAAAATACAACCCTTAGTTCAATCGCCATTTTGTCGACAAACCCGAACCGTTCCGACAGTTACGTCGATCTGGCTGGCCGTTCTCACAACACATCTGCCAGCTGCAATTTCGCCCCTCCACAACCACTCCCAGCGCCTGTTGTACAACCCCTGCGCGCAAGCCGCGTCCATTCAAATTGCCACGAAGTGGCCCTACCAGATCGACATCGCTACCTGCAACCACCGCGCAGCAACGACCGCCCTTCGCCCCTCGGACCAAGGTCGGACTCGCCCAAAACAAGCTAACACTAACAGACAAACTTGTCAACAAAATAACACAACCGAGAAAGCAAAATCCTGCCTCAAAACACCCTCCCCTCGCGCCACTGGCCGCAGCAGCGGTTACCATACGGCGAACATTCTGGCACGGGCCCGAATGAAGTGGGATTGGCACATAGCAGGACCTCTCCGTGAACAAGTTGCTTGCAGAAGTGATCGGAACGTTTGCTCTCGTCTTCACTGGCACGGGCGCGATCATGGTCAACCAGATGTCCGACGGGGCGATCACCCACCCGGGCATTGCACTCACGTTCGGCCTGATCGTCATGTCGGTCGTCTACGCCTTGGGAGAAGTCTCCGGAGCTCACATCAACCCCGCTGTCACGTTCGGCTTTTGGCTCGCCAGGCGTTTTCCGGGCAATAAAGTGCCGCTGTACATTGCCGCCCAGGTCGTCGGAGCCCTATTGGCCAGTGTGCTGCTCTATCTCTGTCTCGGGTCACACGCCAACATGGGCGCAACGCTCCCAGCCGGATCCGACATGCAGTCGTTCACCCTGGAAATTGTCCTGACCGCATTCCTGATGTTCGTAGTGCTTTGCGTGGCCTGCGGTTCGAAAGAACAGGGACTCATGGCGGGAATCGCGGTCGGAGGTGTCGTGGCTCTCGAAGCGATGTTCGCTGGCCCGATCTGTGGAGCGTCGATGAACCCCGTCCGCTCGCTCGCCCCAGCGCTCGTTTCCGGCAATCTGACCAGCCTTTGGGTCTACCTGGCAGCTCCCACGATCGGCGCCGCCATCGCCGTTCCGCTCTATCAGTTGGTCATGCTCAAGCCGAAAGAAGACTGCCCAACCGACACCGTCACGATTGAGCCCAAGACCAAGCGAGAAGAGAGAGTTTAGGGGGTAGGGCCTAAGCGAGTAGAGTTCAGAGAGCAGGAGGAAGAGTAAAGAGGTAGGAGAAGTTTCGCCGCGAGCTGCAATGACAACGCCTCTGACCTCTGACCTCTGACCTCT
>JAEZAS010000116.1 GCA_023430365.1 Planctomycetota bacterium
GCGCGGATGCGGTCGAGCGTTTCGTTGGTCCAGTCCTGACGCGTGGTGTGCGGCGACCAGCGAAAGCCGTCGGCTAGCAGCACCGCGTGCTGCGACACTTCCTTGGCCGCGTCGAGATACTTGGTCACCAGCGCCGGCGACATCACGAGCGCATTGCCCGTGTTCGAAAAACCTTCTCCGGCCGCTCCGTCGACCGGAAACTCGCGAGCGGGATCGAGCGAGGCGACGCCCGTCAGGTCGCGGAGCGTGTAGGTGTACTCGGCATTGCTTAGCCGACGGAGAACGACCCGGCCGGGGTCGCCGGCGCGGGCCTTGGCTTCAAGCATCAGGTAGCTGCGGACCCAGTCGCGAAGCTGCTGCCGCTCGGCGTCGGTCGGCTGGGAGGCGTCCTTGGGAGGCATCTGGCCGCTGTCGAGCATCTCGCCGACTTTTTGCCAGGCCTCGGGGTTCTTGCGCACGTCGGCCCAGGCGGCGAACTTCGTCAGGTCGAGGTCGGCCTCGGCCACCTGCGCGCTGTGGCATTCTTCGCAGTACCTGGCGAGGAGCGGGCGAATCGCCGGTTGAAACTGGTCCGCCAGCCGCCGCGCCTCGGTCTCGTCGGCCCGGACGGCAAGGACACACAGCGAAAGCGACACCAGGCAGGCGAAAGCGAAGGCAGGCACAGATCGCACGGGCAGGCTCCGTGAGCGGCGGGAGAGTCCCCACCAGCTTACACCCTCGCCGACCCGCAGTCAGCCTGATCCGCGCCAAAGTTGACCATCGCCCGGCCGCACTTGGGCGCCGCTGCTGTCGCTCAGCCGCGCCGGGCGCGCTTGCTCCGTGGATCGACTTCCATGAGGGCGAGCATCGCCGCATCGTACTCGTTGTCGGTCACTTCAAGCGCATCGACGTCGTCCGCGTCGCTCGCAGCGGCGGACGTTTCCGCCGCTCCTTCACCGCCAACCAGTTGCTGCCCCACCTGGGCATTCAGAAGATTGATGACCAAAAGCGCGTCGATCGGTTCCAGCCGGTTGTCCGCCGTCGTATCGAAGGGGAACGGTACGCGATCGGGCATCGTCAAATCGCCGGTCAGACCGGCATTCAAGGCGTTGATGATGATCAGCGCATCGATCGGCTGCACGCTGCCATCGCCGTTCACATCGAGCGGATCGCTCGCCCGATGATACGATGCTCGCCGGGCGGGTTACCGAGGAACAAGTGGATCGGCGTCACCGGCCCCATGACCCCGCCGTCGTAGGCCACTGCATACAACTGCTCGTAGCCATACTTCAGGCCGAACGTCGGCATCTCCACGCGCCAGTTGTTGCTGGAGTTGGTCGACTGGCCGAGCAATCGATCGCTGCCAATTTGCAGGCCGATCTGGCCATTGGATTCGACGTAGTACCGCACGCCATCGACCGTGCCGGGCATCGCCACGATGTCGACGGCCTGCAGCGCCAGCGTATCGGGCGTTTCTTCGACCACCGTCGCGGTTGCGCTGCCGATATCGCCGGCGATCCGGATCTGCAGATTGTCGATCACCAGCGATGGAGGATTGCTGGACCCGCCCCCGAGGATGAAATTCAATGTGCCAACCTGTCCGGCGAAGTCGCTAAGCGAGACCGACTTCGGCCCGTAAGCGCTCGCATCCGTCAGCCGAAGGTTGTAGACCGTTGGGGTCCCCGCGTGGGTGGTAAAACTGATGGTGAATTGGTTGTGGGGGGCAATGGATCCTTTGGACGAAAGATCGAACGTCAGCACCGCGTTGGGCGGGATCCAGACCCCCTGCCCGACATTCGGCGCAACCAGGCCTGTTCCCTGGGTAATGATCAGCGCTTGGTCCCCTTCATGCTCGCCCACGGTGGCCGTGAAATTGACCTGCCAGTTGGTGGTGACCATCGGCTGATGCGCGTCGACGGCTTCCAGCCAGGTGCGCGTGAAGTCGTCCGCGGCTGCAAACGGAGCCAACGACTCGATCATGCCGGCCAGCCCGCCGAACCGCTCCAGCGGACCGTCGTGGAAGTCGGAGATCAAAGCCGGCGGAGGCGAAGCAACCGGAGCGCGTGGCGTCGGCAACGGCGCCGTGGCCAGCCAGGCCAAGTCGGCTGCCGCGCGACCGGCGTTGAAGTAGCGTTCCGCCACGTTGAAATGGTTTGACGGGACATTTGCCGATTCGCCGAGAATCGTCACGTTCTCAAACGGCGTCGGGCGGAGCGGCGCACGCCACTCGTCGAAGATCGACGTATCGATCTCCAGGTTGATCGGGCGACCGAGCAGTTTGCGCAGCGACTTGTTCACGAGCTGCTCGATGCCGCTGGTCATGCCGGTCGGCGTGAGCGGGTCCTCAAGCGGGGTTTCCACGCGGTAGTTGACCCGCCGACTCGCTGGCACTGTATCGAGCGACACTTCGGTCAACTCCGCCGCCGGGCCGGCCCAATCGGTTCCCCAGCCGTCGAGCGTCGTGAAGAGCGAGACGGTGTAGCCTTGGTCGTGCAGCAGTTGAGCGATCCGGGCGTTCACCGCCGCGCCGCTCCCCATGCCGATCAGGTGAATCTTTTGCCGGGCCGCGGGCCCCATCAGGTCGCCCCGAGTGTGCAGGTCCTGAACGGCCCGCTGCGCGGTGAATTCAATCTCGCGCGTGGCCCGTTCCAGGGCATACTGCAGATCGGCGTCGGCATAACGGCGCAGCTCGGCGATCAGTTCGGGAGGCAGATCGACGGCATCCTCGGTTCCGAGCCAGGCCTGCGCGACCAGGTCGACCAGCGCCCGCGTCCAACCGGCGGCCGAGTTCCATATCACAGAATAGGTGCCCGTCTTCCCGGCGAGGCTGGTGCTCGCGGCCAGTTGCCAGAGTTTTTCCGGGTGATACCAACGCCAGGTGGCGTCGAAGCCGGTGCTGAGATCGAAGTTGGGATCGATGCCGTGGGTCACCACCTGCAGCACCTGCGGCACATCTCGCACGAGCAGCGCATCAATGCCCAGCCCCTGGCCGATGTTGTTGGCTTCGTTCGATTCCTCGACTTCGTTGTCGGGATCGACATTCACCCCGATATACAGCTTGCCGGAGAGGTTGAAGCCCTCAGGAGGGTACTGGGGCATCGACACCAAAGCTTCGATCGTCAACGTGCCATTCGCGGGCAGACCACTCGGAGCCCAAAACGTGCTCGGCAGGATGTCGAGCGTGTAGTCGCCACCGCCGGAAGCGCTGATGGTCGGATCTCCGGACAGGATGATCTGCACCTTGTACTGGTCCACCGGTCCCTGCCAATTGCTCACTTCGAAGGCGATGCGGGCGCCTTGTCCCCATTTAACCTCCTGGCCACCGACAATCCGCAGACCGCTCGCAACCAGGTCGGGCGGCGGGGTCGGCTCGACGTTCAGGACCCAAGTCTCCCGGCCGTGCGTGCCGTTGTCGGCAGCGAAGAACACCTTGCCATCGAACGCGACGGGAGGCAGCAACGCCGGGTTCGTGGTCTCCGCCGTAGTGCTCATGACGAACTCCGTTCCGGCGGCCGTCCCGTCGCTCGTCCACAGGCCAAAGTCGTGTTCGTCATGGTGAGCCAGGAAGAACAGCTGGCTCTCGGTGGACACCATATCGAAGCCGGTTGTGGGCACCGGCGTCGCAAGCTCCGTCACCGGCGCCGTTCCCTCATAGGTTCCGTCGCTTTTCCACAGGAACAGCTGATTGGGATTGTGGTGCGAAGCAAAGAAGTAGTACTCGCCGTTCATCACATGCGCGACGCCGCGCTGGTCGGCGATGCCGCTCAAATCGTAGGCCAGGAGTGCCGTATCGAGTCCACTGTTCGTAGTGCGCGAAATTCGGTGCCCCCAGTAGTCGTCGTACGTGCCGAAGACAACGTCCGTGCCAAATGCCTGGAACGTGTGAGGCAGCAAAGTCGTCGTCGTCACCACCGTGTGAGGATAGTGCCCCGGCCTGACCATCACGAGACAGTCTTCCTGAGTCGGGTGCATCACCGCCACGTACAAGTGATCTCCCGCCGCGGTCAATTTGAACGTGCTTCCAGGTTCAAAATAGAGAGGGAGCGCGCTGGGCGGTTGATCACCGTCGTATTTCCACAGTTCCGGCAAGTTATCGAACGTGCCATTGGCGAGGAAAAAGAGGTAGTCGCCGGCGACGGTGAAAGCGGTCGGGAAAGAAGACTGCGGTCCCGGCATGACATCGAACACCCCATTCGGCAGCCCGGTTGTGAAGTCGAACCAGGCCGGCTCGATGCCCTCGGGATCGCCCCGGAAGTCTTTGGTGGGAGCTGGGTAATAGAGCCGATTCCTAAAGATTGCTCCCTGGTTCGGAAACGGATTGAGATCGGGAAAGTTGGTCGAAGCGACAAACTCCGGTGTGCTCTGGCCCGATCGCAACCGCTGCAAACCGAGTCCCGGATTGCTGCCGACAAAATACAAGTTGCCGTCGGGCCCTTTCCATAAAGACTTGGTGGGCGACAACCCGTCCTGCGGTCCCTGCGCGAGGTCGACCAACAATTGCGTGTTCTCGGGCGTGCCGTCGGTCCGCCACAATTCGAGGCCGGTCGCTGGCGTCGTAGCCGCGAAGTAGTAGAGCCCGTCCATCTCCACGACGCGGTGGCCATGCACGGCGTCGTTCTCGACCGACGATCCCGTGAGAGGGCTCAAGTCCTTGAGCATCACGGGCGCAGCGGCCAGCAGATCGCGGCGTTCCAGTTGCTCCACGAGCGGGCGGAGAAAGCGCCGCCGCGATTCCGTGAGAGGACCCTGAGCCGACGAACCACGCCTCGACCAAAGACCGCTCGCCATTGCCGCGCCACTCCAAAAGAGCCACACGCCAGATCGTCTGTGATGAGGCACGTATGTTAGCTGCGGCCGATCGGCTTTGCATCTCAAATATCAGAATTCCCATTCCGGTAGCTTTAACACGTTATGAGTTCTCCTAGGCCGGGTGTGTGAGTCTTAAGACCCTGACTTCGGCGGGCGGTCCTCGGTCGCCGGGAACCGACAACAAACACTGCCAAAGTCTTTACAATTCGCTAAAATTACACGCAGCTCGTCCTCGCCTGCTTGCCGGGCGTGGGGCGTTCGCTGCTGCGCGGTGATCCCCAGGCAGGCCTGCTTGGACGCAGCGCGGATGGGCTGGGTTGCTCTTTCTCAATCGGGTGGTGCTGGGTCTTCACGCGCTCGTGCACGAAGGGTTGTAGGCCGGCGTGGCTGCAAATCGGCAAGTTCTAGATGGAGGACGACTTGGGAGTTTTTGCGGTTGTGAACAGGGGTTGTACAACCGCGCGCCGCAGGACCGCTCCGCCGCGTCGAACGAGCGGCCGGGCGCCGTGTGCCGGACGAGACGTTTCCACCGACGGTCCCTGTTCAGGCGTTGGGCGAGCGGTGTGCGCAGGGGTTGTGAAGAAAACAGCCTCCGTCGCAGCAAAGCCTGATCGGCTGAGGACTTGTCGCTGAATTGCCAGTAGGCGCATGGTTTGTGAAACAACCCATTGGCGGCCCTGTTCAAGCGTCAGAGCCCTAGGCAGCTAGCAGCGCACGATTTCCAACAAATTTCACGGAAGATCGCCCCGAGAGAATTGATTGTTCTCGAAAAGGTGCCCCATAATGCCCCGCGCTGGTTCGTGGTTCATGGAGGTAGGCCGATGATCACGATCGATGAAGCGTTTGTTGAGGCGGCTGCGCCCAACTCGGATGCGGCGAAGAATGGCCGCGGCCTGGTTCTCAAGAACAAGTTCCTGGGGCTGCATCGGTCGGACGACGACACGATGCTGTTTGGCCGGTGCCAGGGGAGCGGCAAAGAGCCGTACCTCTGCTCGGCTGACTTTGCGATTCCTGAATCACCCGTCTATCGCTGCAACTGCCCGAGTCGGCAGTTCCCCTGCAAGCACTCGCTCGGCTTGCTCTACGCCTACGCCCAGGGCAAGGCCTTTCAGGCAGCCGAGGTGCCCACTGAGTTGCTCGCCAAGCGCGAAAAGGCGGTCGCTCGCGTCGAGAAGAAGAAGGAAGAGGCCGAGAAGCCCAAAACGGTCAACAAGTCGGCGCTCGCCAAGAAGATCAAGGCCCAGCTCGAGGGGATCGACCTGCTTGAGAAGCTGACGCTCGACCTGGTGCGGTTGGGCATCGGCAACATGAACGCCAAGACGGCCCGCGAGATCGAGGAGCAGGCCAAGCAACTCGGCAACGCGTACCTGCCTGGCGCGCAGGCCGCTTTGCACAACTACACGAAGCTGTTCTACGACACGGAGGGCGAGGAACGCTCGTCGACCGAGCGCGAAGCGATCTACAGCGAAGCGCTCGACCAACTCGGCCGGCTGCACACCCTGGTGAAGCAAGGCCGGGCGTATCTGAACAAGCGGTTGGAGGATGCCGAGCTTGCGCCGGAAACCGAAACGAGCATCGCCGCCTGGCTGGGGCACGCCTGGCAACTGCGCGAGCTGAAAGACGCGGGGCTGGTGCAGAACGACGTCGAGCTCGTCCAGCTGGCGTTCAACTCGCACGACGACGTGGCGCGGAAGGAGTTCGTCGATACAGGCATCTGGATGAATCTGGCCACCGGGCGGATTCAGGTCACGCAGAACTTCCGACCCTACAAGGCGGTGAAGTACATCAAGAGCGACGACAGCTTCTTTCAAGTCGCGCAGATCAAGGAGCTGTGCGTTTATCCGGGAGGCGTGAATCCGCGGGTGCGCTGGGAAGGAATGCTTCCCCGGCCGCTGGAACCGCGCGATCTGGAAACGATCCGCCAGCACGGCCAGCCGGACTTCGCCGCGGCGGTGAAGGATGTGAAGTCGAATCTCAAGGGACCGCTCGCCGACAAGCAGCCGATCTATGCATTGAATTTTGCCCGGATCGGCGAGGTGGAGGGGACGTACGTCGCCGAGGACGCGAAAGGCGAGCGACTCGTGCTGACCGACACCGGCATGTGCGAGGAGCCGGCCAGTTGTCACCTGCTGCCGCTGCTGCCCAGGGAGGCGTTCGAAGGAAACACCCTCATCGGCAGGTTCCGCCACGATCTCGATACCCGCAAGCTGCAAGTGAAGCCGCTCAGCATCGTGACGCGGAGCGGAATCATTCGGCTGACGCTGTAGTCTGACGCCTGACCTGATGTTCGAAAGACTCTGCCGTAGGAGCTGGCCATGAGCATTGCGGTTTTGACCCAGGTGTACGACGAGGTCCGCCGATTGTCGATCGCCGGCAGCAGCGTCGCGGGGGGCAACTTCCGCCTGAAGAAACTGGTCCCGCCGCTGGAACAAGCGGGCCAGAAGGCCCCGGTGTTCGCCAAGGTGGCGCAGGCCGCGGACAAGCTCGTCGAAGCCAATGAGCAAAACTCCGCCGAAGCCCTGCTAGAACTGAGCACGCTGGTCAACGCGATTCTCTATACGCAGGGAGAGACGGGGCTGGCCGGCAAGCTCCAGCCGATCGAGACGGTCGACCTGGGGCAGCAGCAGGTGCAGGCCTCGGCTCGAATGCTCAAGCCGCTGCTCGAAGCCCTCAGCACGACCGGCTCCGGCCGGCTGGAGATCATTAAGGACGCCCACGAGCGGGGAGCGTTCCGCGACTTGCGACTGGTGAAGCCGGCGCTCGGAGCGCTCGACGATCCGTATCCGGAAATCGCCGATTTCGTCGCCGAAAACGTGCTGCCGCTCTACGGCAAGGCGATCCTCGGCGAACTGCGGGCGAAGTTCGATCAAAAAGGACGCGCCGGCCACGTGCGCCGCCTGCGCCTGATGCATCAACTCGATCCCGAGGGAACCCGTCCGATCGTGAAGCAGGCGCTCGACGACGGCTCGAAGGAAATGAAGGTCGTGGCGATCGAGTGCCTGGAAAATTCGGCGGAGGATTTGTCATTCCTCTTGGAACAAGCCAAATCGAAGGCCAAGGACGTTCGTCAGGCGGCGCTCAAGGCGCTCGCCTCGATCAATGCCCCCGAAGCCACAGCCGCCTTGAAGTCCGCCGTCGATGGGAACGACCTGGAACTGGCGGTGGCGCCCATCCAGGCCAGCCAGGACTCGGAACTGCGGCGGTTTTCGCTCGAACAGGCCGATGCGCAGCTCAACTCGCTGCTCACGTCGAAGACGAGCGACACCAAGGCCCTTGCGAAGCAAGTCGAGCGGATGCTGCTGCTCCTCGAAACGCTCCGCGGTAGAGACGACAAGGGAGTCGAAGCCTTTCTGCTGAAACGCTTCGGCGAGCGGCCGAAGATTGTGGCCATCAAGGGCGATCCGAGCGGCAAGGATCTCGAAAAGCGGCTTCTGTCGCTGATGGCGAACGGCCCGCTCAAGGCCCAGCAAGCTCTCGTCGATGCCCACGAGACCCTCGCCGAGGACGAGTTGCAGTCGGCCTTCGCAGTGGCCTGCCGCATACTGAAGCCGGCTGACGTATTCCAGCGGTTCAGCCCGTATCTGACCACCAAGGTGGACGAAAAGAAGAAAAAACGCGATCCCGCCTACGCGAAGCGCGAGGCCATTGCGGGCCTGCTTTCGAGCGGTCTCCGCTGGCAGGCCTACTACTACCACACGCGCTACGAGACGAGCGACGAAATCGAGCAGCGACTCAAGGCGCTCGATCCCCGCTGGCTCGACCTGGCCGTGCAAATGGAGCATCAAGAACTCGTGCAGGCACTCGCTCGACCGGGGCACAAGGGGGCCGAGGCGCTGCTCACGAAAGCGTTCCAGGAAGAACTGGCGAAGTCGACCGATCCCTATCGCTGCGCCGCCCTGCTCCGGACGATGGTTCGCGTGCAGCATCCAGCCGCCACCGACTCGGTTGTCGCCGTGCTGCAGAAGCATGGCAAGTCGGTTTATCAGTATGGCCTGTACTACATCGCTCACTTGATCCCGTCGCTGCCCAAGGAGGCGCTGCCGAAGCTGGAAGCTGTGCTGCCGCAGCTTTCCGACAAAGCGATCGACGTCCTGCTCGACCCCATTGCTCAACTAAAGAACCGAACCTCCTAGGACACCGGTATCACCACCTGCGAGGCTCGCGCCCCATCGCAAAGGAACGTTCATGGCCAAGAAATCGTCCCTCGCCGAGAGCAACGGATCGGGCAAGTCGACCGACGGCATGCTCCGGGCTCCCGCCGAAGTGCTGTACGCGGAAGAGATCGAGGCGCTGATCGCCGAGGACAAGCACGATCGGCCGCCGGGTTGGCGGATGTCGCCGCGAGCGGTGCACACCTACATCTGCGGCGGCAAGGCAGGCAAGCTCGACATCACGCCGAAGTACCTGGGGCACAACCGGCTGGTGGAGATCGCCATTTCGACGCTTGTGACCGACCGGGCACTGCTGCTGATCGGCGAACCGGGAACGGCCAAGTCGTGGCTCTCGGAGCATCTGGCCGCCGCGATTAACGGCGACTCGACGAAGGTCGTGCAAGGCACCGCGGGCACGACCGAGGAGCAGATTCGCTACACCTGGAACTATGCAATGTTGATTGCCCATGGCCCGAGCCACGAGGCGCTGATCAAGAGCCCCGTGTTCCGCGCCATGGAATCAGGAACGCTGGCCCGCTTCGAAGAAATCACCCGCTGCGCGTCGGAAGTGCAGGACGCGATGATCTCGCTGCTGTCGGAAAAGCGAATCTCGGTCCCCGAACTGGCTACGGAAGTACCGGCCCAGAAGGGCTTCTCCGTGATCGCAACCGCGAATACGCGCGACCGGGGTGTGAACGACATGTCGGCGGCTCTCAAGCGGCGGTTCAACATCGTGGTCCTGCCGACGCCGCAAACCCTCGAGACCGAGATCGACATCGTCCGCAAGCGCGTCCGCGAACTGGCCGCCAGCCTGGAGCTCAGGTCCGAAGTTCCGGCGGCCGACGCGATCGAAAAGGTGGTGACGATCTTCCGCGAGCTGCGCACCGGACAAACGCTCGACGGCAAGAACAAGCTCAAGACGCCGTCGGGCGTGCTCTCGACCGCGGAAGCCATCTCGGTGCTGGCGAACAGCATGGCGCTCGCCGGCAGTTTTGGCAGCGGCGAGGTGACGCCTCACGACCTTGCCGCCGGGCTGCAAGGCTCGATCGTCAAGGACGAGGAAAAGGACCGCGGCGTCTGGCAGGAGTACCTGTCGAACGTGCTGAAAAAGCGAGGGGCCGAATGGCGGCCGCTGTTCACCGCCTGCGCGGAGCATAACGCGTGACGTGGCAGATCAACGTCTTCGGCGTGCGGCACCTCTCCCCGATGGGGGCCTGGCAGTTGCGTCGGTATCTCGACCAGGTCCAGCCCGACGTGGTGCTGATCGAGGGGCTCGACGACGCCACTGACCTGATCCCCGACATGCTCCGCAAGGAAACGCGTCCGCCGATCGCGATTCTGGCTTACACCGATTCGCTGCCGGTGCGCACGCTCGTCTATCCGCTGGCCAGCTACAGCCCCGAGTACCAGGCCCTGCTCTGGGTGAAGCAGAACAACGCCCAGGTGGAGTTCATCGATCTGCCGTCGGAGAACTTCCTCGGTCTGCTCGACACTGAGTGCGAGCTGCGCGAGCGGGCTTTGCGAAACCTCGACACCGAGGACGAGCAGCCGTGCGCCGCGGCCCCACCGCAGGCGGACGATCCACTCGAACCGGAAACACAAACCGAGGCGGAGGAACCCGCGACGGCAGTAGCAATCGAGGCCCCGGTCCTCAGACGTTCGCTCTACGAACGCTGCGCGGAACTGGCCGGTGAAGCCGACTACGAGACGTACTGGGAACGGCATTACGAGCACAACGGCAGCGACGACAGTTATCGCCGGGCGTCGTTCGAGTTCGGCAGGGCCTTGCGCGATCTCGAAGAGGACACGCCGCGCTGGCGGGCGGAGAACCTGGTCCGCGAAGCGTTCATGCGGCGGCGGATCGAAGAAACGATCGCGGCTGGCCATCGGCCGGAAAAGATCGTCGCCGTGGTGGGGGCCTTCCATGCCCCCGTGCTGACCGGCGAGTGGCCCGCCATGACCGACGAAGAGCTCGGCTCGCTGCGCAAGCGCTCGAGCAAGCTCACGCTGATGCCCTACTCCTACTTCAAGCTCTCGTCGCAGTCGGGCTATGGGGCCGGAAACCATGCCCCCGCCTACTTTGAGCTCCTCTGGCAAACGCTCAACCACGGCGGGCTCGACGATTTGCCGATGCGCTATCTGTCGCTCGTCGCCCGGCATCTGCGCGAGGCGGGGACGCATCGCTCGACCGCCGAAGTGATCGACGGCGTGCGTCTGGCCCGCACCTTGTCGGCGCTGAAAGACGGCCTGGCTCCGACGCTGGCCGACCTGCGCGACGCAGCGGTCGCCCTGCTGGGCCACGGTGAGCGTTCGACGGTGAAGGAGGCGCTGGCGCGAGTCGACGTCGGCACCGCCGTCGGCCAATTGCCCAAGGGGGTCAGCCAAACATCCATCCAAAGCGACTTCGACCGCGAACTCGCCCGGCTGAAGCTCGAAAAGTATCGTTCCACGGTGAAGCAGGAGCTATCGCTCGACCTGCGCGAGAATCGTCGGGCCAAGAGCGACGAATCGGCCCGGCTCGACCTGAACCGCTCGTCCCTGTTCCATCGGCTGCGGGTCTTGGGTGTCGGTTTCGCGCAGGAAGTCCGCACGGGGCAACAATCGGCCACGTGGGCTGAGAAGTGGAACCTGCAGTGGACTCCCGAGAGCGAGATCGCGCTGGTCGAGGCCGTGCTATTTGGCGAAACGATCGAGCTGGCGACGGCTTACAAGTTCAAGACGCGGCTGCAGGAATGCCAGTCGATCGCCGAGGCGGCGGGCATGGTGAAGGACGCCTGCCAGTGCGGCTTGATGAAGTCGATGGACCTGGCTCGCAGCCGATTGCAGGAACTGGCGGCGCCGAGCACCGAGTTTGCCGAGATCGCGCGCGCGGCCCATCAGCTCGGCCAGGTGGCTCGCTACGGCGATGTGCGAAAGTTTGACCCCGCGCCGCTGCTCCCCCTGATCGAAGACCTGTTCGTGCAAGGCTCACTGTCGCTCTTTGCAGCGGCCAATTGCGACAACCAGGCGGCGCGCACGCTGCTCGTGGCGATCGACGAACAGAACAAGGTGGGGCTGGAGTTCCACGACCGCGTCGACGAGCCGCTCTGGATCGGCACGCTGCAAAAACTCGCCGACGCCGACGACCGGAACCCGCTTCTCTCGGGCTACGCCTGCGCCATCCTGCTCGAACGCGGGCTGATGGCCAACGAGGTGCTCGCGCGCGAGGTTTCGCGCCGGGTTTCCCCCGGGGTGCCTGCCGATCTCGGGGCTGGCTGGTTCGAAGGGCTTTCGCAGCGCAATCGCTATGCCCTGCTCGCCCGGCAGACGCTTTGGGAGCAACTTGCCGAGTACCTGGCCTCGCTCGACGACGATCAGTTCCGCCGGGCCCTCGTCTTCCTCCGTCGGGCGTTCGGCTCGTTCAGCCCCCAGGAGAAACGGCACATCGCCGAAAACCTGGGCGAGTGCTGGGGCCTGACCGCCGACACCGCGAGCGAGCTGATCGCTCAGCCACTCACCGAAAAAGAAGAGCAGTCGCTCAGCGAACTCAACGATTTCGACTTTGGGGATCTTTGACCGATGGCCGTCCCCTTCACTCCCGAACAACTCACGCGCTGGCGACTCGTCCTGGGGCAAGATTCGCAGGACCCCCTCTCGCAGATGTGCCCCGGCGGCTGCTCGCTCGGCCGGGACGAACTGGAGATGGACGAAGCCCTGGCGGCGATCTACGACGAGACGGGCGGCTCGGCCAGCAGCGAGCGGTCGGCGGGTCTGGGCAATTCGTCGCCCCGCATCGCCAAATGGCTCGGCGACATCCGCAACTACTTTCAGGAGGACGTCGTCACCGTCATCCAGCAGGACGCAATCGAGCGCAAGGGGCTCAAGCAACTCCTGTTTGAGCCGGAAATGCTCAAAAACGTCCAGCCGAACGTGCAACTGGTCGGCACGCTGATGTCGCTCAAGGGACAAATCCCCGAGCGCACGAAAGAAACGGCCCGGATGGTGGTCCGCGCGGTGGTCGAGCAGATCAAGCTCGCCCTGGAGCAGAAGATTCGCCAGGCGGTACTCGGCGCGCTGAATCGCCGCGAGCACTCGCCGCTGCCCAGCGCCAGCTCGATCGACTGGAAATGGACGATCGGGCGAAATCTGAAAAACTACAATCCGTCGCTCGGGACGATCATTCCCGAGCGGGTCTACTTTTACTCTCGAGCCCAGCGGTCGAACAACTGGACGGTGATCGTCGATATGGACCAAAGCGGCTCGATGGCCGACTCGGTCGTGTACGGAGCGGTGTGCGGCTCGATCTTCGCCAGCCTGCCGGCGCTCGAGACGCACGTGATTGCCTTCGACACCGAAGTCGTCGACCTGACCGAGCAATGCGGCAACGATCCGGTCGAAATGCTCTTTGGCGTGCAACTCGGTGGCGGCACCGACATCAACAAATCGGTCGCCTACTGCGAGCAGTTCATCAAGGAACCGAAGAACACGCTGTTCATCCTGATCACCGACTTGTTCGAAGGGGGCAACCAGGCGCAGCTCGTCCGGCGGATGGAAGAGATGGTCGCATCGGGAGTGCGGGCGATGTGCCTGCTCGCACTCAACGACAGCGGCAAGCCGTGCTTCGACGAAGGGCTCGCGCGCAAGCTGGCCGCGCTCGGCATCCCCTGCTTCGCCTGCACGCCGCAGCGGCTGCCGGAGTTGCTCGAAGGGGCTCTGCGAGGGGCGAACCTGATGGCCCTGGCCGACCGCGTGAGCAGCGAGAAGGCAAAGTAGCGGGCCCCCCAAATACCAACGCAGCTCGTAGCTCACCGGAGCTTCCATCCCAACCGTAAGCGCCGGAGGCGAACCGCCTCCGGGCCCGCCCTGCAGTGAATCTTTCCATCACAATCGACCGAGCGCGAGACTAAGCCTTCGCGCGAGACTTGCCCGGAGGCGGTTCGCCTCCGGCTACTCTCTTGCTCGATGGAAAGTCTCGTTTGAGTGCGGCCTACTTTGCCCAAGCCGGCGCCGGCGATTCAAATGCCACCCGCTCTCTCGATTGCGGATGGTTCAGCGCGATCCGAAATGCGTGTAAGCACAGTGGCGGGGCGCTAACGTCATGCGTTTGAGTGTCGCCAAATTGGTGACCCGCGATATACGCCTGCTCGCCCACGATCGGCCAGCCAAGATGCCAGAGGTGGATCCGAATCTGGTTCGTCCGCCCCGTGATCGGCTTGGCCTGGACGAGTGATGTTCCATCGTCGAACCGCTGGAGCACGCGAAAGTCAGTGCGGGCCGCGAGGCCTTGCTCGTCGACGTTCCGGCCCCCTAGCTCGGTTCGTGCGCTGCCGATGGAGGCGTCGCACACGAACGCATCGGTCGGCGGATGGCCTTGGATGCGGGCCAGGTAGAGCTTTTCGACCTCGCCGGACGAGAATTGCGGTTGGACCTTGCCCGCCATCTGCTGCGTTCGGGCAAAGACGACGAGCCCCGTGGTGTTGGCGTCGATCCGGTGCACCGGCCGCAGCTTCTGCGGCCGATAGACCTGGCCGAGAATCCACTGCAACGTGTTGCGGTTGTAGCGCCCCGAGGGATGGAGCGGCAGCGGAGCCGGTTTGTCGATCACGACGATCGCCGCATCCTCGTGCAAAACACGAATCGCCGCGCTGACCTCAGGCTCGGTGCTCGCGGGAATCCGATGGAGGTAGCAGTCGCCCGATCGCACGCGCCGGTCGGGGTCCGCGGGTTGCCGGGCGCCATCGAGAATGAGCTGCTGCTCGAATCGCTCGCGCCAGTACTCCTCGCACAGATGCGGAAACACGGCGAGCAAGGTTTCCCGCAGCGTCTTCCCCTCGTGCTTCGACGAGATGTTGAGCGGACGGAAATTGTCGTACGGCTGACTGCCGGGAAGCGGCGAGGTGACGCGGGCGATCTCCGCATAGCGGGCGGCGATCGTGCGGGCCATCTGCTCGGCGTCGGAGACGTAGCAGGCGGGGCAAGACTTGCCGAACTGGTAGTGCGGATGCTCCTGATCGGCGGGGGTGAGAATCGCCTGGCAATTGAAGCACTGCGCGTTCTCGGTCTCGGCCAGTGTGGGATCGAGCCCCACGCGGCGATCGAACACAAAGCAGTCTCCCGTGTAGTGGTCGCCGCCGCACTCCTCAAAATACTTGAGGATGCCTCCTTCGAGCTGGAAGACCTGCTCGAAGCCCTCGCGCTCCATGTACGGCCCCGCCTTCTCGCAGCGGATGCCGCCGGTGCAGAACATCACGATGGGGGAGTGCTTGAGCTCTTCCGGCAAGCGCTCGACGGCCTGGGGAAACTCGCGAAAGTGGCCGATCCCCAGCGTCACCGCGTTCTTGAACGTGCCTGCCTGAACCTCGTAGTCGTTGCGCGTGTCGAGCAACGTGACCGGCCGACCTTCGTCGAGCCAGCGTTTCAGTTCGGCGGGGGGCAGCTTCGGCGACGTCCGCCGGGCGGGATCGATGCCCGGCACTCCGAAGGCGATGATCTCTTTCTTGATCCGCACCAGCATCCGGTTGAACGGCTGATCGTCGCTGTAGCTGATCTTGGGTGCAAAGTCCTCGAGCCCCGGAAGGGCCTGCAGGTCGGCGAGCAGTGCGTCGATCGCTTCCCGGCCGCCGGCCAGAAAGAGGTTGATTCCCTCGGTGCTCAGCAGGATCGTTCCGCGAAGTCCCAGGCTCTTGCAGCGGCGCAGCAGCCGCTCGCGCAGCTCGGGCAGGCCGGTCAGAGGAACAAACCGATAGGCGGCAATGTTGACGACGTCAGGCATCGTGGCGGAATCGCTCGGCAAACGCTCTCTCGCAGTCGCTGGCATCATGGCACCACTTCGCCCAGCACGAGAATCTGGGCGGCGCGGAAGTTGGTTCCCTGGTACTTGGGCGAACGCAGTTCTTCCTCCGGGTTTTTCAGCCGAAAGGCAACCGGCTGGCGGTCGGGCTGCTCGGGATGCACCTCGATGACGACGGTGTGGACCTCGTTGGGGTCGGACCCTTCGGCAACCGACAGCGTGGCGATGCGGTGGTAGGTGCAGTAGCTGTCGAATCGCGGAACCGGCTTGTCGCGCGTCTTGCCGTCGACGGTGACGGTCACCTGGCCGCCATCGGGGCCGAGCAGATCGTAGATGCGGGCAATCGACCCACGAAACTTGAAGGTCAGCTTGCTGCCCGGCTCCGCCGCTTCCCAGATCGTGCCCATCCGGCCGCTGAACGAGCGGGAGAGCTGCGCCTCGGGCTCCAGCCGTTTCCAGTTTCCTTGCAGCATCTCCGGGGATAGCGGAACCATCTTGGCCGCTTGCCAGTGATCGTCCACAAACGATGTGGCGAGCTTGGCGCCGTGGTCGACCGGCTCATGCGAGCCCAGGTCGGTCATCGCGGCCGCGATGACGTCGGTGTAAATGCGGTGGCCGGCTTCGAGCGGATGCACGCCGTCCTGCGAGAACCGGATGACGCCCTCGGCTGGTTCTTCGTTCGCCTGAAACACCAGCTTGCCGGCATTCTCGAGCTCAACGACCTTCAGCGCCACGTTGATCGACGGAATGCCGTAGTGCTCGGCGAGCATCTCCATGGCCGAAGCGGCGCGGGGGCAATTGCCCTGCTCCAGATCGGTTTCATAACCGACGCGGTAGGTGTACACGAAACAGATGTCGGTCCGCGGATTGGCGGCCCAGGTCTGTCGCACGATTCCTTCCATCCCGCGCCAGATGTGTTCCGGCGACGCTCCGCCGTCGTTCACGGCGAATTCCACGAATAGCAGATCGGGCTTGTGCTGCAAGGCGTCGCGCTGAACGCGAAACACGCCCAGGTCGCTCCCGGTTCCGCCGATCGCCGCGTTGATCTCCTCGACCTTGGCTTGCGGAAACTGCTCCCGGAACCACTGGAGCGTTTGCACCCGCCAGCCAGCGGCGGCCGTGATCGAGCCGCCGAGATAGCCGATCTTCACCGGCTCGCCCTTGGTCAGCTTGCGGACGACGTTGCCCAGCCCTTGCCGCGGGCGCACCAGCTCGGCTTTGGCCGGAGCATACTCCGGCGCCTTGGCGAAAGTGGAGGCGGAAACGCTGGCCACAAGGCAGAGCGACAAAACGGCGGCGGCAATGTGTCGGTCCATGGCAGAGAGGGCCTGTAGGGGATGGCGATGGGGAAGCCTTCTATCGTCATTTCTCGGCCGCTCGGTCGCAAGGAGGCAGGGCCCGCGCCTGCGACTATCCGCCAGTGCACCCGGAGGTGCTCGGCGCGCTTGGCGCTGACTAAAATGGCAGCCGATCTTCCGCCCCTTTGAGGAATCACCCGATGAAACCTGCCTCTTTGCTCGTTCCCACCAGCCTCGCGCTCGTCGCCGTCTTGTGCGGTACCTCGGCTGCCCAGCCCAACCGACCGAAGCATCCTCCCGTGCCCGCAGTGGAACCGATCCCGGGCGAAGCTTTTCTGCACGCTGGTCCGCTCGTTGGCCACGTGTCGCCGACCACCGCCCGCTTGTGGGCCAAGGCCTCAAACGCATCGCGGCTGGGCTTCAAGATCGGCGCGACTGCGGACCTGGCCGAGGCACGCTCAGTCGAAGGTCCGAGCCTGGAAGCGGCGAGCTCATTTACCGGGCAAGTCGAAGTGAGCGGGCTGCAGCCGGCGACGCGTTATTACTATGTGCCGCTGCTCGACGGCCAGCCGGCGCTGGCCCGGCCATATCCCTCGTTCATCACCGCCCCGTCCGACGATCAGCCGGGCCCATTGCGGGTGGCGTTTGCCTCCTGCGTTGGTCCACGAGGTTACTCCGCCGCGGCCGCCTTCGGCGAGATGGCCGAGCGAGCCGATTTCGACTTGCTGCTCATGCTCGGCGACAACCATTACGGCGACACGACCGACCGCGACTTGCTCCGCGATCACCTGTTCATGCACCGCACGGTCGGAGGCTTTGAGAAAATCATCCGCTCGACGCCGACCTACTCCATCTGGGACGATCACGACTTCGGTCCCAACAACTCCGACGGCACGGCGAAGGGCAAGGAAGACAGCCTCGACGTCCATCGCCAGTGGTGGGCCAATCCGTCGTACGGCGAACCGGACAATCCCGGCTGCTACTTCCGCTTTTCGCGCAACGGCGTCGACTTCTTCATGCTCGATGTGCGTTACTACCGCACGCCGAACCGCACGCCCGACGACGGCACGAAGACGATGCTCGGCGCCCGGCAGCTTGCCTGGCTCAAGCAAGGCCTCGCTGAATCGAAAGCCCGGTTCAAGATCGTCGGTTCCGGCAGCGAATGGCAGACGCTCACGCAACCCGATTGCTGGTCGTCGTTCGAACGGGAGCGGCAGGAGATTTTCGATCACATCCGCCAGAACAACATCGAGGGAGTCGTGCTCCTCTCGGGCGACCGCCACTTCACGGCGGGCTACCAGATTCAGGATCGCTTCCTCGAATTCACGAGCGGACCAGCCGGCAGCGGCAACGCCACCTTCCATCCCAATCCGGAGCGTTTTACGGGCTACGATGAGGGCAAGCTGTGGGCGGTCCTCGAACTGGACCCCACCGCGGCCGAGCCGCAGCTGACCTACGAGATCCGGCTCGCTGGCGGCGGCCTGCTGGAGCGACGTTTGCTCAGCTATGACGAGGTAAACGGCCGCAAGAGAATCGAGCCCTCGCCGGAGCTTCGCCCGGAGCGCATGGAGCCCAAGCCACCTCGGTAAGTGGCGTTTGGCTTGATCAATCGCCTGCTATTGGGGGCGGCTTAAAGGTGCTCCGCCCCGGATAGCTCTGGCTGATAGCGGAGCGATTCGATCACGAACCGGCGTTTTCGCTTCCCTTCTGGGACTTCAAAGACGTCTCCGACACGACGCCCGAGCAAGCGGACTCCGAGGGTTTCGAGCACGCCGACGCTGTTTTCGTACAGGTCGCGGTCGTCGGGATAGACCAAGGTGCAGGTTCGGCGCTGGCCGGTGGCCGGCTCGAACAACACGACTTTCGAGTTCATCGTCACCCGGGCGTTGGAGATTGCGCGCGCCGATTTCGCTTCCGCTTCCTCCAGCTTGCACTGGAGCAACTCGCGAGCGCGCGGGTCTCCAAAGCATTGCATCTCGAGGTTGGACAACAGATCGCCCAGACGCTGGCGATCCGGAATCGTTACTACTACGTTTTTCATAAACTACCTCCTACAGAGAGCGGTTGGAGGCCTGCGGGCCAATCCGCCGCTCGAGCCTATCGAGCACCGTCAGTACCAACCAGGCGAAGGCCACGGTTAGCATCGCCAGCACGAACTGTCCCATCCCGAGCGCGACGCCGACGGCGGTCGTGATCCAGATCGTCGTGGCCGTCGTCAGGCCTTTGACTTCGGCCTGGCCGTTCATCTTCAAAATCGCTCCACCCCCGATGAAACCAACGCCGGCGGCGATCCCCTGAATGACGCGAGCGATGTCGCCGATGGCCATCCCGCTCTCGCGGCAGATCAGGATGAGCGTCGTCGCCGACATGGTCACGAGCATGTGCGTGCGCAGGCCAGCCGGCTTGCGCGAGCGCTCTCGCTGGGCGCCGAGCAGCCCTCCCAGAACCAGGGCTCCGAACAAGGGTCCCGCCAGTCGCAAGCAAAGAAAGATCGTCGCATCGACGTTCGGCACTCCGGTGTGTCCTCCTCAAGGAACCAAAACCACAACCATTCCTGTTACGCCGCAATCCTCGCGGCACTCCTCCGGTTCGTTTCACCGTGTCGCAGCTTGTCCCGGAGCCTGCTCCGCCACATGGCCACGACGCTGCCCGATGTGGGAGCGTTCCAGGCGGCGAGTTGGTCGCGGATTTCGTCGATCGTCGCCTCGGGATTTTGGACGAGGACCTGCTCGATGAGCGCCGGGGCGTCGCTCAATCGACGACGGTTAAGCCAGGGAGCCGGCGACGGTTGCTGCTCAAGGGGTGGATAGAGGATGTCCATTGCATAACCCTCCTATGCTCGGGGTGACGGGACGTGACCAGGGGCCGCTTGCGGGCCGCGTGAACTCGCGGCGCGTGCGCAGGCGGCGAATGCGCGGGCTGAGCCACTGCCGGCGACTCGAAGGCCCGGCGGAGTCGCACGAGGTTCTCTTCCTCAGCCCGCGCGATCCGATGCGCGAGGGACTTCACTTCCGACGAGACTCCGGGAGCACTGGCGACGCTGCGAATCGCGACAATGAGCGCCGGCTGTCGCTGGAGCAGCTTGCGCGCGACCATCCGCGCGCACAGGTAGTTCAAAGCGGCGTACCGAAGCGGATAGCTAGTCGTCTCGGGCGCCGCCCGCTGGACGGCCAACAGCGCTCGGATCTCGGCAGCGCGCTCGCGCTGGCCGCGTGCGATGTCCTTGATCAGGTCCAGGAACCGCTTTCGCGGAGCCGGCGCGTAGAGCTGCGCTTCGCGGGCGTAGTTGGCAAGCGAATAACGCTGGAGCGCATAGAGGCGCTGGAGCGGTGCAACGGAAACGTGTGTATTTGCAATCATCGGGATTACCTCCTGAGCAGACAGACGAGCTTTGGTGTTTCTTCTTGGGTGCTCCTTGAATGCGTGAGCGACCTAAGCGCAGCGTGAAGCGCCGGCTGGACGCGACCGGAGCGGTCGCGCCAGCGAGAAAACGCGCTCATGTGCCAGTCGAACGTCGGAGCTACGTCTCGACGATGCGCCGCAGAATGTCGCGTATGCTGAGGACACCGACCAGTTCGCCACTCTCATCGACGACGAACGCGCGCGGGATGCGGCGGCGGACGAGAGTGCGAATGACAGCGTCGATCGGCGCATCGTCGAAGACGGTGTCGACGCCAGGAGTCATGATCGTGGAAACCGGCTCGCTATCGCTGTGAACGATCTCGGCGTTCTGCGGTTGGGAGCGCTGGCTGAACTCGTACCACGATTCGCACGCGGCCTTGGTGACGAGGCCGACGGGAATGCCCTGACACACCACCGGGGCGGCCTGAAGTTCGTGATGCTCCAACAGGGCCCACGCCTTGGGGATCGGCGTCGAGCGTTCGAACGACAGCGGATTGGCCGTCATCAGGTCGGCAGCAGTCGACTTCAGCAAAGCGGGTCCGGTGTGGATGTCCGTGACGAGCATTCGAAAAGAGCCTCCATGAGAAGAGCGGGTGCGGTGGAGCAAGAGAATTCATTCACCCACCACTCTATAAAGCACTTTGCATGCCAACGTGCGAGCCCGCCTCGCGGCCCATTGGGGGCGTTTGTCCGCGGTTTTTGCGACTTTTTGCGGCCGGGGCCGCAGGCGGCTGGGCAATCTCTGCGCAGGGCTGGATAGACATTGCCCGGTCACGAAGAAACGTGCCGGGCATAGCTCCTGCGTTGGCGGATGACTTGCCCTGGCGGGTTATCCCCGGGTGGGCGGCGTCGGCCGGGGCGAGCCGGTTTTCGGCGTCAGGCCGCGGTTGGTGACCTGGGTCGTACCGAGGCCGAGCTTCTTCGTCGGGTCGAGGACGCTATCCGGGACATCGACGCTGTCGAAGAAGCCGGGATTCGGGCGGTTCCACTTGTCCGCTTCGCCCTGGGCCGATTGCCCTTCTTCGAGACGGATGAACATCGGCGCGCCGCCGCTGGTGCCCGATTGCCACGCGACGTGCTCGCCGACCTTGAGCCTCAGCGTCGCGACATGCGGGGTGATCGTCACGCTCGTCGTCGCGCCCGAGCCCCACTGGCGATAGGTCGTGGTTTGCGACTCGCCGAGCTTCATCTCCGCTTCCAGCACATTCGGCGCATCGGGCGTGAGCACCCAGCCGTTCTGCTCGATTTGCTTCTGCAGCGCCGCCTCGACGCGCGCCTGGTGCTCGCCGGCTTTGATATCGAGTCGCACGGGCGAACCCGGCTTCATCACGAGCAGCGCATCGCGCGTGATTTGCGATTCCGCTTCGTTGACTTGAGGTCCGGGGAGTTGCACCGCTCCCACCGCGATGCCCCCGTTCTGGCCACCCACGCCATCGACCGTGGCGCCATAGACCAGGTGGCCGTCGACAATCTCGCGCACGCGGCGGCCGGAGCCTTCGCTGACTGCGTTCCAGTCAAACTCGTAGTTCCAGAGCGCCATTTTCTTGGAAAGGCTGAACAGCACCAACTCGTGCCGGTGGCCGCTGACCATCAAGCGGTCGCTGCCGATCCAGGTCATCGTGGCGCTGAACGGGGTGCCGATGGCTTCGGCCTGGTACACCTCCTCGGGAGCGTCGGCGCTCGTCAGATTCCACACTGTAAGCTTATTGCGACCCAGCACCGCCAATCGGGTTCCATCGTTCGAAATAGCCACGCTCGCCGCGCCGTCGGTGACGGGATAGGTCGAAACCAATTTGCCGGTCGCCGCCTCAATGACCCGCACCTGCTTGTCCTCGGGCAACACCAGGTACCGCTTGCCCGGGCTAAGTGCGGCTGGAGCGCTGAAGAAGGATTCCTGCTTGATCAGGCTCCGCATGCTGCGCGCCTGGATGTCCCACAGCACATATTCCTGCTTCTGCCGGCGATGCAGCACCGTGTTCTCATCAATGATGCGAGCCCACGGTTCGTTGGGCGCCCAAGCTCCCACATTCACGCGCCAGCGGACGATGGGCTTCGCCTGGCTGTCGGTGGGAAGGACCGACCAGAGAGTCAGATAGCTGGTGCCCCAATCCTCGGCATTGCCTTTGAACTGATCGGTCGAGAGGGTCAGCAACTGCTTGCTCTTGGTGTGATAGTCCATCACGACTTCGCCGGGCGGGAGCGCCTGCTGCCCCTGCAGCTTCGACTTGGCGAGCGACGACCAGAGCAGGCGCGTCGGCACGTTGTGCTTCGGACTCTCGTTGTCCATGGCGGCCAGGACCCAAGCGTCCGAGCCTCCCAGCGGCAGGACCGCTCCGAGGCGATCGAAGAAATCGATCCGCGGCAACACCAGGCCACCTTGCTTCATCCGGAGTCCTGCCGGCACCGGATCGGGCTCGAGCGCAGCCCGCACCGGGCTTCCCCAGCCGGCATCGCCGAACACGCTCGCATCCTCAAAAACCACCACCTCGGGCAGCTTCGGCGGAATCGGGCCGACGCTCTTGGTCAGCTTCTTCAGAAACGACCGGTCGCCGTCGCTCAGCTTGTCGACGGCGATCGTCACTTCGGTTTTGTCGGGCTTGCGCAGGGTGACATTGTCGTCGGACAGATCAATCAGCGCCGCCTTGATCTTGAACTTGCCCGAAGCGTCGGACCACATCCGCGCGCGAGCGATGGCGCCCGACTCGTAGGCGAAGCGCACCTCCTGCGCTTTGAAAACCTTCTGCTGCGTCCTGCCCGCGATCCATTCGTACTCGGCCAGAACGTCGCCGCGGGGATTCGTCTGCAGGACGAAGCCGGGCACCCAATCGCCGAGGACCTGGACTTCGATCTCGTCCCCCTTCTTGTAGGACTGGGCTGAGCAGGGCGCCACGGCGCCCAGAAGAGCGACGACCAGAATCGCCGCCAGGATTCTTGGAAACATGACCGCGTTCTCGAGAAAGATAGCGTTGTAGGCGATGGGTGCGGCGGACTGCCGACCGACCGCCCGATCGAGGTAGAAAAGAACAGCGTAATCCGTGGACATCTAACCGGAAAGCTGCGCCGGGCGTCCACCTGACTGCGGGGATGCAATCCCCGTAGATTAGAACTTCGAAATTGCCCCGCGCTCAAGCTGGAAATTTCGCCGCGAGTCGGAAATCCCGTTCCTCTGCCGACTTAGCTGCTTGGGAAAGGGCTTCACGTCCCGCTACAATGCGCCTCGTCGCTCGACCACCGTTCCCTCCTCCCGGAGAACGCGCCATGGGGTTGTCGTATGTGTCGGCTGTGCGGGTCTGCGCCGGGTTGGCCCTGGCGATTCTTTCTTCCCCGCATCTGGCGCTGGCCGAGGCGCCCGAGCCGGACGAAACGATGCGGGCCCTCGGCGGCAAGTTTGTCGACTTCGGCTACAAGGCGAGTTGGTCGCCCGATGGCAAGCGGATCGCTTATAGCGACAGCCGCGGCGAGCGCGGGATAAAGATCTACGACGTCGTCAGCGGCGAGATCTCCACTCTCATTCCTGCCGCCGCCAAAGACCCAGCCTGGCAGCCGGGAGAGGGACGGCAGATCGCCTACGCTCGCGGCGCAGGCAATACCGAAGAAGTGCGAATGGTCGGGAGCGACGGCAAGAACGATCGGAGAATCGCCGACGGCGGCATGCCCAGTTGGTCGAAGCGGGGCACGGTCTTGTTCTACCACTCCCGCAGGCTCGGCCAGATCATGGCTGCGGAAGTCGAGGGGGACGAGTTCGCCGAACCTCGGCCCATTATGCGCGTCGCGAACACGTACTATCCCGCTCTTAACCCCCAGACCACACGTGTGGCGGTCATCGCCAGCGGCAAGCTCACTCTTTCGAATCTGCCCACGGGTGAGGAGCGGAAGACTTGGACGGTGCCAGGCGCCGAAACCGGAATCCCGACCTGGTCGCACGACGGCAAGCTGGTCTCGGCCGGGGGCTTCGGTGGAACGGACAAAGCGGAACTAACGCTGCTCGACCCAGCCACCGGAAAGTCGGCGAAACTGGCTGGCAACGGCTATCTCATGCCCGCCTGGTCTCCGGATGGCAAACAAATCGCGGTCGATTGTCGCGCCAAAAGCGGTGTGTGGTCCTTGTGGATTTTCCCCGCCGCGAAGCTCGACGAACTGGACTGGGGGCACGAAGCGCTCCGAAGTGCCGACGCCGCTCCCGCTGAGCGGCGCTAGTTGGCCCGAAGGCGTTTTCCCGGAAGCGTGACGCATCACGTTCCTTGCTTCGCCTTTCCCTTGCCCTTCCCTTTCCCCTTCCGGGCTTTCGCCGCGGGAGCATCCTGGATCGACTCGTTCTTGGTGGGAATTTTGGCGCCGACCTGGGTGCGCCATGCGTGCAGCCTGGCTTGCAGCTCCTTCACCTTCTCGGGCTGCGATTCGGCGAGGTTTTGGGTTTCGCCAAGATCGGTCGCCAGGTTGTAGAGCTCCAGCCGGCCGTCTTCGATGAACTCGTGCAGCTTCCAATCGCCCGAGCGAATGGCGCTGACTGGGGTCGTGCGCCACGTTCCGCCGCCCGCGCCGAGATAGCCGGGGAAGTGCCAGAAGATCGCTTCGCGGTCGAGCGACCTGGACGGGTTGCGCAGGACGGAGACGTAGCTGACGCCGTCGAGCGGCTGCTCCGGCGCCTTCGCCTGGGCCAGTTCGAGCAGCGTCGGATAGAGGTCGACCGAGTTGATCGGCGTATGCGAGACGCTGCCCGACGGAATCACGCCCGTCCAGCGGAAGATGTAGGGCACCCGAACGCCACCTTCGTAGAGCATTCCCTTGCCGCCGCGCAGCGGGGCGTTGTCGGTGATGCTTCCTCCCTGAATCCCCTGACGCTCGTAGCCGCCGACGCCGCCGTTGTCGCTTGTGAACACGACCAGCGTGTTGTCGGCGAGCTTCAGTTCGTCGAGCACCGCGGCAATCCGGCCGACGCTTTCGTCGAGGCTGGCGATCATGGCGGCGTAGTTCGGGCTATGGTGACCACCGGCGGCAGGCTTGTCCTTGAAGCGGGCGATCAAATCTTCCTTTGCCTGATGCGGCGAGTGTACGCCGTAGTGGGTCAGGTAGAGATAGAACGGCTCGTCCTTGTGGCGGCGGATGAAATCGGTCGCCTTGTCAGTGAGGAAATCGGCCAGGTAGGCGCCGCTGGGGACCTCGGTCTTTGGATTGGTGGCGAAGTCGAAGTGCTTGCCCTCCGACACGATCGCTTCGTCGAAGCCTCGCTGCGATGGATGATGCTCGCCGTCGTTGCCCAGATGCCACTTGCCGAACATGCCGGTCGCATAGCCAGCCTTTTTCAGCGACTGGGCGACCGTCATCACGTCGAGCGGCAGTTTCGCGACGTTGTCGACCGGGCGCAGCGGTCGGCTTTGCCAGTTGAAGCGGTCGATGCCGCCGACCGTGTAGACGCCGGTCCGCGGGCCGTACTGACCGCTGTTGAGGGCGGCGCGGGTCGGCTGGCAGTTGGGGCCGCAGGTGTAGCCGTCGGTGAAGCGGACTCCTTCCGCGGCGAGGCGGTCGATGTTGGGCGTTTCGTAGAACTTGCTGCCGTAGCAGGCGAGATCGGTGTAGCCGAGATCGTCGGCGAGGATGAAAACGACGTTGGGCCGCTTCGGCGAGCCGGGCTCTTTGACCGGCGCGGCCTTTTTCGCTTCGCCTTTGCCCGGATCGCCTCCGAACGCGGCGCCCACGCCCACTCCGACGAGCACCAACCCCGCCAGGAGCACTTTCACGACCGATCCGCTACGCATGCCACGATTCCCTGCTGGTTCGATTGACCTTCACGACTTTCCAATCGCCGCGACGATAGCGACTGGCATGCCGGAACGTGTGGGAGCGGTTTATTGGAGCAAACGGCGAAGCGGAAGTCGCCTGGCTGGATTATTTGCTGGAGGGTCAGCAGATACGCTGACGGGGGCCGTGGTTGGCAACAGAAACGCGGCGAGACGAGGCGCCCGTGTGGAGCGAAATGCTACCTAGCCGGCGGATCACATCCGCCGGAAGTCCCGCGGCGGGACGTTCCGGGGCGAGTTGGCCGTTTGGGGACGGCTGGTTTGCTAGTAGCGGAATCTCTCAGTCGTTTTCCGGCGGGTGGTGACCCGCCGGCTGATGCTGTCTGGCGCCTCGATCCCGCCAAAAACTATTGACAAATTATTAACTTTACGTCAATATACCGAGACACACCGCTCGCATGGTCTGTTGTGCGTGGGGCGGTTGATGCTGCGCGGATAGCGAGGCGGCGGGGCGGTGGTGGCTCTTTCTCAATTGGGTGGCTTGAGAGGTTGTGGTGGGCGCGTGGCAACGCGGGCCGCTTCTCTTCCGAGACGCTGCTGGCGGTCGGTTCCCACGATCGGTAGCGATCGTTTGCACCCTGTTCAGCGAGGTTGCGCAGGGGTTGTGAAGTTTTGGGGGCCGAGGTTCGCAACTGGTTGGCGCTGCGGAAGTTGGCTCGGAAAGCGGGCTGAGCGCATCTATTGTGAAAACCACCCACTGGGGTGGTATTTAGACGGGCTTGGCTTCACGCCGCACCGTGACTTAAGAGAACGAGCTGCTCGGCCCTCGCGGAAGTCGATTGCTGTTGTGCTTGGCCCTGTTCAGTGGGCTTGTGGTGGCCTCGCCGAGGTGTTGTGAAGCGAGGCGGACAGTTTGAGCTAAGTGGCTACAGAGCGGGCGGTTGCTGCTGAATGGCTAGTGGGCGCATGTGTTGTACAACGGCCTGCGCGGGGGACTGTTCAGGGGTGTTGGCGGGTCTTCTCGCGGGGCGGACGAAGCGGAGCCTCGGGGTGGTTTCGTCCCCGGCTGGAGCCTGAGACGGAGAGACGCTTCGCGGTGGGCGCATGAAAAAAGACCATCTGCTTGATTGCAGATGGTCTTTGGGAAGGTGGAGGATAGGGGACTTGAACCCCTGACCTCTTGCATGCCATGCAAGCGCTCTCCCAACTGAGCTAATCCCCCGCGT